>JBBKWQ010000126.1:0-10146 GCA_037969115.1 Ilumatobacteraceae bacterium
CGGCATCGGCATGTACGCGATCAGCGATGGCAACGTCTCCTGGCGACCCGCCGTCGACACCAACCGGATCATCCGAGGTGGTCAAGTCCTCGTCGGGCTGGTCTCACTGTGCATCACGATCGTGATGCTGCGGCGAGCACGCTGACGACTGCGAACGAACTCGCCCGGACTGCTGGCGGAAAGTCAGCGCGATCGATCGACGAAGAGTTCCGCGATCTGCACGGTGTTCAGCGCGGCTCCCTTGCGCAGGTTGTCGCTGCTGACGAACATCGCCAAACCGCGTCCGTCGGGCACGCCCTCGTCCTGGCGGATTCGGCCGACGTAGCTCGGATCCTGACCCGCAGCCTCCAAGGGGGTGGGTACGTCGCTGATGCTCACACCGGGCGCGTCGGCGAGTAGCTCATATGCCCTGGCGACCGAGATGGGCGAACCGAATTCGGCGTTGATCGACAGCGAATGCCCGGTGAAGACCGGCACCCGCACACATGTGCCCGACACCAGCAGGTCGGGGATGCCGAGAATCTTGCGGCTCTCGTTGCGGAGCTTCTTCTCCTCGTCGGTCTCGTACTCGCCGTCGTCGACGATCGAGCCGGCCAGGGGCAACACATTGAACGCGATCGGCTTGGCGAACTTCTCCGGCGTCGGAAAGGTGACGGCCGATCCGTCATGGGTGAGTTCGGCTGCACGGTCGATGACCTGACGAGCCTGCTTGTCGAGTTCGTCGACGCCGGCCAGTCCCCCGCCGGAAACGGCCTGATAGGTGGAGGCGATGAGTCGGGTCAGACCGGCTTCGTCGTGCAGCGGCTTGAGCACCGGCATGAATGCCATCGTGGTGCAGTTCGGATTGGCGATGATGCCCTTCGGCGCGTGGTGGATCTGCTCGGGATTCACCTCGCTCACCACGAGCGGCACATCTGGGTCCATCCGAAATGCGGACGAGTTGTCGATCACCGTCACTCCCGCCGCCGCGAACCTCGGCGCTAGCTCGCGAGACGACGTGGCACCGGCGGAGAACAGCGCGATGTCGAGACCGGTCGGGTCGGCGAGGGCCGCGTCTTCGACAATGATCTCGCCGTCGAGCCACGGCAGGGCGGAACCTGCGGAACGGGCCGAGGCGAAGAACCGAAGTTCGTCGACGGGAAAGTTTCGTTCGGCGAGCAGTCGCCGCATCACCGAACCGACCTGACCAGTTGCACCCACGATTCCTACGCGCATGACCGACAGGCTAATGGTCGCGCACCGTCGAAGAACTCGACGGTTTCGGTCAGATGACCGTGGCGATGAGCCACCAGTGGTGCGGGTTGATGCCTTCGAAGGTGCGCGATTCGGTGCCGTATCCTGCGATCTTGCTCGTCGGGTTCTTCCAGACCTGCACATCGGTGAGTTGAGGCAACAGCGGGCCGATCACCTGGTCGGGACTGAGCCGGTTCGCCTGCCAGCCGAGCCGTGCCATGAAGCGGTGCGACGCCAACCATGTTCCGAGCTTGGGAACGCGGAACAGCGTCCGGGCCACCTTCCCGACGGGGAGGACGACGACGTCGAGCGGCGAATGGCCGCGATAGTTGAGCACGACCTTGCCACCAGGTCTGACGACTCGGACCGCCTCGCCCGTGAGGTCGAGCGCGTCATCGACGTCGCAATGTTGGAACGTGATGTACGAGAACGCCAGGTCGAACGAGTTCGGCGGCTGGTCGAGCGTGCGGCCATCCTCGACGTGCAGCGTACGGAGACGATCGATCCGACCGAAACGCGCCACGGACTCGTGGCATCGTTCGAGGAACCCGTGATCGAGGTCGGACGCGATCACGGTGCCGAATTCACGCGTGAAGGCGCAGGTCATCCTGCCGATGCCGCAACCGATCTCGATCATGGAGCGTTGCTGATTGGCCGGTTCGCGTAGCCCGAACTGTTCGAGGTACGCCGGTACTTCGTCGTCACCCGACGCGACGAACTCCGCCAACGTCAGATCTGAGCCGGTCTCGTTGTTGAACACCCACCCCGTCTCGCGGACCACGTCGTCGCCGCTCGCGAACCGCTCGGTGACGCGCCCCGCCGTCTTCCAAGGAATCAGTTGAGTCCGGCGACGCATAGACGGATTCTGTCAGATCGCGCCGGCGTTCGCCCAGCAGACTCGACGGAACCGGCTGGTCACCGGCTAATTCCGCTCGGGGAGCGGAGCCGAGTACGCCTGACCGGAATCGAGCCCGAACGCTGTGTGCAAGGCAACGGCAGCACGCTCCATGTCGGCAACGGCGATGACGACGGAGATCCGAATCGTCGACGTCGAGATCATCTCGATGTTCACGTTCTCGTCGGCCAGCACGCGGAACATCTTGGCGGCGATGCCCGGCGACGATTTCATGCCCGCTCCGACGAGCGAGAGCTTCGCGATGTCGTTGTCGTGCGTGACACCGGCAGCGCCCATCTCGTCGGCCATGCGCTGCACGATCGTCTCGGCCACCGACATATCGGCCAGCGGCACCGTGAAGCTGATATCGGTGGTGCCATCGGTCGACGTGTTCTGAACGATCATGTCGACGTTCACGTTCGCGTCGGCGAGCGGCTCGAACAGCGTCGCCGATACGCCCGGCCGATCGGGCACCGCAAGCACGGTGACCTTGGCCTCGCTCGAGTCGGTGACGACTCCGGAGATGACGGGATCTTCCACGGACGGCTCCTCTGAGGTGACCCACGTGCCCGTCTCCCAGGTGAAACTGGAACGCACGTGCAGTGGGACGTTGTGATTGCGTGCGAATTCGACCGACCGGAGTGCGAGCACCTTCGAACCGGCGCCGGCCATCTCGAGCATCTCGTCGAAGTTGATCTTGGCGAGTTTGCGGGCCAGGGGCACGATGCGTGGATCGGCCGAGAACACCCCGGTGACGTCGGTGTAGATCTCGCAGGACGAAGCACCCAACGCCTTGGCCAGTGCCGATGCGGTGAGGTCGGACGCACCCCGCCCCATCGTGGTGATCTCCTTCGCGGTCGAGACTCCCTGAAAACCGGCGATCACGGCGACCTTGCCCTCGGCGAGCGCCTTGCGGACCCGGTCACCCTTGACCTCGACGATCTTGGCCTTGCGGTGCGAGGTGTCGGTGATGATGCCGACCTGGCTCCCGGTGAAGCTGATCGCCTCGATACCTCGATCGGCGAGCGCCATCGTCATCAAGGCCGCCGTCTGACGTTCGCCTGTCGTGAGCAACATGTCCATCTCGCGACCTGGCTGCGTACGCGACACCGAATCGGCCAGCGCGATGAGGTTGTCGGTCGCCTTGCCCATGGCCGAGACCACGACGACGACCTCGTGACCGTGACGCTGGGTGATGGCGATGTTCTCGGCCACCGCGCGAATGCGGTCGGGATCGGCGACGGATGTGCCGCCGTACTTCTGAACGATCAGTCCCACGGTTTCGAGATCCTACCTGCCGTACCGACCACACTCATGGCTGAGTTCAGCGGTCGCGCGCCAATGCTCAGCGCTCGATGCCGACGGTAACGTCGATGTGGTGATCACTGACTGGGGAGACTCGCACCGACGGCTCACCGACCGGGTCAGCGTGCTCACGGGTGACTCCAACGGCATGTACCCGTCGGGCAACTCGCTCGTGGTGCGCGGAGACGGCGAAACGGTGATCATCGACCCATCCGTTTCCGTCGCACGACGTGGCGGGGCGCCGCTCGCGATCGACGCCATCGTCAACTCGCACGGGCACGAAGACCACGTCGCCGGGAACGGAACGTTCCCCGATGCCCGAGTCCACATCCATCACGACGATCTGGGTGGCGCCCGGAGCCTCGACGGGCTGCTCGACATGTATGGGCTCGAGGGTGAGACCCGCGCGAACTTCGGCCGCGAGATCATCGAAGAGTTCCACTACACCGCCCGTCCGGACGCTGAGGGTTTCAGCGACGGGCACGTTTTCGACCTCGGCGGCGCCACCGTCGAGGCCGTGCATCTTCCCGGACACACCCGCGGTCACAGTGGCTTTCGAGTGAGCGGTGGGGTGTTCTTCCTCTCCGACATCGATCTGACGGGTTTCGGGCCGTACTACGGCGATGTGTGGAGCGACCTCGAAGACTTCGAGCGCTCACTCGATCTGGTTCGTCACGAGGAGGCCGAGTTCTACGTGACGTTCCATCACAAGGGGGTGATCGAGGGACGAGCGAAGTTCATCGAGATGCTCGACGCCTTCGCGGCAGTGATCCCCCGTCGCCACGACGCAATGCTCGAGTACCTCGTCGAACCGCACAGCATCGACGAGATGGTGCGGCATCGATTCGTCTACCGTCCGCACGTCGAGGCGACCTTTGCCGACTCGGTCGAGCATCGCAGCGCAGAGCTCCACCTGCAGCGGATGGTGAAGCGAGGCGAAGCGCACGAGGTCGAGCCGGGCCGGTATCAGCGGCGCTGACCGACCTCGACTCGATCACGAAAGCAGCCGGAGCGACCGTGTCATGAAATGGGCACGGCGTAGGCCACGACGTTGTCCTCGTAGCTGCGTTGATCACTGTTGTAGCGACCACCGCAGGTGAACAGCACGAGCGTCGGGTCACCCCGTTTGGCCCACACTCGCTCACCCGGCAGTTCGTCCTTGTCGTAGAGCGTGATCTCCGTGATCACGAATGACGCGATGCTGCCGTCCTCGTACTCGATGTCGACCTGCTCGCCGCCGTCGAGATCGCGGAGATAGCGAAACACGCCCTCGACGCCGCGGAAGTTGACGTGGGCCGCGAGTACCGATGCACCATCGCCGCCCGGCGCCGAGCTGCCCCGGTACCAGCCGACCACCAGCGGATCGGGAACATCGAGCTCGCCTCCTTCTTTCACGCCAACGGGATCGATCGGTGCGTCGACCACGTTGATGTCGGGAATCGAGATGGCGATCGGCTTGACTTCGGCGACATGGTCGGCGGGGTCGTAGCGTGCCGAGCCGACCGGCGCCACGAGAGCGGCGAACTCGGACAGAGGCCTGGTGGGGCCGACCATCGTAGTCGAGGTCTGTTCGGTCGTCGGCGGCGATGCCGGTGATGTCTTGTTGCGAGCGACATCGACGCCCGGCGGATCCGGGACGACCGACGCGCCCGTGCCCGCCTCCGAAGAGGCGGGCACCATCGCATCGCGATCAACGGTGATTCCGGGGGGAGTCGTCGACGAAGCACCGGTGCAAGCTGCGGCCACGAGTGCCACAGCCGGCACGATTGCGATGCGAGGCAGGCGCACGGCGTTCGATCAGGCCTGGTTGCGGGCTCGGCTGAACATTGCGGCGCCCATGAGGCCGACGAGGCCGACGGCGATCACCGGCAGCACGGGGAAGCCGGAACCGTCGATCGGGGCGTCACCGGTGTTGATGCGGCTCGGGGCCGAGCCGAGTCCGTCGATCGATTCGGTGAGCACGGTGAGCGACTCGTCGTCGAGCGAACCGACCGCGTACACCGTGAGGCTGGTGCCATCGGCGATCGTGAGGTCGGCCGGGCCGATCACGACGGGCTCGGTCGCCCCGGTGGGAACCACGCTGGCACTGATGGTGCCGACGGCCAGATCGATCGATCCTTCGTTCGGATTGGTGACATTCGTGAATGCTGGATCACCGTTGGCCAGGATGTCAACGGCTGGAGCTGCGGCCGTGTGGCGGACGACCAGTCGTCCTTCGCCGGCGGCAATCGTGCTGACATCGTTCTCGAAGACGCCGATGGTCGGGGTGCCGTCGGCGTCGAGATGGGCGATCAAGGTGTAGTTGCCGCTGGCCGGAAGGGCCACGTCGCCAGCGTCGATCGCGACGGTGTCGGTGCCTGCGACCTTGACCTGTACACCGGCGAGGGTCTCGCCGGCGAGCGACGAGAGATCCTGGGTGTCGCCGAAGGCGAACCCTTCGAAGACGTTGGCGCCGTTGGCGGCAACGTCGACTTCGACCCCGGGAATGCCGTGGATGAGGTGAATCCTCGCGGCGTCCTGGGCCTGGGCTCCCGATGAGAACCCGACGAGAGCGGCAGCCCCGAGCAGCGTGGCCCCGAGCAGTTTGGTGAGTGAGCGCATGTGATCATCCTTTTCGTGAGTGGAACTTCTCCTGCTCTACGGATGTCACTCGACGTTTGGATGCATGTTTATCACTAATAATTTGATCCAGGCCCTCAGCCGGACTCGTCACCGCTGACAGGGAGCGGAGAACGATGCGCCCCACTGCATCCAAGCGGACCCCCGGCTTCGTAGTACCTCTGTATGTCTACTGCAACACTGTCGAGGCCGGACTGCCATGATGTCCGTGATGCCGACGTGTTGCGCGCGGCAGTGAACCTGCTTGACGCACCGATGCTCGAACACGACATCTCCGACCGCTACTTCGTCCACGGAGACGACACGGCGCTGCGCCGCGCCTACGACCAACACGGTTCGCTGGTCTATTCGCTCTGCCGGCGAGCTGTCGGCGCCGAGTTGGCCAACGACATCACCCAAGAGGTCTTCGTCACCGCGTGGAAGCGTCGTGCGATGTTCGATCCCGAACGAGGAGCGCTGGGCGCCTGGCTGACCGGGATCACCCGAAACAAGATCATCGACGTCGTCCGACGTGAAGCCCGCCATCAGCACGCTTCCACCGACGGCAACGAGGACCGGAACCACGTGGCAGCCAGCGTCAGCGATGCGGAGGACATCGCCGTGATCGGCGACCGCATGCTGCTCGTCGATGCGCTCGACCACCTCAGCACTCGAAGTCAACGAGTCCTCCGACTCGCCTACATCGACGACCTCACCCATCAGGAAATTGCCGACCACACCGGACTGCCGCTCGGCACCATCAAGAGCGACATCAAGCGTGGCCTCGAGCGACTTCGCCGACACCTCACCGTTCAAGAGGGCGGATTCTCATGACCAGCTTCGACGAGCGCGTGCGCAACATCATGCGCGGACTGGACGACGAAGACACCATCCGTCACCAGCCACCATCGAGCATCTGGGAGGCGATCGAGGCTGATGTCGCAGAGGCCCGACGCCGCGATGAAGCGATCGGTGCGGCCGTCCTACCGGAGCCTGTCCACACCGCCACCGGCGAGGCACCCGTGATCGCCCTCGAGTCCCGACGGAGAAGCACGCAGTGGTTGTTGGGCGCAGCCGCGGCGGTCGTCGCCGTCGTCGCCGCCTCGGCGCTCGTCGCTCAGCGCGGCAACGACACAGACGTGCTGGCCGCTATCGACATCACGAGCGAGGGGCTCGACGGTGCGCCGGTCGGCCTGAACGCCATGGCGGTCGTCGAATTGGTCGACGGCCATCGGCAGTTGAAGGTCGGTGCCGCCGACTTCACGATCGCCAACGACGAGTTCCTCGAGCTCTGGTTGATCAACGGCGATGTCACCGACATGGTGTCACTCGGCACGTTCACATCGCTCGACGCACAGCACACCTACGCGATTCCGGACGACGTCGACCTGGACACTTTCCCCATCGTCGACGTCTCGATCGAGCCCACCGACGGCGATCCGAGCCATTCGGGTCACTCGGTGCTTCGCGGACGACTCGACGCTTAGAAGCCCAATCCGTATCCGGGTGCGCCCGACACTGCCTGTGTGCTTCGCGCGGGCCTGACGACTTCGACCTCGATGGCCGCGACGACGTCCTGCGGACCGATCGCCAGAAGTTGGCGGCGGCCGGGACGCTCACGCACAGGAACCGGGACCTGGGTCAGGAACACGCCCGACTCGTTGGTCTCGACGATCGCGAAGGGCCTGGAGCCGTCGTCGAACGTGATGACGACGGCACTGTTCGCAGGGAATCCCGACCCGCCGAGGCCGATTACGTCGCCGGGTCGGACAGTGCCGATGGTGCTGTCGAACTTCGGTGCGTAACGTCCGGCACCCGACACGACCGCCGCGGTGTACTGGCCGAGTGGCGTGCTCACCACGACGAGGGCGCTGCGGTAGCCGCTCTCGGTGGGCCTGAACTCGACGTCGATCGAGCAGATCGCCTTCGCGTTGAGGGCGCGGTTGGTGCAGGTCTCGTTGATGACGGCGAAGTCGTCGGCGTGTGCGCCGGCGATTCGGATCGAGGCGATCGACGTCGGGATGAAGCCGGTGTTCTCGATGTCGAAGGTTCTGCTTCCACCGGTCTGGCCGACGAGACCGGGTGCCAGGTCGATTCCGGCGGGATTTGCCTGCAGGGTGGGGTCGCCGCCCACGCCACGGAGTCGGGCCGACACACTGATCGGTGCGAGCCCGTCCTCGGACACTACGAGTTCTCCGATGAACTCGGCCGGCAGAGTCGGGCTGAATGTCAGACGAATCGAGCAGTCGCCGCCGGCGGGAACGAGCACGCCCCGGTTGCAGGTACCACCCGTGACTGCGAAGTTCGGCGACGAACTCATGACGGTTTCGGGTTCGAACGCACCTGGGCCGGCGTTGAGGACCGTGACGTACAGCTCGGTGCTCTCGAGCCCGGTGACCACGGTTCCGAAGTCGAGCGCTGCCAATGAGAGCTTCGGCGTCGACGTGGCGGCCACGATGTCGCGCTCTCCGTTGGCGATACCACTGCCGGTCACATCGGCGCCGGCCAAGGTGTCGAAGACCACGACTCGACCCGTGTCGGAAAGGACTGGGTGGCCGTGAGCGGCCGGCACGGACGAAGCGAACTCGCCGACCACGCGTCGCAGCTGACCCACGATGGCCTCGGCGATGATGAGGTCGCCGTCGTCGACGGTTCCTCCGCCGGGTCGTCGCGACACCAGGAGGTTCGTGGCGTCGGTGAGGAAGCCGACCTGGCTGCCGTCGACATTGAGTGTCGGTGCCCACGACGACTGGTTGCCGGCGATGGGCAGACCGACCAGCACGCGCCCGGCGTCAGCGGCCGACACGATCGACATCGGCGAGGATTGGGGCGGTTGGTCGAACACGCCGTTCGCGTCGGTGTCGCGGTCGTACCGGTAGATCTGCGATGGGCACACGCCATTGCACTTGGGATAGACCGCATCGACCAGGCCCTGATCGGACGAACGGAAGGCGATGATCCGGCCGTCCTCGGAGATCGCCGGGTCCCAGCCGCCCGCGAGACTCGGCATCGAGTTGCGTCCGGACACCAGGTGCACCGCTCCGACCCGATCGGTGGCGCCCCGGTCCCACACGTAGATCTGCGGCGTCGCCCAGCCCCCCGGCACGGCTCCGGTGCCCCAACCGGGAAGTGGTTCACTTGCTGTCGTGTCGGACCTGAATGTCAGGTGGCGTCCGTTCGCGGAGAGGGCCGGTTCCGCCGCGCCGCGATACTTGAAGACGGTGTTGGGCATTTCGACGGGCATTCCGGCAACGATCTGGTTCCGATCTGCATCGCCGATCGGCAGGGTCAGATCGACCACGGTGACGGTGGTGACTCCTTCGGCAGCGCCGTCGAGCGGGTGGGTGTAGGCGACGACCACACCGCTCCCGGACACCGTCGACTCGAACTCTGCGACGACGTCATCGCGGGCTGTGCCAGTGCGTTCATCAGCCGAAACCAGTTCCCAAGCATTCGCCTGTCCACCGCACTCGGGCACCACGAGCCTGTAGACATCCCATCGTTCCGCAGTGTCGTCATCGCGAAAGAGGTCGAAGGGGATCTGCGTCGTCGTCACGACGACGCAGCCGTCGCGGCTGATCACGGGTGAGATGGTGTCGCCGTCGCGGATGCCCTCGGGCAGGAGCGACAACTCGGTCGTCGAGTCGGATTCGCGATCGGTTCGATACACCGTCGCGCGGCCGTCGAGATCAGCCTCGTAGACGACCCATCGACCGTCGCCGCTCACATCAGGCTTGCGGGCGTTGGAAGCCGGCACCGAGAGTGCGGTCGGGTCGGAGGCGTAACTCGGACCGACACCGGCCGGTGGCAGTGCCGAGGCCGGAATTGCTGGCGCGACGATCCACCCCGTTGCCGCGGCAACCGCGAGGCCGATTGGACTCAGACGACGCCGTGTGGATGGTGGTAGATCGTGCATTGCAGAATGGCGGTTCCAGTGTACGAGAGCGCTCAGTCGACCGTCACTGGCACTGTGCCTGACGACCGGACAGCGTCATGCTGTCAATGAAGCGACGATCACGTCGATCAGTCCCTCGACGGAGTGATCGGCAGCAATCGCGGTGACCTTGAGCCCGGCGTTCGTCGCCGCCTCCGCCGACACCGGGCCGATCACGCAC
>JBBKWQ010000127.1:0-36106 GCA_037969115.1 Ilumatobacteraceae bacterium
CCTGGCGTACCCGGATTGCGCGGGTAGCCCGGATCAACCTGGTTGATCGTCGGTGAACTGCGTGCTCAGGCAGGCACCGGCACGCCCCGCCGGCGCCGGGCCGAGCACGAACGCCACCACCTCTGCAAGGCGCGTCCGGCCCGAGGGCGTGAGGTGGAGTCCGTCGTCGCTGAGCACACCCCGTTCGGTCGACGACAGCGTGTTCCAGTCGACCAGCGAGACCTGCGGGTAGTCCTTCGCGACATCGATCATGATCAGGTTCACCTGGGCCTGGAGGTCGCGATACTCGGTGACGTTGAACAAGACCGTCGGCCGAGGCGCCAGGCGATCGAGCATCTCGACCAGTTCAGCCCGGAACGCCTCGACCTCGCCTCGGTAGTTGTTGCCGAGCATCACGACCGCCGCGTCCCAGTCGACACCGTCGTCGGGGAGCAGGCGGGCATCGAGCACCCGCGCGCCGAATTCGATGAACCGATTCTCCTCGGCGTCGATCTCGACGGCCCAGCCCAGCGGTACCAGAGCGTCACACATCACCCCACCGAAACGTGACGCCGTCGAGGCCAGAATCGAGTCACCGATCATGAGGATGCGATTGTTGCGCACGCGTTCGCCCACCGGCGCGGTCGGGTCCGCATTGGTCTGAGCGAACGCACCCGGCGCAAGGGTTGCAGCAGTCACTGAGGTCGCCGATGGGTCGTCCGGGTCCTGCGACGCTTCCCGCCGATCGACCGATGACTGATCGGCGGACTGTGCCGACAACGGCTCGGGCAGTACACCGACCCCGCCGATCGTCCCACCCGGAGCCGGAGCCGAATCGGGGAGTGATTGCGCCAGATCGCCGCACCCGGCGAAAACGGAACAAGCCGCCGCGATTGCGGCGGCTCGTTCCCACTTCTTCATGTACAGAAGTATGGCGTGACAGATCAGCGCGTCTTCAGCGAATCCCGGATCTCCGTGAGCAGGTCGACTTCGGTCGGTCCGCTGTCTTCCTCGGCCGGAGCCTGCATCTTGTTGTAGGCCTTGATCAGCATGAACAGGATGAACGCAACAGCGACGAAGCTGATCGCAGCATCGAGCACCAGCCCGATCGAGATCCGGGCATCACCGATGTCGAAGCCGATGTTCACGAAATTCGACTCGCCGAAGATCGCCGCGATGATCGGATTGATCACGCCGACGAGTAACGCATCGACGATCTTGGCGAAGTAGAGCGCCAGGATAAAGGCGACCGCGATGGTGACGACGTCGCCCTTGTTGACGAAGTCCTTGAACTCCGCAGTCATGTTCTTCATTCGATTCTCTCCTCTATGTAGGTCTTGTTCCCACGCGAGTGTCCAGCTTGACATAACCGGTCAGCCCGATCGCGTACCCTCACGGACCGGGTCCGCGGCTACCGTTGCCCTTGATGTCCCTGGTCAGCACGATCGTCTCCGCCTGATCGGCATCGCGACCCATGGCACAGAAGTACGACCTCGTCATCATCGGCCTCGGCTCGGGAGGAACGCTCGCCGCCGAGTTCGCTGCACAAGAGTTGGGTCTCAAGGTTGCTGCGGTCGAGCGCCAACGCATCGGCGGTGACTGCCTGTGGACGGGATGTGTTCCGTCGAAGTCGCTGATCGCGAGCGCGCGGGTCGCTCACACGGTGCGCACGGCCGCCCGCTTCGGCATCACGGCACCGGAGCCGAGCGTCGATCTCGCAGCGGTCTGGGGTCGCATCAAGACGGTCCAGGCATCCATCGCCGCCACTGACGACTCACCCGACCGGTTCAGGGACATGGGCGTCGACCTGATCTTCGGCACCGGCCGCGTCACCGGCAGCCGCGAGGTCACCGTTCGGCTCGATCCGTCGGCCGATGACCAGTCACCCGACCGGTCCGGTAGCGACGATGTGGTGCTGTCCACGAGATACACGTTGGTGTGTACCGGGAGCCGGCCATCCGTTCCGCCCATCGAGGGCATCGCCGAGATCGACTACCTCACCAGCGAGAACCTCTTCGAGCTCGACCGCCCGCCAGCATCACTCGTGATGATCGGCGGCGGTCCGATCGCGGTCGAGATGGCCCAGGCGCTGGTGCGACTCGGCGTGCCCACCACGGTGTTCGAGATGGCACACCGACTGCTTCCGCGCGACGAACCCGAACTCGCCGAGCGCCTGACCACCGTGTTGCGCGGCGAGGGTGTCACGATCCACCTCGACGCCACGGTCGACTCCGTCGAGCAGGGCGGCGACGGCGTCATCGTCCGCAGCGGCCAGACGGACGCGACCGGCCATGGTCTGCTCGTCGCAGCGGGCAGGCGGGCCAACGTCGAATCACTCGGACTCGACAAGTTCGGGATCCAGGCCGATGCGGGCGGGGTTGCTGTCGACGGGCGCAGCCGTACCATCGTGCCGAGCATCTACGTGGTCGGTGATGCCGCAGCCGAACGAGCCCGGTTCACGCATCTCGCTGCATACGACGCCGTCATGGCCGTCCGCGACATGTTCTTTCCCGGGCGCGGTCGGTCTGCCCCGTTCGTTCCGTGGTGCACGTTCACCGAACCCGAAGTTGCCCACGCCGGGCTCACAGCGGCAGCAGCCCGCGAGAAGTTCGGGAGCCGCTCGGTGACGGTGCATCGGCACGAGCTCGCCCACAACGATCGGGCGCGAGCCGACGGCACGACCGAGGGCGCGATCATGGTGATCACCGCCAAGGACCGCATCGTCGGCGCGCATGCCCTCGCTCCGAACGCCGGCGAACTCATTCACGAGCTCGCGCTGGCCGTTCGATTCGAACTCAAGCTCAGCGACCTCGCCGACCTGGTGCACATCTACCCCACCCTGTCGACCGGCATCAGCCAACTCGTCGCAGAGCAGTCGTTCAAGACCGGCCGAAAGTATCGTGCCCTCACCAAGCTCAGCCGATGGCTGGGCTAGCGGCGGCCTGAGGTTCGAGTTCGTCGAACGTGTCGATACGTCGCAGCGAGGGGAAGGCCACGGCGAATGCACCCGCGATCGCGATGGTGGCGACGCCACCGCCGGCGACAGCCCACGTCACTCCCAAATAGCGCGCGGCAAGACCACTCTCGAATGCTCCCAGCTCGTTCGACGCACCGATGAAGACCCCTTCGACGGCAGTGACCCGGCCCAGCTGGTCGTTGGGGGTCACGAGCGGCACGAGCGAGCCGCGGATGAACATCGACACCATGTCGGCACCCGCCAGCACGACGAGTGCGAGGAATGCCACGGTGTAGCTCCGAGTCATGCCGAACACGACGGTCGCGGCACCGAACACGGTCACCGCTACCAGCAGCGTCGGACCGACTCGGCGACGGACCGGACGAGCAGCGAGCCAGACAGCCATGGCGGCGGCACCGATGCCCGGGGCGGCGCGCAACCATCCGTACGCGATGTCACCGACCTGCAATCGATCGGCGGCAATGACCGGGATGAGCGCGACCGCTCCGCCGAACAGCACTGCGAAAAGGTCGAGGCCGATCGACGCCAGCACGATCGGCGTCCGTCGAACAAACTGCAACCCTTCGAGTGCCTTCGACAAGGTCGGGCGATCGGTCATCGGCGTGGGTTCGTGGACATACTCGATCAGGAGCACCGGCACGATCGAGCCGACGAAGAGCATCGTCGCGACCCCGTAGGCGAGATCGGCACCGACGCTGTAGAGGAATCCGCCGAGCGCCGGACCGACGATTGCCGAAGCGGTGAACGTCGCTGTCCAGAGTGCGATCACCTGCGGAAACATCCCTGTCGGCGAGATCAACGGCGGAATCGCACGCCGTGACGGCCCCACCATCGCGTCGGCGGTTCCGAACGCGAACGAGATCACGTAGATCGGCAGCATCTGGCCACTGTGGGACCGCGTGTACACGATCAGAGCGACGGCACACAACACACGGCCCATGACGAACAGCGCCGTGACCCGTCGGCGGTCGAACCGGTCGGCCACATATCCGCTGACGAGTACGAGAAGCACTGCCGGGATGAACTGCGCAAGGCCGATCAGCCCGATCGCGAGTTCATCACCCGTGATGTCGTACGCCTGCTTGAACAACACCGTGATGAGCAGGTTCATGCCGATCGACGCGAGCGCCGTCGACAGGAGGTATCGACGGATCGCCGGGTACCTGAGCGCCTCTCGTGCCGTCGCCACGGCGGCACCGTAGCGAAGCAACGACGCGACTCGTCAGCCGGTTCCACGGCAGGCGTCGTACTCGACTGATTCGACGACGAAGGGAACTGCTAACAACACTGCATGGGATCCCTCGCTGATGACACCCGCTGGATGGACGCCACCGATCAGGCTGCGCTCGTGCGATCCGGCGAGGCCACTGCGTTCGAGCTCGCTGAGGCGGCGATCGAGCGGATCGAGGCATTCGACGGACCGATCAATGCCGTGATCATGAAGTGGTACGACCACGCGAGAGACCTGGCGGCTGCCGACGAGTTGCCGGACGGCCCGTTCCGCGGTGTTCCGTTTCTCTTGAAGGACCTCTGGGCGCACTACGAGGGCCAGGCGCTCACTAACGGCAACGTCGCACTGCGTGACGTCAAACCGGTCTCGACTGCCGACACCACGCTCGTTTCCCGATTCCGCGGAGCCGGACTCGTCACACTCGGACGTACGAACAGCCCTGAACTCGGCAGCCTGCCCGTGACCGAACCGATCGCGTACGGACCGACGCGCAACCCGTGGGACACGGATCGCGTCCCCGGCGGGTCCAGCGGTGGAGCAGCCGCCGCAGTCGCTGCCGGCCTCGTGCCCATCGCCCATGCGTCCGACGGGGGCGGTTCGATCCGCATCCCTGCGGCGTGTTGTGGTCTCGTCGGACTCAAGCCGTCGCAGGGACGGATCACGACGGGACCACATCGAGCCGAATCGGGTCTGAGTGTCGAACTCTGCGTGAGCCGCACTGTCCGCGACACTGCGCGGCTACTGGATGCAGTGCACGGACCGGGCGTCGGTGACAGCGTGATCGCCCCTCCGCCGTCGCGGCCGTACGCCGACGAGATCAGTGCCGACGCGGGCGAGCTCCGGATCGGGCTGCTCGACACCCATCCCAGTGGTCAACCCGTTCACGCCGACTGCGTCGCTGCAGTTCGCGATGCCGCAACCAAGCTCGAGGCCCTCGGCCACCAAGTCGAGCACGGCTTCCCATCGGCCTTGTCCGACGCATCGTTCACGAGCCGTTTCATGGCCATGTGGGCCACGAACATGGCCATCGGCATCGACATCTTCGGCGCCACGATCGGCCGCGAGCTCACCGCCGCCGACGTCGAACCGGTGAACTGGGCACAGGCGCAGTTCGCCAAACAGGTGTCGGGCGTCGAGTTCGCCGAGGCACTCGCGGCCACGGCCGAATTCCGTCGCGCCGTGCAGGGTTGGTGGACCGACGGATGGGACCTCCTTCTCACACCGACACTCGGCGAGCCCCCGGTATTCATCGGCGAACACGATGCCCAGCCAGGAGACCCGATGTCGGGCATGCGTCGAGCGGCACGGTTCGTGCCGTTCACGCCGGCGTTCAACGTGAGCGGCCAGCCGGCGATCAACGTCCCACTGTCGCGAAACGCGGACGGCCTCCCCATCGGGGTTCAGCTCGTCGCCGCGTACGGTCGTGAGGACGTGCTCATCCGTGTCGCCAGCCAGCTCGAGGCAGCACACCCCTGGCCGCACCTGTAGGTCGTCACGGTCTCCGGGCTCAGCGAGCGGTCCAGCCACCGTCGACGAGCAGGCTGTGACCGGTGATGAAGGAGCCGGCAGCGCTCGCGAGCAGCAGAACCGCCCCGTCGAGCTCGTGCACCTCGCCCATTCTCGGGATTCCCGAGTACCGCTCGATGTAGTGCTGCGAGTCCTCCGACTGCATGTCGGCCGTCATCTCTGACGGGAACCAACCCGGGCACAACGCATTGACGCGAACGCCCTTGCGCGCCCACTGGATCGCGAGTTCACGTGTGAGGTTCACCACCGCTCCCTTGCTCGCGCAGTAGTTCGCCTGCTTGACGGGGGTCGCCGCCACATGCCCGAGCATCGACGCGACGTTGATGATCGAGCCGCCGCCGCGCGAGATCATCGACGGCGCGCACAACTTCGACAGATGCCAGACTGCGGTGACGTTGATCTCCATCGACTCGCGGAACGTCTCGATCGACTCGTCCTCGACCCGCACGACCGTGGCGATTCCGGCATTGTTCACGAGCACATCGACACCACCACATCGCTCGATCACCTCCCGAACCAGTCGCTCGCGCTGATCGGAGTCCGACACGTCGGCGGGCAACGCAATCGCGCCCGGCAACGCATCCACGAGCGCATCGAGCCGCTCGACTCGACGCGCCGTGGCCACCACTGTGGCACCGACAGCGTGAAACACCCGCGCCATTCGCTCACCGAGCCCCGACGATGCGCCCGTGACCACCACGACCTTGCCGTCGAGGCGGAACAGACCCAGCGGATCGATCGTGCGATCGTCGGCTCCACCGCGAACAGCGGACTCGTCACTTGCACCAAACATGACAAAAGGATGACGGAATGTCCGAATCGGTCACGAATCGTGCTCGGCGTGCCGAAGAAGTGTACGGAAGCACGACGAGGGGACTCTGCAGACCATGGACACGGACAACGATCTTTCACGAGCCAGCTGGAACGCCGCGGTGAAGCTCGCAGCAGTGATCAGCGGCGTGTCGGCCGCGGTAGCAATGACGCTGACCACACTCGGTGGGATATCCGACTCGGCGCTCGTACTGAGCGTGATCGTCGTCGGTTTCGTCGCGAGTTGGGTGCAGACCGAACGGATCTACCGCAGTCAGATCGGTCGCGAGGCCACGCTCTTCGCAGGTCGCAGCCACAACGTCTGACACAACTGCTGCCGACCCGACTGCCTGCCGACCGGACATCGTGCTGACCCGCCGTTCCTGAGCGCTATACGCGGATCGTCGCGCCCATGGGCCGCGTGATAACACAACGACGTGGAGTCGGCCGAGCAGATGAAGGTACGGATCGGATACGGCTTGGGTACACGCACGACCTTGCACGACGAACGATTCGGGGTCGTGGTCGACGAGTTGGAACGCCACCGATTCGACAGCCTCTGGTTGTCGGAGCGCATCAACGGGCCGGCACCCGACCCTCTGGTCGCGATGGCTTACGGTGCGGGCCGAACCGAACACCTCAAGTTCGGCATGAGCGTGATGGTGCTACCCGGCCGAAACCCGGTCGTGCTCGCCAAGCAGTTGGCCAGTCTGGCGACGCTCTCCGGCGGGCGTCTGCTTCCCGCCTTCGGATTGGGCGCGGTCGACCCCCGCGAGCAGCAGGCGTTCGGCGTCGAGCGAGGCGAACGGGCGGCGTGGTTCGACGAATCGATCGACGTCATGCGGAAATGCTGGTCGGGTGAGACGGTCGTCCACTCCGGCGAGCGCTATCACTACGACTCGGTACGGGTGCGCCCGGTTCCCCGAAGGATGGACGTCTGGCTGGGCGGCATCGCGCCGAGCGAGCTCAAGCGGGTCGGACGACTCGCCGATGGCTGGCTGCCTTCGTTCGTCACTCCTGCAGACGCAGCTGCCGGGCGGACGGTGATCGAGCGGGTGTGCGCCGAGCACGACCGCGAGATCGAGCACGACCATTACGGTGTGCTCATCCCGTACTCGCTCACCGAACCGCCGGCCGAGCTCTTGGCCCAGTTCGCGAGACGACGGCCCGATGTCGATCCAGTCGACCTGGTGCCGACATCGTGGGAGTCGCTGGTCACACTGATCAAGCAGTTCGTCGACGTCGGCACATCGAAGTTCGTGGTGCTACCCGTGACCGAACCCTCGACGCAAACGGAGTGGGTCGACCACCTCGATGCAGCCGCAGCACATCTGCTCCCTCTGGAGAACTGAGCCGGCGGCTGCACCCGTCAGCGCCGCCTACCGACCACGAGCAATCTCGACAACCGCATCGAGCGTGGTCGGGTCCTTCAGTGCGCCGCGGCTCGCCACGGTGTCGGGGTCCGCACCGAGCAGGATCTTCTTCACAGGCAGCTCGAGCTTCTTGCCGCTCAACGTCGTCGGAATGGCGGCGACCTGGTGCACCTCGTCGGGCACGTGACGAGGAGACAACCCACTTCGCAGCCCACCTCGAATTCGTGCGGTCAGTTCGTCGTCGAGCACGGCGCCATCGTCGAGCGCGACCAACAGGACGAGTGTGCCGGGGTCGTCGGCGTCGGGCGCTTCCAGGTGCACGACGAGGCTGTCGGCGACACCGCTGATCGACTCCGAGACGCGGTAGATCTCTGCCGTGCCGACGCGCACGCCACCGCGGTTCAGCGTGGCATCCGACCGGCCGCTGATCACACAACTGCCCCGATCGCTGATGGTGATCCAGTCGCCGTGACGCCACACGCCTGGGAAGTCGTCGAAGTAGGCACCTCGATAGCGCGAACCGTCGTCGTCTCCCCAGAACCCGACGGGCATCGACGGCATCGGCTGCGTCAGAACCAACTCACCCTGACGCCCGATGTGAGCTCGACCGTCGTCGTCGAACGCCTCGACCGCGGCGCCGAGATATCGGCACGAGATCTCGCCCTCCCAAACCGGTGTCATCGAGCTTCCACCCACGAACGCCGAGCAGATGTCCGTGCCGCCGCTGATCGACGAGAGCATCACGTCGGGCGACACCGACTCGTACACCCATCGGAACCCGTCCGCCGCCAACGGCGCACCGGTCGAGCCGATTGCTCGCAGACGGCTCAGGTCGAAGGATTCGCCGGGCGTGATCGCGGCGCGTCGACCGGCTGTGATGAGCGGCGCGCCGACGCCGAACCATGTGACCTGCTCGTCCGCTGCGAGCCGCCAGAGCGTCTCCGGACCGTCGGCCCCAGGATCGCCGTCGAACAGCACCAGCGTGGCGCCCACGAGCAGCCCGGAGACGACGTAGTTCCACATCATCCAGCCGGTCGTGGTGAACCAGAAGAAGCGATCGTCGGCGCCGATGTCGGAATGCAGACCGATCGTCTTGAAGTGCTCGACGAGTACTCCTGCGTGGCCGTGCACGATCGGCTTCGGGAGCCCGGTCGTACCCGACGAGTACAACACGTAGAGCGGATGGTCGGGCGCGACCTGGACGAACTCGATGGGTCCCGCCTCAGCGAGCAGATCACGCCATTCCAGCACCGGACCCGAGTCACCCCCGGTGGCACCGAGCGTGGGCCCGGCCTCGTCGTGGAGGAACTCCACCATCACCGTCGCACTGAGGGTCGGGAGTCCGAAACGGATCTCGGCGAGTTCGTCGACACGGCTGACGTCGCGGCGTCCGTACCGGTATCCGTCGACGGCGAAGAGCACCTTGGGCTCCACCTGGGTCAGACGGTCGAGCACTGCTCGCACACCGAATTCGGGAGCGCACGATGTCCAGATGGCGCCGAGACTCGCCGTGGCGAGAAAGGCAACGATCGTCTCCGGAATGTTCGGCAGGTAGGCCGCCACCCGGTCGCCCTCGCTCACACCGAGTCGTTTCAGTCCCAAACGCGCCCGCCCGACCTGATCGCGAAGGTCCGCCCTGCTCAGCTCGACGCGGCCCCGGCTCTGCGACAACCCGACGATCGACACGTCGTGTTGAACCCCGGGTGGTCCCTTGCGTTCGAAGGTGCGCAAGGCATGTTGGGCGTAGTTCAGCCTCGCTCCCTCGAACCACTTCGCTCCCGGCATCTCTCGCGTCGACAACACCTGCCGGTACGGCTCGACGGCCTGGACGTCGAAGAAGTCCCAGATCGCCGCCCAGCACTCCTCCAACCCGTCGGACACCGACCAGCTCCAGAGCTCGTCGTAGTCCGCAAAGGACCTGCCGGTGCGCGTTTCGCAGAAGCCGAGGAACTGCCCGAGCCGCGTTCGTTCACGGGCATCGTCATCAGGCTCCCACAGGACCATCGGATCGCTCATGTCGGGCATTCTCACAGTTCTCCCCCGTCGCCGCTCACCCGACTCCGCCCGACTACGACCTGCGACAATGCTGCGATGTCGAGACTGGTGTGGACGGTGGTGCTCACGGGCGCGGCGATGGTGTTCCTCACGATTGGGACCCGACAGTCGCTCGGACTGTTCCTCAAACCGGTGGTCGACGGCCTCGGGACCGACCGAGAATCGTTCGCTTTGGCGCTCGCCGCACAGAACCTCATCATCGGTCTACCGCTCGCAGCAATCGCAGCAGACCGGCTGGGTCGTCCAACTCCTCATCGACCACAACGGCTGGCGAAGCACACTCGCGGTGCTCGGCATCGTGTCGCTCGTTTTGGTGTGCGCAGCGTCACGATTGCTCCCCGCAGACGACGCGTCACCGTTGGAGACCGCAGTCCTGACGGAACCGCTCACCTCGGCCGTGACCAGGGCGCTGCGCAATCGCAGCTACGTCCTGCTCGTCTGCGGGTTCTTCGTGTGTGGGTTCCACGTGGCGTTCATCGCGAGCCATCTCCCTGCGTATCTCACCGACGAGGGTCTGTCCGACTCGACCGCGGCGGTCGCACTGGCGATGGTCGGCTTGTTCAACATCGCCGGCGCACTCGGAGCCGGATGGCTCGGCGATCGATTCCGGCGGCGAACGTTGCTGTCATTGCTGTATCTGCTCCGAGCTGTCGTGATGACGTGCTTCCTGATCATCCCGTTGACGGCCGGTGTCGCTATCGGCTTCGGAGCGGTGATGGGGGTGCTCTGGCTCTCGACCGTGCCACTCACCAGCGGTCTCGTCGCTTCGATCTTCGGGCCGAGGTACCTGTCGACGCTGTTCGGCATCGTGTTCCTCGGACACCAACTGGGCGCATTCCTCGGCGTGTGGCTCGGCGGTCGCGTCTACGACTCGACTGGCGGCTACGGCCCGGTCTGGGTGGTGGCGGTGGCACTCGGCCTGATCGCTTCGTTGCTCCACATCCCGATCTCGGGCCAACCTGCACCAGCACATCCGCAACCGGTCCCGGTTGGCGCAACGTCGTAGCGCTCAGCCGGGATGGGCCAACGCGTTGCTCACCGCCGACAGGATCTGCGCGGCATCGAGGCCGCGTTGCCTTGCTTCGGTCACTGCCGACTCAACCGCGGCGATCGCCGAATTGGATGCAGTTGCAGCCTTCGGCAGACCGCACACCGTCGTACCCCGGCGACCGCGCTGACGTACCAATCCGTCACGTTCCAGCTCACGATACGCCCGGGCGACCGTGTTCACGGCCAGCCCCAGATCACCGGCGAGCTGCCGTATCGAAGGCAGCGAGACCCCGACAGCCAGATCGCCCGAGCCGATCAATTCGGTGACCCTCGCCTTGATCTGCGCGTACGCAGGCTGCTTCGAATCGGGATCGAGCTCGATGTAGGGGGTATCGCTCACGACGGGGCTCGCACCCGGTCGTGTTGTGGCGCGCTCCGCCCGAAGCGCGGAATCGACTTCCAGACGGCGAAGAACCCACTGAGGATCGCTGCCAGCGACGTCAGCGCCAGTACGTTGTCGATCCAGCGCACGACGGGACCCATCGCGCCGTCGATGAGCGCCGCGTCCGTCGCCAAACGTGCGAGGGCGACGCCGCCGAACATGAGTGCCCCTCCGAGGGCGGCGATCACCGACGCGCTCCGTACTGCGTGATCGACCGCCGCCCGATCGCCCGGCGACGTCACAACGGGTCGTCGAGCCATGGAGTTCCCCGCGAAGAGACCGCATCCGACCACGATGAGGGCTGCGGAACCGACGACGATCGCCTGTCGCACGGTCAGCGCCGATGGTGCGTACGATCCGCTCGGGTCGATGACGATCGTCATGAGCACCGCGACAGCGACGAGCACGCCGATGGCGATGACGCATCCGACCAACCAGCCGCGGACGTAGGTGGCCGACGTTCTCGGATCGAGACTGGCCTTGGCGGAACGACCATCCGGCCGGGGCCGTAGCAGTTCACCGAAGACCGCACCACCTGCGTAGCCACCTGCCAGCGTGAAGAGGCTCACCGGGCCTCCGATGTCGATCGACCCGAACTTCTCGACGAACGCGACCACGACGACGACGACGGCGAATCCGCCGAGTCGAAACATCCGAGCCCACCAGATGTACGAACGCAGCAAGGCAGCGTTGTTCGTCGTGACCGGCACGTCGTACCGATCGGCGAAGAGGTCGATGTGATGGTCGGTGGGTGACTGGAGCAGCACCGTCAGGAGGACGAGGAGCACTGCACAGAACAGGAGAGTTTCCATTGATCGTTTTGTAGCAGTTGTCTTGCTACAAAGCAATCAATTTCTAGCCGGCCGAGGCAAGTTCGGGGAATCTGTCGACGAGCGCCTGTGCCGTCATGGCGCTGCGCCACGCAGAGCCGTCCTTGGTGTAATGGATGCCGTCGTGCTGGAACCAGTCGTCGAGCACCGCATCTGACCAGTAGTAGGCCCGCAGGCTCGGCCACCGATACAGCGCCACGTCGAGTTCGTGATTGAAGCTCTGCATGTTCACGTTCGAGTAGGCGCCGGTCGTTCGCTGAGTGCGCGCGTCGACCCACAGCACCGGATCGGGAGCCAACACACTCATCATCCGGTCGATGCGCTCCGCGTGTCCCACCGCCGAACCCGCAGCCACGTTCGCCGCGTCATTGGTGCCGATCATCACGATCCAGCAACCGACGAATCCCGACTGCCGGATCGCCGTGGCGGCCTCGACGGCATTCTCCTGCCAACTGGCGATGCGCTCCACGGTCGACCGTCCGCCTGACACCGAGACGTTGACGTTCTCGACGCCGACCGCTCGCAAGCGGACCTGGATGTTGTGCTCGGGCCCCGGCAGCCACGAGTCGGTCACCAGGGCCACCAACGTCGAGTCGCCGACGATCGCCACATTGCGACATGACGTCGTGGTGGGCGGCGGCAACGTGGTCGTGGTCGTCGTGGTCGTCGTCGTGGTGGGTGGCGTGGTCGTCGTCGTGGTGGTCGAGCTGGGCGGGCGGCTGGTCGTGGTGCCGATCGGTGCTGTGCTCGACGCCGCGCGCTCCACCGTCGGATCGGGCGCAGCTGATGTCGCCGCTGGCGCCGCATCCGCCGCCGGCTCCGGCGTCGACGAACACGACGCCATCAGGACGCTGCCCAACGCAACCACCAACCCGATCCTTCGTCGCATCACCGCCGAAACCGTACCGGCACCGTGACCGGTCTGGCCGCGCTAGTCGAAGTCGCCGAACGCCTGACGCAACGAGCGAAGCAACCCGTTGGCGACGATCTGGTCGGCCGGCTCGAGCGGTACCTTCGCGAAGACCTCGGCGTTCAACCGCGCTGCGCCGAGGTCGGCCTGCTCCCGTCCGATGTCGGTGATGGTTGCGATGACGCCGCGACCATCCTCGGGATTCTTACGCCGCTCGAGCAACCCTGCGGCCGCCAGTCGCTGGGTCGCATTCGTCACGCTGGCCGGATGCACCTGCAACCGCTCGCCGATCTTGCCGACCGGCAGCGACCCAGTGCGGCTGAACCGGAGGATCATCAGCACCTCGAATCGCGCGAACGTGAGGCCGAGCGGACGAAGTTCATGCTCGACACGACTCAGCAGCACCTGTTGCACGCGCATGATCGACGTGACGAACGCCATGCCGGCGGCAGACGAGCCCCAACCCTCCTCGACCCAGCGCGATCGCGCCAGCTCGATCGGATCGACCGGTAGCGAGCTCCGTGCCCGGGTTGCGCTCGACATGTCAACGTTCACGATGAACACCCTCGTTCGGACTCGACAATACTTTGACGTCAAAGTATCATGTCGTCCATGGCGACCAACCGGGAACTGTGGCAGGCGGCGTACGACACGTCACGTCGACGCGACACCACACACGAGACCATGTCAGGAGTTCGTCTCGACGCCGTCTACGGACCCGACGACGGCGAGTTCCCCGGGCAGTACCCCTACACCCGCGGCCCGTACGCGTCGATGTACCGCTCGAAGCTGTGGACCATGAGGATGTTCGCCGGTTTCGGCACCGCCGAAGACACCAACTGGAGATTCAAGGAGATCATCAAGTCGGGCGGCGACGGCCTGTCGACCGCATTCGACATGCCGACGTTGCTCGGTCTCGATTCAGACGACCCGATGTCGCTCGGCGAAGTGGGCCGTTGCGGCGTCGCGATCGATTCCATGGCCGACATGGAAGACCTGTACGCCGGAATCGACCTCGGAGACATCACCACGTCGATGACCATCAACTCGCCGGCCGCCGTGATCTTCGCGATGTTCGTGGCCCAGGCCGAGCAGGCAGGAATCGACCGGAGCCGGCTCGGCGGCACGCTCCAGAACGACATCCTCAAGGAGTACCAGGCGCAGAAGGAGTTCGTGTTCCCGCCGCGCCAGTCGATGCGTCTCGTTCGCGACACCATCGCATTCACAGCCACCGAGATGCCGCGCTGGCATTCGATCTCGATCTCCGGATACCACATCCGCGAAGCAGGCTCCACAGCAGCAGAAGAACTCGCATTCACCCTCGCGAACGGGTTCGCGTACGACGAGCTCGCGATGCAGGCCGGGCTCGCTGTCGATGCGTTCGCACCCCGACTTTCGTTCTTCTTCAACGCACACATCGACTTCTTCGAGGAGATCGCGAAGTACCGGGCTGCCCGTCGCATCTGGGCTCGCTGGATGAAAGACAGGTACCGGGCCGAGCACGAGCGATCGATGCAGTTGCGTTTCCACACGCAAACCGCGGGCGTGTCGCTCACCGCTCAGCAGCCCGAGGTCAACATCATCCGCACCGCCATCGAGGCCCTCGCGGGCGTGCTGGGAGGCACCCAGTCTCTCCACACGAACTCGATGGACGAGGCGTTGGCGCTGCCCACCGAGAAGGCGGCGCGCATCGCTCTGCGCACGCAACAGGTGATCGCTCACGAGACCAACGTCGCTCAGGTCGCCGACCCGCTGGGCGGTTCCTATTTCGTCGAGTCGCTCACCGACGAGATGGAGCGGCAGGCCGAAGAGTTGTTCGCCCACATCGAGACCCTCGGCGACGGATCGATGCTCGAAGGGGCCATCAAGGGCATCGAGGACAACTGGTTCCAGGGCAGAATCGCCGACTCGGCGTACGAGCAGGAGCGTCGGTTCAACGACGGCAGCCGCATGATCGTCGGCGTCAATGGCTTCACCGAAGGCAACGACGAAGCGCAGATCCCCTTGCTCCAGATCACCAACGAAGACGAGGCGCGTCAGCGCAAACGTCTCGACGAAGTTCGCCAGAGCCGTGACCAGAACTCGGTCGATGCCGCGCTGGCCCGGATCCGGTCCGAAGCCGCCGATCCCGAGATCAACCTTATGCCGGCGCTCATCGACGCAGTCACCGTGTACGCAACCCTCGGTGAGATCATGTCGACGTTGGGCAGCGAGTTCGGCCGCCACATCGAGGTGCCGACGATATGACCGACACGACGGAGCGCTGATGGCAGCAGAACGAATTCTCATTGCGAAGGTCGGTCTCGACGGCCACGATCGAGGCATCAAGGTGGTCGCGCGCATCCTGCGTGACGCCGGCTTCGAGGTGATCTATACGGGCCTGTTCCAGACGCCACAAACGGTCGCAGCGGCCGCTGTCGACGAGGATGTCGACGCGATCGGTCTGTCGATGTTGTCGGGAGCACACATGACGCTGGCTCCGCTCGTCGTGGAAGAGGTGCGGAACCGCGGCGCCGACATCCCGGTCGTGGTGGGCGGCATCGTGCCCGATGCCGACATCATCACCCTCAAGGAACTGGGCGTGGCCGCCGTGCTCACGCCGGGCGCGACCGCCGACGAGATCGCGGCCGAGATGCGGGCCGTGCTGGACGGAGCAGCGGCCGCGACCTGACACCTTTGATGTTTCGGGAATGTTCCGGAAACCGAGCGGGTTCACGGTCGCATGGCGAGGACACAATCATGAGTGCTTCCGCGTCGAGTGACCATGCTCGGGTCGATGCACCGGAAACGCTCGAGGCGTTCAAGAACTCGTTCTATTACGGATCGCGAAGCAACCTCGACTTCAAGTTCCTGTCGGACTTGTCGACCGACGACGCCGGGCGATTCTTCGACGAGTTGCTCCGGCTCCTCGGCCGAACCATGAACGACGGCGACGCCCACCGGCTCGTTGACCACGTGGTGAACTCGCAGCAGCGCGCCTACACCTCCCATCTCGACGATCGGGCAGCGTTCGCGTACGACGACGGCCCCTTCTCCCCGCCTCGTAAGAAGGTGTCCGAGAGCAGGGTCGCGCTGATCACGTCGAGCGGCCACTTCGTCGAGGGTGACGATCCAGAACCGTTCGGTGTCACCGACATGACCCAGGAGGAGGCCGAGGCGAGGGTCGGCGAGTTCCTCAGAGCCGCTCCGACCTTGTCGACGATCCCCACCGACACCGACGTGGGCGAACTCCGAGTTCGACACGGGGGGTATCCGGTTCACGCGGCCGAAACCGATCACAACGTGGTCCTGCCCCTGACGGCACTGCACGGGTTGGTCGCCGACGGCACCGTCGGCCAGTTCGCCGAGCATGCGTACTCCTTCGTGGGTGCGACCTCACAGCTCCGGCTCCGCGATCACGTGGTCGCTGAATGGGTCGAGCGCCTTCGCGACGACGAGATCGACGTGGTGTTGCTCGTTCCCGTTTGACCGGTGTGCCACGTGTCGGTCGGACACGTCCAGCGCGGCATCGAGGCAGCCGGAATCCCCTCGGTCAGTATCTCTGTGGCCGCATTCGGTCACGTGCCGGACCAGATGGCGCTGTCTCGCGCACTGATCACCGATCACCCGATGGGTCGGCCACTCGGAGCCCCAGGCGATCACAACCGCCACCTCGCCGTGGTCAGCTCGGCTCTCGAACTCATCGATCAGGCAACCGCGCGGACCATCGAACGGTTTTCGCTGCCGTACCGAACCTGGCCGATGTAGCCGGCGCTCGCCGGCGAGGCGATCACGAGCGTGCCGTCTTGTGCGAGACTCGACGCCGACGGCAACACCATGCGACTTCTCAGCTACACCATCGACCGGCGACAGCGGTACGGCATGATCGATCAGTCCGGCTATGCCGTGATCGACCTCACTGACCGTATCTACGGCGCACGTGACCTCGGCGAACTCGTGCGTACGGGGCGCCTCGACGACGCCCGCGATTTCACCGACGCTCCACCAGATCATCAGGTCAACGAGATCATGTTCGACCGTCTCCTCGATTGGCCGGGCAAGGTGTTCTGCATCGGCGCGAACTACGCGGGTACCGGCGTCGAGAACGGCGACGGCTCCAGCGACCCGTACCACCGCGGCGCGGGTGCGCGAGACGTGAACGGATACCCCCACGTGTCGGTGCGGTTCCCCGACTCGTTCGCCGGGCACGAACGCCCCTTGCTCCGTCCTCCAGAGAGTTGGCACCTCGACTACGAGGGCGAGATCGTTCTCGTGATCGGCCTGGATGGACGGCGCATCCCCATGAACCGGGCACGCGACCACATTGCCGGACTCACGCTCGGCAACGACGGCACGATCGGCGACTGGCTCGACCACGCGCCCCCGTACATGACCCAGGCCAAGAACTGGGAGTCGTCGGGCTCTTTGGGGCCGTGGATGGTGAACACCGACGAGATCGGCGATCTCGGCACACTCGAGCTCACGACCAGCGTGAACGGCGAGGTTCGCCAACACGCCTCGACCGCGTCGATGAAGTTCTCGATCGAGTACATCGTCCACTATCTGTCGACGTTCACAACGCTGCGAGCGGGTGACGTGATCTTCACCGGCTCCCCCGCCGGCGCCGGTGCTCAACTCGACCCGCCGATATGGTTGCAGACAGGTGACGTGATCGAAATCTCCGTGCCCGAGATCGGAACGCTTCGCAACACCGTGACCGACGAATTCCCCGACGGCCCGATGTTCGTAGCGCCCGAGCCGCGGAGCACGGTCGACCCGGCGGGTTCCGAACAGCCGGCTGCAACACCACTGGACTGACGCAGCTCGACCGATGGACTGCAAGCGCTCTCAGGTCTTTCGGTGTTGGCCGTTACCCTGTGGCGATGTCTGAATATCCGCGGTGGTGGCCTGAGGGCGTCGTCTATCAGGTGTATCCCCGCTCGTTCGCCGACGGCAATGGAGACGGAACCGGAGACATCGCCGGAATCCGGGCAAGGCTCGGTCATCTGCATCGGTTGGGCGTCGATGCGATCTGGGTGACGCCGTGGTATCCGTCGCCACTCAACGACGGTGGATACGACGTGGCCGACTATCGCGACATCGATCCCCGATTCGGCACACTCGCCGAGGCCGAGCAGCTCATCGAGGAAGCACACGAGTGGGGCCTCAAGGTGATCGTCGACCTCGTCCCCAACCACACCTCGGCCGACCATGCGTGGTTTCAAGAGGCGATCGCCGCACCACCCGGCCACCCGTCCCGTCAGCGTTATCACATTCGCTCTGGAACCGGGGTCGACGGGTCCGAACCGCCGTGCGACTGGAAGAGCGTGTTCGGCGGACCGGCTTGGGAACGTCTCGACGACGGCGAGTGGTACCTCCATCTGTTCGATGCATCCCAGCCCGACCTCAACTGGGAGAACGCAGAAGTTCGCGCAGAGTTCTGTGCGGTCTTCCAGTTCTGGCTCGACCGGGGAGTCGACGGTTTCCGCGTCGATGTGGCTCACGGACTGGTGAAGGATCCGACGTTTCCCGACATGGCGGAGGACTCACAGCTCCTCGAGAACTCGCGGCAACCCAACCACCCGTTCTGGGATCGCGACGGTGTCCACGAGATCATTCGCGAGTGGCGGGCGGTGCTCGACGCGTGCGGCCGCGACGTGATGATGGTGGCCGAGGCGTGGGTGCATTCGAGCAGACTCCCGCTCTATCTGCGACCGGACGAGTACCACCAGTCGTTCAACTTCGACTTCCTCGAGTGCGAGTGGGACCCGACGCTGATGCGTGCGGTCGTCGACGGAGCGATCGGTGCCGCCGAGAGCGTGCATTCCACGCCGACCTGGGCGTTCTCGAATCACGACGTGGTGCGTCACGCGACCCGCTACGGCCTGCCGCCGAACACGAACTGGCGGCGTTGGCTTCACGACGGCCCGCACGACGTACTCGACGCAGCGCTCGGTCTACGACGCGCGCGGGCCGCAGCGCTCCTGTTGCTCGCACTTCCCGGCTCCGCATACGTGTACCAGGGGGAGGAACTCGGGCTGCCCGAGGTGTGGGACCTTCCCCCCGAGGTGCTCGACGACCCGGCGTGGGAGCGGTCTGGTCACGCGGTCAAGGGGCGCGACGGTTGTCGAGTGCCCCTGCCTTGGACGCCCGACGGGCCGTCATTCGGATTCGGATCGTCCGATCCTTGGCTCCCCCAACCTGCGGCTTTCGCCGAACTCGCCGCGTCGGTCCAGGACGGCGTCGTCGGTTCCACGCTGGAGCTGTACCGGTCGGCGCTTCGACTCCGGAGCACCGAACTCGTCGGTGTCGGCGCACTCGCCTGGCTCGATCTCCGAGACGACGTGCTGGCATTCCGGCGCGGGGACATCGCATGTGTCATCAACTACGGCGCCGACCCGCTCGACCTTCCGGCCGGGGAAGTGCTCGTCCACTCCGGATCCGGTTCGACTCCGCTCGCACACGAACTCCATGCCGACGAAGCAGCTTGGGTCCGTCTGACCACCTGACCGTGGGCAAGGCTGTCGGGATGGACTTCGACATACCGGCCGAGCTCGTCAGCTATCTCGATGAGCTCGACGCGTTCATCGAGCGCGAGATCAAACCGCTCGAGCAACGCGACGACAACATCCGGTTCTTCGACCATCGACGTGAGGACGCTCGTACCGACTGGGATCGCGGTGGGCTCCCGAACGAGGAGTGGGAACTACTGCTCGATCAGGCCAAACGGCTCGCCGACGCTGCCGGCCACTACCGCTATCCACTCGGCGCCGAATACGGCGGCAGGAACGGCACGAATCTGGGAATGGCCATCATCCGCGAGCACTTGGCGGCCAAGGGTCTGGGCTTGCACAACGACCTCCAGAACGAGCATTCGATCGTGGGCAACAACGTCGGTCTGCTCTTGATGATCGAATACGGCAGCGACGAGCAGCGAGCCGAGTGGATCGACGACCTTGCCGAGGGCCGACGCAGCTTCGCATTCGGCATCACCGAACCCGCGCACGGCTCCGACGCGACTCATATGGAGACCACCGCGGTCCGCGACGGCGACGATTGGGTGATCAACGGCGAGAAGACGTGGAACACCGGCATTCACCGGGCGAGCCACGACTTGATCTTCGCCCGTACCAATGGCGAGGCCGGCGACGGCAGCGGCATCACGTGCTTCCTGGTGCCAACTGGGTCGTCCGGCTTTCAAGTCGAGGAGTACCTCTGGACGTTCAACATGCCGACTGACCACGCCCGTATCTCGCTCACCGATGTCCGCGTGTCGAACTCGACGATCTTCGGCGGCGAGGACCGCGGCCTCCAGGTCGTGCAGCATTTCTTCAACGAGAATCGGATCCGCCAGGCCGCGTCCAGCCTGGGCGCCGCCCAGTTCTGTGTGAACGAGGCCGTTCGATACGCGAAGGAACGCAAGCCGTTCGGCAAACCACTCGCCACGAATCAGGGGATCCAGTTCCCGCTCGTCGAGTTGCAGACGCAGTGCGAGATGCTGCGCGCGCTCATCCACAAGACGGCTTGGCAGATGGACACCCAGGGGACGTTCTCGGTGAGCGACAAGGTCTCGATGTGCAACTACTGGTCGAACCGACTCTGTTGCGACGCGGCCGACCGGGCGATGCAGGTGTTCGGTGGGTTGGGCTACAGCCGCCACATGCCGTTCGAACACATCTACCGACACCATCGTCGGTACCGGATCACCGAAGGCGCCGAAGAAATCCAGATGCGGCGTGTCGCCGGGTATCTCTTCGGGTTCATGAGCCAGCAGGCCCCCAAAGGCGTCGACTCGATCAGCCACTGACCGGCCGGATCATGGGCGGGGCACCCATATTCGTGACATTCGACACAACATGTTTACTTCTGCGTGTCAAGGTGCTAACTTTAGTAAGCACCTGAGGACGGAGCGTCCGCTTCACCCTCACCACGAGTCTGACACCCCCAAAGGAGACACCATGAACACCGAATCCCTCACCAAGGACATGCCTAAAGTCGTCACCGACGCCATCGCCGAGATCGAAGCTCGGTTCAACGAGATCGAAGCTCGGTTCAACGAAATCGTCGAAACCGGCAAGGCTCGCTTCGAGCCCATCGCCGACAGCGTCGAGTCCCGCTTCACGGCCCGCACCGAGCCCGTCCGCGAGCAGCTGCTCGCCGGCATCAAGTCGGTCCGGACCCAGGCAGAGACCAACACCAGCAAGCTCACCGAGATGCTGCCTGCGCTCGACACCACGACGATCCCGACCCCCGAGCAGCTCGCCGAGCGCTACTTCGCCGGTGCCGAGCAGGTACTGGGCTGGCAGCGCAAGATGACCCTCGAGGCAATCGCCAACGGCCGCAACTTCGCCGAGAAGGCCGGCGTCGTCGACGCACCGAAGCCGGCCGCCAAGAAGACGGCCGCCAAGAAGACGACCGCCCGCAAGCCGGCCGCCAAGAAGGCAGTCGCGACCAAGAAGACCACCAAGGCCACCAAGAAGTCGACCGCCCGCAAGCCGGCCGCCAAGAAGAGCGCCTGATCAGGCACACCTGACGTTCGCCTCGTCGCAGCACGCTGTGCGAGACGATTCGTAGCGAATCGCAGCCCGGACCGGAACCCCTCCCGGCCCGGGCTGTTTCGCGCCCGGTCAGCGATGTGCGAGATCGTGCAGCGTGAGCCAAGCCACGACGAGGCGGGCACACTCGGCAGGACGGTCGAGCGGCAGGGCGTGCGCACCACCCTCGATCGTCTGCAGCGAGACCCGCCCCGGGTGTGCAGCAGCCAGCGCGAGACCGTTCTCGGGGGTCGCGCTCTGGTCGTCGGCGCCTTGCACCACCAGCATCGGTGCCGATCCACCGTCCCACCAGACATGAGGTGGTTCCGCGACGACACGAGTGATCCGGCCGGCGTCTGCGCTCGGCGGATCGAGCCACGCTGACGGGTCGGCTCGGCCCGGCTCGAAGTAGCAGCGACCGAGAGCCTCGACGCGCTCAGGAGTCGGCAGTTCAGTATTACCGACGATCGCCATGTCTTCGGTGAATCGCGACGTGGGGCCGAACAGGCCGCCGGCAGCGAAAAGAACCAGGCCGTCGAGCAGGTCGGGCCTCAACGTGGCCGTCATCCGCATGATCCGGTTGCCAAACGCGTGGCCGATTCCGAGGACGGGCGTGGAACCGAGCGCGAGCAGTACCGCGACCACGTCGCCGGCGAGATCGGCCAGGGTGTGGCCGCCCACAGGAAGCGTCGAACCGGGGCACCCCCGCGGTTGGATCAGGGCGACACGAGCGTCGCAGCGGTCGACGAGCTGTTCGGCGAATGGAACGAGATCGTCGAGCGGCCGGGTCCCGGCCGGCCACGCCACGAAGTGCAGCGATCCGTCGCCGACGACGTCGTACCTGATCGTGCCGCCGAGCCGATCGACGTGGTGGCTGCGACGATCGTGCCGATTCTCGGCACTCATGAAATGCACTCGGTGAACATGGCCGCTCCTCGGGATCGGTCTCTGCGGGTCTGCCGATGCCGATCAGTCAGCATGGCAGGTCTCCATCGAGGCTGACCGATCGCCGGCGCGGCGTCTGGTGGCAGGACCGGTCGGTCGCCATAGTGTTGGCGCGATGACGTCGACCGATTCCACGACACCCGCGGCCGCCGATCTGGTGCGCGACGCCGTTCGCAGCGACATCGAGCAGGGCACCTTCGGCGGGCGCGTGAAGACCCGTTTCCCACCAGAACCGAACGGCTACCTCCACATCGGTCATGCAAAGGCGATCACGGTCGACTTCGGAATCGCGGCGGAGTTCGGCGGTATCTGCAACCTGCGATTCGACGACACCAACCCCGACACCGAGGATGTCGAATACGTCGACGGCATCCTCCATGATCTGGCTTGGCTCGGTTTTCCCGTCCAGGGTGAGCCGCTCTATGCAAGCGACTACTTCGAGCAACTCTTCGAGTGGGCCGAACATCTGATCACCGCCGGCTTCGCCTACGTCGACGATCAGGACGGCGAGACGATCTCGAGTCAGCGCGGTGGGTACGGGCGACCGGGCATCGAGAGTCCGTTCCGTGACCGCTCGGTCGATCAGAACCTCGACCTCTTCCGCCGGATGCGAATCGGCGAGTTCGATGAGGGCACCCACGTGCTGAGAGCCAAGATCGACATGCAGCACGAGAACATGCAGATGCGCGATCCGGTGATGTACCGGATCCGCAAGCTCGAACACCACCGCACCGGCAACGCCTGGAAGATCTATCCGACCTACGACTGGGCTCATGGTCAGAGCGATGCGATCGAAGGCGTGACGCACTCGTTGTGCACACTCGAATTCGACAGTCACCGGCCGCTGTACGACTGGTTCCTGGCACATCTGCCGCTGCCCTTCGAGCCACCACGTCAGATCGAATTCGCTCGACTCGAGCTGACCTTCACCGTCACGTCGAAGCGGAAACTGGCACAGCTGGTCTCTGACGGCACGGTCGACGGATGGGACGATCCGCGGATGCCCACGCTGCGCGGCATGCGCCGCCGCGGATACCCCGCCGCAGCGATTCGCGAATTCTGCGGATTCATCGGCGTTGCGCGCACGAACAGCCGCCATCAGATCGAGTTGTTCGAATCGTTCGTGCGGTCGCACCTCAATCGACGGGCATTGCGCCGGATGGCAGTGCTGAACCCGGTGCCGCTCACCATCACCAACTGGCCGAGCGACGAGCAGGGCGCGGCGATGGTCGAGCACTTCGACATCGTCAACAACCCGGAGGACGATTCCCACGGCACCCGCCCTGTCGCGTTCAGCGGACGGCTGTTCATCGAACGCGACGACTTCATGGTCGACCCACCAAAGCAGTTCTTCCGAATGGCACCGGGACGCGAGGTTCGTCTGCGCGGCGCCTACCTCGTCACGTGCACCGGATACGACACCGATCCCGACGGCAACATCACCGAGATACATGCCACGTTCGACCCCGACACCAAGGGCGGGTCAGCACCAGATGGGCGCAAGGTGAAATCGACCATGCACTGGGTCTCGGCCGACCATGCCGTCGACGCCACGGTCGCCCTGTACGACCGCTTGTTCAGCGCCGAGGTACCCGGCGAAGCCACCGGCGACCCGCTCGACGACGTGAACCCGGCATCGCGAGAGTTGCTCACGGCGTGCAAGTTGGAAGCCACACTCGCCGACACTCCTGCCGGCGGGGTCGTGCAGTTCGAGCGGTTGGGCTACTTCGCCGCGGACACCGATACTCCACTGCTGTTCCATCGCACCGTCGGCCTGCGCGACGAGTGGGCGAAAATCCAGAAGCGGTCGTAACCCGCAGCGGCCGCGCCCGATCAACGCCGCAGCTACGGCGCGATCACATCGCCCGGAAGCGGACCATCACCGGCCAGCGCCTGCTGGAAACGGCGCATGCCGCCGAGCCATCGGTCGATGTCGGTGGCCTTGCGCTCGACATATGTGGCCACTTCGGGATGTGGGAGCACGTGGAACCGCTCGTCACGAACTGCGGCCAGGCACAGATCTGCGACTTCGTCCGGTGTGAGTACCCCGTCGCCGGCGGCCACACCCTTGTCGAGTGTGTCGGCTTCACGGACGCTCGCATCGGGACTGTTGTGACCGATGTTGGTGGCGACCGCCTGCGGACACAGCACGGACACCCGGATGCCCTGATGATGGTGGGTGATGCTCAACCACTCGGCGAGCGACACCGCCGCGCTCTTGGTGACCGAGTAGCTCATCGATCCGATCTGCGTCAGCAACCCCGCGGCCGATGCGGTGTTGAGGAGGTAGCCCTCTCTCCGGGCGATCATCGATGGGAGCACCGCGCGCGCTGCGTAGACGTGGCTGAGCACGTGCACCTCCCACATGTGCTGGATGCGCTCGTTGGTGTCTTCGAGACCACCGACCGTCACATATCCGGCGTTGGACACGAACAGGTCGATCGGCCCGTGCGCCTCCTCGGTCGCGTCCACCAGAGCGATGATCGCATCTTCATCGCGGACATCGATCGCTGCCGCGGTGCCGCCGACGCGATCGGCGACGCGTGCCGCTGCGACCGGATCGAGATCGGCAACCACCACATGGCGGGCGCCGGCGCGATGAGCGGCGTCGGCCAAGGCCTCACCAATTCCCGAGCCACCCCCGGTGACCACGACGACACGATCCTGCAAGTCCATGGCGGGACCCTACGCGCGAGACCAAGAGCCCAGCGGATCGTCCGATTCGTCGTCGAGGTGGCCATTGCCATCAGACTCGGGAGATGAGCACCGCACCGTTGAGCAAGCAATACCGCATCGTCCACGGAAAACAAATGGCCTTTCACGAAGCAGGCACCGGAGAAGCGGTCGTGTTCCTGCACGGGAATCCCACCTCGTCATACTTGTGGCGCGACATCGTGCCGCATGTGTCGGGACTCGCCCGTTGCATCGTTCCCGACTTGATCGGTCAGGGCGACTCGGACAAACTCGACGACTCCGGCCCGGGCTCGTACACGTTCGTGGAGCACCGCCGGTACCTCGACGGGCTGCTCGACCAACTCGATCTGGGCGACCGGGTCACGTTCGTGGTCCACGACTGGGGCTCGGCGCTCGGCTTCGACTGGGCCAATCGACACCGCGATCGTGTGGCCGGTGTGGCCTACATGGAAGCGATCGTCAGGCCGATCAGTTGGGACGACTGGCCCGAAGGCGCCCGCGGGATCTTCCAGTCGTTGCGGTCCGAAGCCGGCGAGGAGATGGTGCTCACGAAAAACCTGTTCGTCGAGGCGATTTTGCCGTCGTCGATCATCCGCAAGCTCAGCGACGAGGAGATGAACGAGTACCGCCGTCCGTTCGCCGAGCCGGGCGAGGGTCGCCGACCGACCTTGACGTGGCCGCGACAGATCCCGCTCGACGGTGAGCCGGCAGACGTCACGCAGATCGTGCAGTCGTACGCAGATTGGCTGTCGAGATCAGAGATCCCGAAGCTGTTCATCAACGCCGAACCCGGCACGATCCTCACCGGCCCACAACGAGACTTCTGCCGCACCTGGCCGAATCAGGACGAGATCACCGTGGCCGGAATCCACTTCGTCCAGGAAGACAGTCCTGACGAGATCGGCGCAGGCATCGCCGAGTGGCTCCCGACGAGTTGAGTGCAGGAGATCCGAGCCGTGCGCGGACCCGAGCTGAAGAAGCTCGCTCCGTCGTACGAGCGACTGGGCTTTCCTGCCTGAAGCACGACGTGACGGTCGCGGCCCTTCAGAGGAGCAACTCGTCCTCGAAAGGAAACCGGCTCAGCAGCTCTGTGCCCGTGTCGGTGACGAGGACCTGCTGTTCGAGCTTCACACCCTCGACACCGTCTCGGGCGCCGATGAAACTCTCGACGCACAGCGTCATGCCGGGTTCGATGACTCCGTCGTAGCCGGCGTCGCCGAAGTCGGCGTGATGGTAGAGGTACGGGTATTCGCCGGTCATTCCGCAACCGTGTGCAGACAGGTAATACCGATTCTGGCGGTATGCGTCCGGGATGTCCCAGGCTCGGTCGGAGTACTCGCGAAAGGTCACCCCAGGGCCCACGACGTCGAGGTTGTGGTGCACCTGTTCGTGGGCGAGCCCGTAGAGCGTTCGCTGCTCATCGGTCGGAGCGTCGGGCCCGACGTGGAACGTGCGCGAGAAGTCGGAGTAATAGCCGTGGCACCCCACCACGTCGGTGTCGAGCGCGACGAGTTCGTTCTCATTGATGACCCGAGGCGCCGTCTCCTGGAACCACGGATTCGTGCGAGGGCCCGAGTTCAGCAGCCGTGTCTCGCAATAGTCGGCATCGCCGGCGATGACGGCACGATGGAGCACCGCCCACAGCTCGTTCTCGGTGACACCCGGCGCGAGTGCGTTCCGCATTTCGTGCACCGCCGCTTCGGTCATGCGCAGCGAGGCACGGATGCAGTCGACCTCTCCGGCCGACTTGATGGCGCGCGCCATCTCCACCGGCTCCTGTGCATCGACGATCGTGAGTCCCTGGGCCGCGAGCGCGATCGCAGTTCCGGCGTTCATCCGCTCGAGTCCGACGACGTGCGATCCCGTGCCGACGAGACCACGGATCGTCGACGCCATCTCGGCAGCCCAAGCCTGTTCGCGCTCGGCGATCCCGGGGCCCGCCGCCACGAAACTCGCCGTCACCGCAACGCGGGTCTCATCGATCGTGTCGAGCCCGTCGGCGAGGTGTTCGCAGCCGGTGAACTCGTAGAGGATCGATCGATCGTGGGTGAGCAGCAGGTATCGCGACGGCGCGTTCCGTGACGTGAACACCTGCATGTTCCGGCTCCCGGTCGCATATCGGATGTTGACCGGATCGCTGAGCACGAGCGCCGCCACGTTGCGTCGCTCCATCTCGGCTCGCACACGGCGGAGCCGGTAGCGGCGGACGGCGCCGAGATCGATCCCGACACTCTCTGCAGCATCGTCGAGTCGTGCTGCCCAAGACCTGTCGGCGTGCCAGTCGAGTTGTGTCACCGGCCCATTGTTGCGTATCACCCACACTCGGCCGGTCGAGGACGTTCGGCTCTGACGTCGGCGGTCTCGGAACGTCAGAATGGTGAGGACACACGGCGCAAGGACGCGGCCTAGGGCCCGAAGGACACACATGACCACGGCCATCTCCATCTCGAACCTCGTGAAGACGTTCGGGTCGACGCGCGCTCTCGACGGCCTCGACCTCGACGTCGCCACGGGTGAGGTACACGGGTTCCTCGGCCCGAACGGCTCCGGCAAGACGGTGACCATTCGCATCCTGCTCGGTCTGCTTCGGCCCGATTCCGGACGAATCCAGTTGCTCCAGGGCGATCCCTGGAACGACGCAGTCGAGCTGCATCGCAGACTCGCCTACGTGCCAGGCGACGTCAACCTGTGGCCCAACCTGTCGGGTGGTGAGATCATCGATCTCCTCGCTCGACTCCGCGGCGGGGTCGAGCGGCGCAAGCGCGACGACCTGATCGAGCGACTCGATCTCGATCCGCGCAAAAAGAGCCGCGCCTACTCGAAGGGCAACCGGCAGAAGGTTGCGCTGGTGGCCGCGCTCGCCTCGAACTCCGAGCTCCTCATGCTCGATGAGCCCACATCCGGGCTCGATCCGCTGATGGAGTCCGTCTTCCAGGAGTGCATCGTCGAAGTCGCCGCGCAGGGCAGGACCGTGTTGCTGTCGAGTCACATCCTCGCTGAAGTGGAAAAGCTCTGTGACCGAGTGACGATCATTCGGCAGGGTCGCAGGGTCCAACACGGCACGCTCGAGGATCTCCGCTCGCTCACGCGCACGAGCATCACGGTGGCGACCGATCGCAGAATCGAGCGTCTCGACGAGATTGCGGGCGTACACGACATCCGCGTCGACGACGGGCACGTTCACTTCGAAGTCGACGGCGTCGATCTCGACGGGGCGATTCGCCACCTGTCGTCGTTCGGCATCCACTCGCTGGTGAGCCAGCCGCCCACACTCGAGGAGTTGTTCCTGCGCCACTACGGCGACGAACTCGATTCGTCCCGCGAATCAACCCGCCGATCGATCTCGGTCGGGGACTCGACCTCGCCATCGCCACGATGACGACGCTCGCCTCGCCGTCCACGGTGGCGGTCGCCGAACACGCCGACCAGCCCGGTCGTTCAAGTCGCCCTGGTTCGTTCACCGGGCTTCGCGAACTCGTCAGGCTCATGCTGCGGCGCGATCGCCTCCGTCTCACACTGTGGTTCGTCGGAATCGTCGGGCTCGTGGTCGCCACGGCGGCGAGCATCATCGGCCTGTACGGCACGCAGGCAGAGCTCGATCAGTACGGACGACTCGTTCGCAACAACACGGCGCTGATCGTGCAGGCCGGGCCCGGCTACGGCCTCGATCACCCCACGACCGGTGCCGTCATGATGAATGAGCTGGCGATCTGGGTGATCATCGCGATCTCGTTGATGGCCGTGTTCATGATGGTCCGGCACACGCGAACCGAAGAAGAGAGCGAACGAGCCGAACTGATCCGAGCGGCACCGGTCGGCCGCCACGCGCCTCTGGCCGCCTCGTTGCTGAGTGCGACGGCGGCAAACGTGCTCGTCGTCGGCGGGGTCGTGACGAGTCTGATGGCGTTCGGGCTCCCCGTCACGGGTTCGTTGGCCTTCGGCGCATCGCTGATCGGGGCCGGTGGCGTGTTCGCCGGCGTCACCGCCGTCACGGCGCAGGTTGCAGGCACGTCGCGAGCAGCGTTGGCACTCGGCGGAACAACGATCGCCATGTCGTTCGTGCTCCGAGCTGTCGGCGACGTCGGTGACGGCCGGTTGTCGTGGCTGTCACCCATCGGATGGGCTCAAGGCATCCGAGCGTACGCAGACGAGCGGTGGTGGGTTTTGATTCTTCCGGTGGTCGCCACGGCCGGACTCGTCACCGCAGCGGTGACCCTGCAGGCCAACCGCGACTTCGGTGCAGGCATCCTTCCCCAACGAGCGGGTCCTCCGAGCGCCGGCCGGTTGCTGGGCACTCCATTCGGGCTGGCCGTGCGCCTTCAACGATCGTCGGTGATCGGATGGACGATCGGGTTGGCGCTCGTCGGGTTCTTCTACGGCATCGTCGCCGATCAGGCGGAGTCGATCATCGAGGACAACCCCGACATGGCCGACTTCTTCGCGCAGCTGGGAGAGTCGTCGATCACCGATGCCTTTCTCTCGACGTCGATCCTGATCCTGGCGCTGTTCGGGACGGGCTTCACGATCTCGTCGGTGCTGCGCCTGCGGACCGAGGAGTCGTCGACCCACGCCGATTCGATCCTCGCGACACCGACAACCCGTCTGCGATGGGTGTCGAGTCACGTCGCCGTCGCCGTCGCCGGTACCACGGCAATCATGTCCGTGACCGGTTCGGCGATCGGCGCCGGCTTCGCGCTGATGACGGGCGATGCCGGCCAGATTCCCCGAATCCTCGGCGCCGCCCTCGTCATGGTCCCCGCGATGTTGGTGATGGCGGGGGTGACGCTGCTCGTCTACGGCACCGCGCCGAGGCTGGCGCTGCTGGCCTGGGGTGGGCTGGTCTTCGTGTGCGTTGTCGGCATGCTCGGGACGGTGCTGAAGCTGCCGCAATGGACGCTCGAATTGTCACCGTACCAGCATGTGCCCGCACTAACGGCCGAGTCGTTCTCGTTGCTCCCACTCGCCGTGCTGTGCATCGTGGCGGCCGCGTTCACGGCACTCGGCGTCGTGGCCGTCGAGCGTCGCGACATCGGTTGACGTGCGCGCGTTGATGTGCGCACGGCCACGTGCTGCTCACTGAGCTCATGACACCAGTTGCTGCTTGACAGTGTGTGGCTTCCGGGCAATACTTGACTAATCCGATCATCTTTATCGTCTTATCAACTGGAGCCCCACACATGACCACCCCATCGCTCACCGCCGACCGCATCAACGACGTCGACATCGCCGCCGTCGCGGGTCTCGCCGGGAAGATCCAGAGCGAACCTGCTGCCGCTGCCACCACGTGGAAGGCGACGGTGTCCTGGAAGGGAGCGTTTCGCTCGGAGGTGTCGATTCGCGACTTCGTCGCAGTGCCCTCCGACGAACCGGCCAGCCTCGGCGGGAACGACACCGCCCCGAATCCTGTCGAGCAACTGCTCGGAGCACTCGGAAACTGCCTCGCGGTGGGTTATGCCGCCAACGCCACCGTGCTCGGTATCGAGATCAACGACCTCTCGATCGACCTGGAAGGCGATCTCGACCTGCACACGTTCCTGGGGCTCGACCCCGACGGGAATGCCGGCTACGAGGCCATCCGAGTGTCCGTCGACCTCGATTCCAACGCGACTGCGGAACAGCTCGCACAGCTCCATTCCCAGGTGGTCGGCACATCGCCGGTCGGTCACACGCTCAGCCGGGCGGTCCCGGTGCAGGTCGATCTCCGTTGATCTGCACCGGGTGGCTGCACGGACGGCTCAGGACGCTGCGCTGTCGGGACCGGCGTTGCGAACCTTCTCGACGTCACGCATCGCCTCACGGAGTTCTTTGAGCCAGTCCTCGGTGTGCTGGCCGACGAGCCTGACGCACCACGCGACAGCCTCGGCCCGCGAACGGGCGATGTTGGCGGCCACGAGTGTGTCGAGCACCTGTCGTTCGGGCTGACGCAACCTCGTCATCACGGGCGCCGCGAGATGGGTGAACAGCACGGTCTGCTCGCCGACCGATACCGCCCAGGCGACCTTTCGTTCGAAGCGATGCTCCGCTTCCCGAGCGATCGACATCCTTCGTTCGCGGGTGTCCTCGCGGAATCCGGAAATTCGTCCGGAAGTTGCTTCGGCTCGATCGGCATCGGATGCGGCCTCGTCGAGTTCGGGAGCGGCGACGGTCACCGTGACGGTGATCTCGTCGCGATCGATCTCGATGGATGTGGAGTCGGTTGCGGTCCATTCGTCCGGCAGGCGGCCGGCGAACCACGACCGGATTGCTGATGTCTCGTCGTTTGTCATTCGGCGATTGTACTCTGTGATTACATCATTACATCATTGCACATTGGGAGAAGAGGTGGCGCAGTTGCCCTGATACGTTCTCGCAGCTTGGATGTCGGGATGAGCGATCATCACGACGACGACCCCGATCCCGATCACGGCCACGATCACGGCCACGATCACGGACACGGCCACGGCCACGCGAACGACCAGGGCGTGAAGGGCATGCTCCGCTATCTGCGCTGGGCACCGCGGATGTGGCGGTCCGATATCAACGATGCCGTCGTCGATCTGGTCGCCCCGACCCCGGGCGAGCGTGTCGTCGACGTCGGTGCGGGCCTGGGTGCGGGTGCGGTGCGCGCGCTTCGATCCGGAGCAGCCGTCGTGGCCGTCGAACCGACGCCGTTCATGCGGCGCATCCTGACGGTGAGGAGGTTGCTGCAGCGAGACCGCGACCGACTCGTCGTGGTCGACGGTGCTGCCGAACGGCTGCCGGTCGACGATCACAGCGTCGATGCCATCTGGGCGGTCAATACGATGCATCACTGGATCGACCAGAAGCGCGGCGTCGAAGAGATCGTGCGCGTGCTTCGACCCGGCGGCCGGGTGGTGCTCGTCGACGAAGACTTCCAAGACCCGAGCCACCCCGAGTTCGAGCGATTCGGCACCGACCATGACGCTCACGAACACCACGGTTTCACGATGGTCGACGCCGATCAGATGGGGGCGCTGCTCAGCGCGACCGGACTCGTCGATGTCGAGGCATCCGTTCGCCGGCTCGTCGACCGCCCGGTGATCGCGATAACCGCCCGGGCTGTCGCCTGAGAAGCCCGTCTGGCTCCGCTGGTAGGCGCGGAGCCGGCATGGACTTGCGGTGAGAAGATCTGATGCATGGCGCTGGTTGAACTTCGGTCGGTCACCGTCGAACGCGACGACACCAGGCTGGTCTCCGACCTCGACCTCGTCGTCGACAACCGCTCGCTCGTCGCCGTCGTGGGGGCATCGGGCAGCGGCAAAACCAGCCTGCTCCGTGCCATCGCCGGACTGGAACGTCTCAGCACCGGTCAGATCCTCTTCGATGGCGTCGACGTGACCGCACAGGAGCCGGCTCGCCGGAACATTGCGTTCGCGTTCCAGGAGCCGGTCCTCCATCCGAGTCGCAATGTGCGCCGGAACATCGCCTTCCCGCTGGAGATCCGGCGTCAGCAGGTCGAAGAAATTCGCGAGCGAGTCGGAGCCGAGGCGCGGGCGCTGCACATCGAGGAACTGCTCATGAAACGTCCCTCCGAGCTGTCGGCCGGTGAAGCCCAAACCGTCCACATCGCGCGTGCCTTGATCCGGGCGCCCGCGTTGCTGCTGCTCGACGAGCCATTCGCCCATCTCGACCCCGGACGCACCGCGCTGATGCGTCGGGAACTGCTGTTGTTGCATGAGGGATTCGGCGTGACGACGATCGTGACGACCAACGAACCGCACGACGCGATGGCGATCTCGGACGTCATCGTCGTGATGGAGCGCGGCCGAATCGTTCAGTCGGCTCCTCCCCTCGAGGTCTACCGGCAGCCCGACACGGCGACAGCCGCGTTCTTGACGGGTGACGCCACACTGGTCGAGGTACACGTGACCGCCGATTCCGACGGTGGGTGGCTGGTGCATCCGGCGTTTCGAATCAGGGCATGGCAGCCGGCACTTCGGTCACATGTGGGTCGTCGGCTCCAGATGATCGTCCGTCCCGAATGGTGGACCTTCGATCCCGCCGCAACGATCGGCGCAACGATCAAGAGCATCGACCGGACAACTCAGACAGCAACTCTGACCTGCGAGACGGGTGCCCACACGATCGATGTGCGATTCGGCACCGAACTGGCACGTCGACGAGAACTACACGAGGGCTCCGCTGTGCGCATCAGACTCGACCACTTCGTCTTGCTCGATCCGCGAGACGGGAGCCGCGTCCAGCTCGACTGACGCCTCGGACGCTGATTCGACCGGCCGTTCCGGACGGCTTCGTACACTGGCACGATGCAGCAAGCAATGCTCGATGATCTCGCCGCCCGGTGTACCGCTCTCGGCGAGGAGGGCTTGTTCAAGCACGAGCGGCTGATCGCCTCGCCGCAGTCGTCGCACATCGATCTCGCCGACGGCAGCACGGTGCTGAACCTCTGCGCCAACAACTATCTCGGGCTCGCCAACCACCCTGCGATGGTCGAGGCAGCACACGCCGCGCTCGATACCCATGGCTACGGCATGGCCTCGGTCCGGTTCATCTGTGGCACCCAAACCGTCCACAAGGAGTTGGAGGCCGAACTGAGCCGATTTCTCGGCACCGACGACACGATCTTGTACTCCTCGTGTTTCGACGCGAACGGCGGGCTGTTCGAGACCATCCTCGACGAGCAGGATTGCGTGATCAGCGACGCGCTCAACCATGCGTCGATCATCGACGGCATCCGCCTGAGCAAGGCCAGACGGCTCCGCTACGACAACAACGACATGGCGCAGCTGGAGCTTCGACTGAAGGAGGCGTCCGACGCTCGCTACCGCTTGATCGCGACCGACGGAGTGTTCTCGATGGACGGGGTGATCGCCGATCTCGCCTCGATCTGCGACCTCGCCGACCGGTACGACGCAATGGTGATGGTCGACGATTCTCACGCCGTCGGCTTCGTGGGACCGCGTGGCCGTGGCACTCCCGAATTCTGCGGGGTGACCGAACGTGTCGACATCGTCACCGGCACGCTCGGTAAGGCGATGGGCGGCGCATCTGGTGGGTACACCAGCGGTCGGCGCGAGATTGTCGAGTGGTTACGCCAGCGATCACGACCATACCTGTTCAGCAACTCGCTCGCACCGGTCATCACCGCGACGACGCTGCGGGTGCTCCAGTTGCTGCAGTCGGCCGACGAGCTGCAACTGCAGTTGGAACGTAATTCGCAACGGTTCCGCGACGGTATGGCGGCGGCCGGGTTCACCCTGACCGGCGCCGGCCATCCGATCATCCCGGTGATGCTGGGCGACGCCAGGGTGGCGGCCGAGATGGCCGACCGTCTTCTCGACGAAGGGCTGTACGTGACCGCGTTCTCGTTTCCGGTCGTGCCACGTGACCAGGCACGAATTCGAACGCAGATGTCGGCTGCGCACTCCGATGAGGACATCTCGATGGCGATCGACGCGTTCACCGGGGTGGGACGGCAGATGGGCTTCGTGTCGTGAAGGCCTTGGTGAAGGCACTGCCCGAGCCGGGGCTGTGGCTCCACGATGTCGACGAGCCCGTTGCGGGACCAGGCGAGGTGCTGATCCGGGTCCACAAGACCTCGATCTGCGGGACCGACCTCCACATCTACGGCTGGGACACCTGGGCGCAGGCCACCATCCCGGTGCCGATGGTGACCGGTCACGAGTTCATGGGCGAGATCGCCGATGTCGGTGCAGGTGTCGTCGGCCTCGCGGTCGGACAACGAGTTGCCGGCGAGGGTCACATCACGTGTGGTCATTGCCGAAACTGCAAGGGCGGTCGGCGCGAGTTCTGCCACAACCACATCAGCGTGGGTGTCACTCGACCGGGGGCATTCGCCGAATTCGTGGTCGTTCCGGCCGAGAACGTCTTCGTGGTCCCGGCCCACATCGACGATGACGTCGCCGCGGTTCTCGACCCGCTCGGCAACGCGACGCACACATCTTTGCGTTACGACGTGGTCGGCGAGGACGTGCTGATCACCGGGGCCGGGCCGATCGGAGTGATGTCGGCCGCCATCGTGCGCCACATCGGTGCACGTCACGTGGTGGTCACCGACGTGAACCGGTTCCGACTCGACATGGCTGCCGAGCTCGGGGCGACACGAGTGGTCGACGTGTCGAGCGAGGATCTCGCGACGGTGATGAGCGAACTCGGTATGAACGAAGGCTTCGATGTGGGCCTCGAGATGTCGGGAGCCGAGTCCGCGTTCAACCAGATGCTCGACGCGATGAATCACGGCGCCCACATCGCCGCGCTGGGAATCCCCGCCGGACCGATGACGCTCGACATCAACGACGTGATCTTCAAGGGACTCGAAATCCAGGGGATCTACGGCCGGCGCATCTTCGAGACCTGGTACAAGATGGCAGCGATGTTGCAGAGCGGTCTCGACATCAGCTCGGTCATCACACACCGAATGCCGGCCGACCAGTTCGAGGACGCCTTCGACATCATCCGCAACGGCAAGTGCGGCAAGGTCATTCTCGACTGGATCTGACCTCTCTCGTACGCGGCCGATCCGGACGTGACGCACACCGTCACGTGCGCCGCGGCACACTGATGGATCGAACGACCGATGGCCAGCGTCGGCGCCGGCAAATCTCCGAGGAGTCCACACGATGTCCGCCACCCATGCTCGATGGATGAGTCCCATGCTCGTCGCTGAAGCGTCCAGTCGCTGCGATGAGTAGTCCCGCCCGGGCGATCAACGCGCGACTGCTCGCTCTCGCAGCATGTGCTGCCATCGTGGCGGCAGCGTGCAGCGACGGCGGCGAGGCCGCCGAGACGACCACGACGTTCGCACCGACCACCTCAGTCACGCCTACGACATCGACGACCACGACGACG
>JBBKWQ010000128.1:0-6614 GCA_037969115.1 Ilumatobacteraceae bacterium
GTCGACCGAGCGCGGGTCGACCGATCGCCATTGGGCGGCGCCGGGCGCGCGATCGCTGTCGATGTCTCGGTGCCTTGGAGGCGAGCAAGAGCCGCCCGCCGCCGATCCTGAACTTCCGACGACCCCTTCGTGCGGTTCGACCCACGGACTGATGTGGTGGTCATGACGGTGTACCTCCTGTGCGACGCAGATGGTCGTGGACGACTCGACGAAAATGATCACCGCGCGCCGGATAGCCGCCGGCCGGGTACCAGTCGAAGCTGGCGCACCCCGGTGACAACAGGACGGCGTCGCCGGCGTGCGCGTGCTCGATCGCCACCTCGACCGCCTGCTCCATCGATTCGGCGTCGAGCACCGTGCAGCGTTGGTCGAACACGGCGTGGATGTCGGAGGCCGACTCACCGATCGCCACGACTGCTCGGATGCGCCCCGGCTCCTCCCCCATCGGGCTGAGATCGAGTTGCTTGTTCCGACCGCCGGCGATGAGCACGACGCGATCGAAACTCCGGATCGCGACGGAGGCCGCGTGCGGTGTCGTGGCCTTCGAATCGTTGAAGAACTGAATGCCGTCGAGTTCACCGATCGGCTCGATGCGGTGGGGTGGTCCGGCGAACGTCGACACGGCGTCGGCGACGTGTGCGGGATCGACGAGCCCGGTCTCGAGGACCAACGCGGCTGCTGCCAGGGCGTTCGTGATGTCGTGCGGGAATGATCGCGGCATCGAGCTGACCCAGCCGAGATGCCCCGCCGGGCCGAGCAGTTCGTCGCCGACGCATCGATAGTCGGATGCGGCAGTACTCGCGAACGTCACGTGTCGCCCCGGAGCCGCCGACAAGTGCGCCATCACGATCGGATCGTCTGCAAACCCGATCGCGATGTCGTCGCCGCGCTGGAGGTCGAAGATCCGGGCCTTCGCGGCGATGTAGGTGTCGATCGACTCGTGCCAGTTGAGGTGGTCGGGCGCGAGGTTGAGCCAGACGGCGGCGTCGGCACGAAACTGCTGTGTCCATGCGAGCCTGAAGCTCGTGCACTCCACCACGTAGGCATCGAGATCGAGGTCGAGAGCGTCGAGCATCGGAACCTCGGTGTTTCCGACGGCGAGTGTCTTCAGGCCGGCAGCCTCGAGCATCCCGGCCGCCATCAGAGTCGTGGTGGTCTTCCCGTCGGTACCCGTCACGGCGAGGATGGGGCGTGGACCACCCGGGCGTTCCTGCTCCCATCGGTACGCCATCTCGATCTCGCTCTGCAACAACACGCCCTGAGCGATGGCCGACGTGACCAGCGGATGCCGCTCGGGAACACCCGGTGCCGGTGAGACCAGCTCGAACGACGCGACGAAACGATCGATGTCGACGGGAAGAGCGACCAGTTCGACTCCCAGTTCGGCCGCCAACTCGACCTTCGAGACGTCGATCTGATCATCGGATGCGAGCACGTCGATCCCGCGTCGCTGCAGTGCGCGCACCGTCGACGCTCCGGTGATGGCGAGGCCGTGAACCAATGCGCGCATCATCAGAGACCCGACGCGATGTTGGTGAAATCGGCAATGAAGATCGCGAGCGCGGTGCCGACGCAGATGGCCGAGATGAGCCAGAAGCGGATGATCACCGTGGTTTCGGGCCATCCGATCAACTCGAAGTGATGATGGATCGGCGACATGCGGAACAGCCGCTTGCGGCGGCCTGATGCCTTGAACACGCCCATCTGGATCGCGACCGAGCCGGCCTCGATCACGTTGATGCCGCAGACGAGGATGAGCAGCAAGTGCGTGTTGAGGGTCAGCGCCAACAGCGCCAGCGCCGACCCGATGCCCAGCGCACCGACGTCGCCCATGAAGATCCGCGCAGGAGCCGCGTTCCACCAGAGGAAGCCGAGGCAACCGCCGGCGAAGGCAGCTGCCATCACGCCCATGTCGAGCGGGTTCACGATCGCCGGGTACACCTCGGGATTTCTGAACGCCCAGTATGCGACCACGGTGAATGCCCCGAAGCCCATGAGCGCCGACCCTCCGGCCAGCCCGTCGAGGCCGTCGGTGACGTTGACGGCGTTCGTGGTCGCCCAGATGATCAACCCGGCCCAGATCACCCACACGGTGGTGGGGACCTCGAATCCGAGGTCTTCGGCGCGGGTGAGGCTGATCGTCTCGGAGATGCCGGTGGCGTACACGAGCCACCACGCCAGTCCGAAGCTCATGAGCATCGTGACGTAATTCTTCTGCTTCCAGAAGATGCCCCGATTGTGGCGCTTCTTCACCTTGATGTAGTCGTCGAGGAACCCCATCAAGGCCATGGCAAGGATCCCCGCCCAGGCGATCATCGCCTGGTCGGAGAACGCGATCTCGCGAATGTGTGCGCCGACCCAGCCGACGAAGGCAGCGACGACGATCGCGAGCCCACCCATGGTGGGCGTCCCCTGCTTCACCATGTGATGCTCGGGGCCGCGATCTTCCTTTCCGAGAATCGGCTGCCCCTGACCGCGTTCGCGAAAGAAGACGATCAGGAATCGCGTCCCGAACAGTGACACGACTGTGGCAATCGCACCGGCAATCATGACGGCGATCACAGGAGTTCCTCCAGGAGTTCGCGTGCCACGACACGGTCGTCGAAGGGGAAGTGGGTGGCACCGATGGTCTGCGTGGTCTCGTGACCCTTTCCGGCAATGACGACCACGTCACCGGCGCGAGCCTCACCGACCGCGGTTGCGATCGCCATACGACGATCGGCCTCGGTGGCGACCCGTTCACGGTACTGCGCTGGAACTCCGGCGACGATGGATGCGATGATCGAGTCGGGCGGCTCGGTTCGGGGATTGTCCGACGTGACGATCACCCAGTCGGCACCTTGAGCGGCAGCAGCACCCATCATCGGCCGCTTTTCGCGATCACGGTCACCACCGCAGCCGAACACCGCAAGGACCCGACCGGTCCCCGCTGCGTTTCGTGCGGCAGCCAGGAGTTCGGTGAGTCCGTCAGGCGTGTGGGCATAGTCCACGATGACGTCGAACTCGATCGGGCCGACACCGAGCTGCTCGCCGGTGACGAGTTCGAACCGACCCGGAACCGGCCGGCTCCCCGAGAGTCCGGCTGCGGCATCGCCGGCATCGATACCGAGCGCCGTGGCCGTTGTCAGCGCTGCCAGCGAGTTCCACACGTTGAACGAACCGCCGAGTTGCACCTCAACCGGCCGACCGCGCCAGGTGAAGGAGTGATGTCGTGCGGTCACCGTCACATCGACCGCGTCAGCCATCGAATAGGGCACCATCTCGGTTGCTGCGACGTCGAGCAGGAGCCTGCCGTACGGATCATCGGTGTTCGTGACCCCGATGGCGCTGAGTCGACGATCGAACAGACTCGCCTTGGCCCGAAAGTACTCTTCCATGGTCTTGTGGAGGTCGAGATGATCGCGGCCGAGGTTGGTGAACACGGAGACGTCGAAGTTCGTGCCGTTGACGCGGTGCAATGCCATCGCGTGCGACGACACTTCCATCACCACCGCTTGACGTCCGGCGTCGCGAAGCTGTGCGAGATGTCGCTGCAGGTCGGTCGCTTCTGGAGTCGTTCGGGGTCCGGTCAGTGTGCCGAGCACCTCGGTCGAACCGATCGTGCTGTCCAGAATCGAGCTGAGCAAGTGAGCGGTGGTGGTCTTGCCGTTGGTGCCGGTGATGCCGACCGTGGTCATCGAAGCCGATGGGTGATCGAACAGCGCGGCCGCGATCGCTCCGACGCAGTAGCGAGTGTCGTCGACCACGATCTGCGGAACGTCGATGGGGAGTAGTCGCTCGACGAGGAGAGCCGACGCACCGTCGTTGACAGCCGACTCCGCGTACCGATGCCCGTCGTGCTCGGCTCCGACGATGCTCACGAACATCGTTCCTGCACCGACCTCTCGTGAGTCGTGGGTGATGTCGTGGATCACGACATCACGATCGCCGCTGACCGATGCACCGACGGGCGCTGCGGCGGCCAGGTCGGCGATCGTGTGCGCGGGGCGCGCCGACGTGGACATCGGCGGTCACTTCGTCCCACACGGGACGGTATCGGCCGGCGGCTGGATGCCGAGCTCGTGCACGACAGTCGGTGCGAGTTCGGCAAAGACCGGGCCGGCCGCCGTACCACCGAATCGGTTGATGTCGCCCGCCGGCGGCTCGTCGATCGAGACCAGGACGGTCACCTGGGGGTCTTCTGCTGGGAAGAACCCCACGAAGCTGGCGTAGTAGACGTACTCGCCGGCGGCGTTCTGGTACGTGCCGTTCGGCTGCGCCTTGAGGCCCGTGCCGGTCTTGCCGGCCACGTTGAAACCATCGACCTGTGCGTACTTCGCGGTACCCCGGCACACCACTTCGGCCATCATCTGCTGCACGATCTTGGCCGTCGTCGGCGACACGACTTCCTGCGTGGTCGATGCCGGTCGGTCGATGATGTTGCCGGCTCGATCAATGGTCGACTTCACCAGCAGCGGCGCGACGTAGGTGCCGCCGTTGGCGATCGTGTTCACGGCTGCGGCCAGCTGGATCGACGTCGACGACACACCCTGTCCGTAGGCCACCGTCACACGTTCGGACCCCCAGAGTTCGTCCCAGTTCTTCAGGATGCCGGTCGACTCGCCCGGGAAATCGAGTGCGGTGGGCTCACCCAGTCCGAACTCACGCATGTACTCCCAGTGGCGTTCGCGGCCGACCTCTTGCTGCACCATGATCGTGCCGATGTTCGATGACGCCACCAGGATCTGCTCGACGGTCATCGCCTCATCGGGGTGTTGGTGCGAATCCTTCAGGAGGTCGTCGCCGTACTCCTTGCGCCACGGAACGACGAAGCTGGTGTCGGCTGTGACGACACCCTCGTTGATGCCGGCAGCGATCGTGATCACCTTGGCGACAGAGCCCGGCTCGTACGCGTCGACGGCGGCGAAGTTGCCCGAGGTGATTTCGACGACGCCGGCGTCGTCGCGGCGGACTGATGCCATCGCGTAGATCTCACCGGTGTCGTTGTCCATCACGATCGCCGTGCCACCGCGCGCCTGGATCTCGGCGACGCGGCGGAGCAGCGCCTCCTCGGTTGCGAACTGGATCGATCGGTCGAGGGTCAGAATCAGGTCGTCGCCAGGAACCGGGGTGATCGAGACCGACTCGGTTCCGGCGATCGATCGACCTCCCGGCGCAACCTCTCGCGATGTCTCGCCATCGGACCCGGTCAGTAGATCGTTGTACTGCAGTTCGAGTCCAGCAGTGCCGATGCCGTCGATGTCGGTGCGGCCGATGACACTTCGTCCGGTGTCGCCACCGGGCAGGATCCGCTTGTCCTCCGAGATCACGTCGACGCCTGCGAGGTTCAGCGCTTCGAGTTGGTCACCGACTGCCACATCGACCTGGCGTGCGACATACACGAACCCGCGGTCCTGTTCGATCATCTCCTTCAGGAGCTCGTCGCGCCGCTCGGGCGACAGGTGCAGGATCGATGCGAGCGTGTCAGCGGTCGCCTGTGGATTCTCGATCAGCTCCGGATTGATGCTCACAGTTCGAGCGGGCACCGAAACGGCGAGTTCCTCACCGTTGCGATCGAAGATGTTCCCGCGATCGGCCGTGATCGTCGAGCGACGAGTCCACTGCTGGGCGCCCTCGGCCCGCAACGTTTCCCCCTCACTGGTCTGCAATCGACCGACCCGTACCAGCACCGTTGCGAGGATGAGAACCAGGACGACGAGCACCACGATGAGACGCCGCCGCGGCTGCCCGGCACCGAACTGACCGGTCGGGACACGCCTCGGCTTCGGGGCGGTAACCCGCCGCTCGGACGCGCGACGTGGCTGGGTCGGCGCCGTCTGCCGGGACTGGGGGGAAGGTTGACGCGTCCGGCCAGTGGTTGACGGCTTCGCACGACCCACCGGCGCCGTCCGCCTCGCGGTCTTGGTCGCCGACTTCGTCGGGGCCTTCGCTCGATTGGTCGTCGTGACGCCTCTACCGGAGGCAGACCGTGCAGCAGTTCCGTTGCGAGAGCGGCCGGCCGCACGAGTCGTCCCCGTTCGGGCCGCCGTGCGGGTTCCTGACCGCGTCGGCGCTCGTTCGATGCGTGCAGCATGTCTGCGAACCGGTCGAGCGGGTGGGCGACGCCGGCTCATGGCTCGCGACTGCTCACCGATTTTGCGGTTCGGAATTGGTCGATCGGCTCTACGGTTGCGATGACGCGCAATTCGGTATCCATGCTGCCAGACGCAGCGATGACCATCGCGAGTGCGGCCGGGTCGATGGGGACGAACGCGCTCGCGTTGCCCGGTCGCATGCCCTGCGCCGATGCCTGCTCGGCGAGCCGCGTCGGCGAACGAAGCACAGCACGGTCGCTCCTCAACACGTCGTAGTCGTCTTGTGCCTGCAGAAACGACCGATCGAGTTCGTCGATGCGGAGCTGACGTTCGGCGATCGTGGTGTGCAGGACAGCAACGCCGAGCAGGACGCCCCCGACGAGAAACGAGAGCGCGACTGCAAAACCCGCTGCGCGGCGCCGGCGCGGGACCACGGTGAGCTTGGGTCGGCGGGTCGTGTTCGACTCCGGCCGCGATCGAACTTGCGGGGAGCGGTTGGTGCCTGTTGAACCGATCGGTAGTGCCATCAGCGAGCCGATG
>JBBKWQ010000129.1:0-2692 GCA_037969115.1 Ilumatobacteraceae bacterium
ATCCGGTGCCGCGTGGTCTGAGGCTTGTCGCTGATGATGCTGATCTTGCGGCCGCAGATCGCGTTGACCAAGGAGGACTTGCCGACGTTGGGCCGACCCACGAACGTCACGAACCCGGACCGGTACTCGTCGTTCGACGGCTCCGACCCGTCCGGTGCCGACTCATCCGTCTGGTGCGTTTCGTCGGCCATTCGGTCAGTCTGGCAAGCTTCGGCACATGACGCGCATGATCGAAGGAATCGACGGAATGAAGGCCTTGGTCGGAGAGCACCTCGGCTACTCGCCCTTCGTCGAGATCACCCAGGAGCAGGTCAACACGTTCGCCGAGGCGACCGGGGACCATCAATGGATCCACGTCGATGTGGAGAAGGCAAAGGCCGGGCCGTTCGGTGGCCCGATCGCGCACGGCTACCTGACCCTCTCGCTCGGGCCAATGCTGTCGCCGCAGATCTTCGGCGTGTCGGGGATCTCGATGGGGGTCAACTACGGCGCGAACAAGGTCCGCTTTCCGTCACCCGTCCCCGTCGGCTCCAAGCTGCGGCTCGGCGCCACGCTGCAGTCGGTCGAGGACGTCGCCGGTGGAGCGCAGGTCACGATGGAGTTCGTGTTCGAGGTCGATGGTGCTGCGAAGCCCTCGTGCGTCGCCGAGGTCGTCTTCCGGTACTACGCCTGACCGGTCGTCGATCGGATGATCGTCGAGACACCCGACGTCTCGCTCGCCGAGGTCCATGAGGCGATCGGCGCAACGCGTCCCGATCAGGAATGCCTCGTCTTCCGGGACCGACGCCTGACCTGGTCGCAGGTTCAGAATCGGACCCGCCGGCTGGCCAACCATCTCATCAGCGCAGGTCACGGGTGTCACACCGAGCGCAGCGAGCTGGCCGGACACGAGTCGGGTCAGGACCATCTGGCGGTCTACCTGCACAACGGCAACGAGTACCTCGAGGTGATGCTCGGTGCACTCAAAGCCCGTGTCGCTCCGCTCAATGTGAACTACCGCTACGTGGCCGAGGAACTTCGCTATCTGCTCAGTGACTCAGCCGCCACGGCGATCGTCGTGCACTCCGCTTTCGCTCCCACTCTCGCCGAGGTGCTCGACGAGCACACGACGATCCGAAGCGTCCTGCAGGTCGCCGACGAGTCGGGCAACGATCTGTTACCCGGTGCGGTTTGGTACGAGGACGCGCTGACCTCGGCGTCACCGGAGCGACCCGACGTCGAATGGAGTCCCGACGACCTGTACTTGCTGTACACCGGTGGCACCACCGGTATGCCCAAGGGTGTGATGTGGCGCAATGGAGATGCCCTGCGCGCATGTTTCGGGGGCTCGCCCTCCGGCACCACGGTCGAGGAGTTCGTCGCTGAGGCCACGACGGGGCTCAAGGCGTTGATCGGTCCGCCGTTCATGCACGGCGCCGGCCACTGGATCGCCTTTCGGACGTGGCTCGGGGGCGGCACCGTGTTCGTTCCGTCCGTGACGGAACGGCTCGACCCCGACGACATGTGGTCGACCATCGAACGCGAACGGCTCGACTTCTTGCTGATCGTCGGGGACGCGTTCGCCCGCCCGCTCCTGGACGAACTCGATCGCACCGCAACCGTCCGTGACCTCAGCTCGCTGTCGGTGGTCCTGTCTGGTGGTGCAGCGCTCTCGGCGCCACTCAAGCAGGAGTTCCTCGCTCACCTGCCGACGCTCATGGTGATCGATGGGCTCGGCTCGTCCGAGGCCGGCGGCCAGGTATCTCACATGTCGACGGGTGCCACGGCTTCGACCGGCACGTTCGAGATGACGTCCGGCAACGTCGTGCTCTCGTCCGATCTCGACTCGGTGCTGAAGCCGGGGTCCGATGACATCGGCTGGCTCGCCAAGACCGGTCGGCTCGCGCTCGGCTACCTGGGCGACCCAGAAAAGACCTCTCGCACATACCCGGTGATCGACGGAATCCGATACGCCGTGCCGGGTGACCGGGCACGCTTGCTCGACGACGGCACCGACGGGCTGGGAGTCGTCGAGTTGCACGGACGCGACTCTGTGACGATCAACTCCGGAGGGGAGAAGATCTTCGCCGAAGAGGTCGAGGCAGCGCTGAAGGCACACCCTTCGATCTACGACTGCGTCGTCGCTGGTCGGCCGAGCGAGCGTTGGGGCAACGAGGTCGTTGCCGTGGTGCGGATCCGCCCCGACCACGCGGCGAGCGATGACGAGTTGCTCGCCGAGGCCGAGCGACACATCGCTCGCTACAAGCTGCCCAAGGCAATCGTGCGCGTGGACGAGGTCGTCCGTTCCCCGAGCGGCAAAGCCGACTACCGGTGGGCGCGGAGTGTCGCCCACGACATGATGGGCCGATGACCCTGCATCTCGACGCTGCCACGGTCGAGCCGAACCTGACGTGGCAAGGCGTCATGGATGCGATCGTCGACGGGCACACGCGCGGTCGGCCACAGATCGACGACACCTTGTTCCGGCGCGGCGACGATTCCCTGCTGAGTCGCGCTGCGCTCATCGACGGTCTCGGCTCGCTTGTGAAGACGGCGACCGTCTTCCCCGGGAACGACGCGTCGGGTCTGCCTGCGATCAACGGGACGGTGTCGTTGTTCTCCGACACGACCGGCCAGGTCGACGCAACGATCGACTTCCACCTCCTCACGAAATGGAAGACAGCAGCCGACTCGGCTCTCGCTGCAAGCCGCC
>JBBKWQ010000130.1:0-4016 GCA_037969115.1 Ilumatobacteraceae bacterium
CTACGTGATCTTGTTCGTCGCGCTCAACTACTGGCAGGTCAGCCGTACCGAGGAGCTCGCCTCCGAACCCGAGAACACACGCGCCGTGCTCCGCGAGTTCGACAAACCGCGCGGGCCCATCATCACCGCCGACGGCGTGGTCGTTGCCCGCTCGGTGCAGGCGCCCGGCGACAGCGACGTCAGCTTCGTGCGCCAGTACCCAGCGGGCGACTTGTTCGCCGACGTCACCGGCTACTACACGTTCGGCCTCGGCAAGTCGCAGCTCGAGCAGACCCGCAACGACGTGCTCACGGGGAACGACATCGGCATCGGCGGCCTCTTCGCGACCGGCGACGTGTCGGGCTCGGTTCGCCTCACCATGCGACACGATCTGCAGGAAGTCGCCAAGTTCGTACTCGGCCCGCAAGAGGGATCGATCGTGCTGCTCGACATCGAGACCGGCGCGATCCAGGTGATGTGGAGCTACCCGTCGTACAACCCGAACCTCGTCGCCGACCCCGACTACGACGCGGCGTTCGAATACCTGAGCGGGTTGCAGGCCGACCCCGGCGACCCACTGCTCGCCAACGCCTACCAGCAGCGCTACATGCCCGGCTCGACGTTCAAGGTGCTCACCACCGGCGTCGCCCTCGACGACGGCGTGATCAGCCTCGAGAGCCAGTTCCCCGACGAGCGCGAATACGTGCCGCCGCAGACCGACGACCCCATCCAGAACTACGCCAACACGCTGTGCGGCGGCGACCTCGCCGAAGTGTTCGCCCGCAGCTGCAACACACCCTTCGCCCGCACCGCCGTGGAGCTCGGCCCCGACCGGATGATCGCCGGCATGAACCGGTGGGGACTCGAAGAGACGATCCCCATCGATCTCCCCCGCGCCACGGCCAGCACCTTCGGCAACACCGACGACCTCGACCAGAACCTGCCGCTGCTCGCCATCCGCGGCTTCGGTCAGAACGAAGACCAGATGGTGCCGCTGCACATGGCGATGGTCGCAGCCGCGGTCGCCAACGACGGCGAGATGATGAAGCCGTTCGTGGTCGACGCCGAGCTCGATCACCAGGGACGCATCGTCAGTCGCACCCAACCCGAGGTCTGGCGACGGGCCGTGTCGACCGAGACGGCGAACATCCTCACCGACCTCATGATCGGCGTGGCCGAACGCGGCACGGCGAGCTGCTGCATCGCGCTCGAAGGCGGCATCCCGGTGGCCGCCAAGACCGGAACCGCCCAGCTGAACAACCCGGGCGAAGCCGAACTGTCGAACCTGTGGATCGTCGCGTTCGCACCGGCCGACGCGCCGAAGTACGCCGTCGCCGTGATGCTCAAGGGCACCACCGCCGAGATCAACGCCGGCACCGGCGGACGCCTGGCCGGCCCGATCGCCAAAGCCATGCTCGACGCCGCCTTCGCCTCCGACGCGGCGGCAGCCGCTGCCACGGCCGCCGAGAGTGCACCCGCCACCACGGAGCCCGCACAAGAGCAGGGTGACACGTGAACATGAAGTACCCGGCCGTGTCGGTAACCTCTTTCAACCCCCGCCGTGGCGGGACTCCGAGGCAAAAACAGTGACCAACAGCGACGCCACAGTCATCAACGACCGCTATGAAATCCAAAAACGTGTAGGGCGCGGCGGTATGGCCGACGTCTTTCTGGCGCGCGACCTGTTGCTCGACCGCCAAGTGGCCATCAAGGTGCTGTTCCCCGAGTACGCCCTCGACCCCAACTTCGTCGAGCGGTTCCGACGCGAAGCGCAATCGGCCGCCAACCTGAGCCACCCCAACATCGTCAACGTGTACGACTGGGGCCAGTACGAGGGCACCTACTTCATCGCGATGGAGTACGTGCAGGGACGCACGCTCGCCGAGATCCTCAAGACCAACAAGCAACTCACGTCGAAGCAGGCCGCCGAGATCGCCAGCGAGGTCGCGGCGGCGCTCGGGTTCGCCCACGAGGGCAGCCTCGCCCACCGAGACATCAAGCCGGCCAACATCCTCATCGGCTCCAACGGCCAGGTGAAGGTCGCCGACTTCGGCATCGCCCGAGCGATGAACTCGGCCACCGAATCGAACCTCACGCAGGCCGGGTCGGTCATGGGCACCGCGTCGTACTTCTCGCCCGAACAAGCCCAGGGAGCCCAGCCCGACCCACGCAGCGACCTGTACTCACTGGGCATCGTGATGTACGAGATGGTCGCCGGCCGGCCGCCGTTCACGGGCGAGAACCCGGTGTCGATCGCCTACAAGCAGGTGCACGACCAGCCCCAACCGATCAACAAGATCGTCCCCGACATCCCGCGCGCCTTCGAGGCGATCGTCGCCAAACTGCTCGCGAAAGATCCCAAGCTTCGTTACCCGAGCGCCCACGCACTTCGAGACGACCTCCGTCGCTTCCGCAGCGGCGAGCAGGTCCAGGCGCTGGTGTCGGCCGCCGCCGCCGCACCCCGCACCAACCAGGCTGCCAAGGCCACCGGGGTCGCAGCGACCGCGGTCATGGCGGCCGGTGCCACCACCGTCATCCCAGGTGAACGGACGGCCGCCACCGTGGCGACCCCGAAGCCGACGATGACCAACTACCCGCCCGGCGCATCGCCCGAGGCGCACTACTACGAAGACAGCAACTCGCGTACCGGTTGGTACGCCCTCGCAGCCTTCATCGCGCTGATCGCGCTCGTGGCCGGCGGCGTGTTGCTGTTCCAGTCGCTCAACAAGGAGCAGCCGAACACCGCCGCAGTGGTGCTGCCCACGCTCACCGACATGTCACTCGACGAAGCCACGGCGATTCTCAACGACCTCGACCTCCCCTTCCAGTCGTTCGCCGAGGAGAACCAGTTGGTGCCCGAGGAATTCGTGCACCGCACCGACCCGACGGCAGGCACCGTGGTACCCGAAGGCACCACCATCAAGCTGTACTACCGCCCGAGCCTCGAACTCAAGAACGTGCCAATCGTGGTCGGTCTCCCCATCGAAGAGGCCCGCAACATCCTGGGAACCGAAGGGTTCCAGATCGAACAGATCGAAGAAGAGAGCGACATCGAGTCGGGCATCGTCATCCGCACCGACCCGCCCGGCGACACACCCGTGAAGCAGGACACCATCATCACCGTCGTCGTGTCGAGCGGCCCCAATCAGGTGGCGATCCCGTCGATCATCATCAACGATCCCGTCGAAGAAGCGCGTGCTCTGCTCGAGAGCACCGAGTACGGCCTGGTCGTGGTCGTCGAAGACGTCGTCGACGATCTCGTCGAAGTCGGTCTCGTCGTGCGCACGAATCCCGAACCCGGCAGTCTCGTGAACCGCGGGTCGACCGTGACCCTGTTCGTCAGTTCGGGACCCGGCCAGGTGACGATGCCGCCGCTCGTGGGCAACCCCGAGGGGCAGGCCACCAACCTGCTCCGCGAGCTCGGTCTCCGCGAACAGGTGGAGTACCGCGACCTGCAACCCGGTGACCCGAACGACGGACTCGTGATCCAGCAGAGCGTGAACCCGGGTGTCAACGTCGACAAGGGCACGAACGTCCGCCTGATCGTCGGCCGGGCGACCGCTCCCGCCACCACCACGAGCACCACGACGACCACCACCACCACGACCACCACCACGCTGCCGCCCACCACCACGACCACGGTGCCGGCGTCGACCAGCACGGTCGCTTGATCAACCACGCCTGACGGCGCGGCATCACCCCGCGCGCTGGAGGAAGTTTTTCAGCAGGTCGTGCCCGGCGCTCGTGAGGATGCTTTCGGGATGGAACTGCACACCCTCCACGTCGTGTTCACGGTGACGGAACCCCATCACGATGCCGTCGGCCGTACGCGCCGTCACCTCGAGCACGTCGGGCACCGATTCGGGCGCCACGGTCAGCGAGTGATAGCGGGTCGCAGTGAGCGGTGACGGCAGCCCGGCGAACACCCCGGCGCCGTCGTGCTCGATGGGCGAGGTCTTGCCGTGCATCAACTCGGGCGCCCGCACGATCTCGCCGCCGTACACGTAACCGATCGCCTGGTGGCCGAGGCACACGCC
>JBBKWQ010000131.1:0-2635 GCA_037969115.1 Ilumatobacteraceae bacterium
TGCCTGCGAAGTCCTGCATCACCGCTGACCGTAGATCGCCCAGTCGCTCGGCGGCGACGCCAACGATGCCCGGTACCGTCGCCGCGATGTCGCTTTCGGTGCGTTCGTCGGCGTTGACGTTCCTCGCGTTCGCGATGCCCGTTTCGATGTTCGGTGTGGTGTGGCCCGACGTCCGTGACCGGTTCGGCCAGTCGCTCGGCGCGCTCGGCACGGTGTCGGTTGTCTATGGCGTCGCCCGGATGTCGACGTCTGGCCTCGGTCGCACGGCGACGCGCCGATTCGGCATCGGCATCTGCTTCATCGCTGCCCTCGCCGGACTCGTGGTCGCCGATCTCATGGTCTCCGCCGCGTCGTCGTGGCCGCTGTTCCTGGTCGGCGTCGCGTGCATCGGTGTCGTGTCGGGGCTTCTCGACTCGGTTGGCGCTGGGGTGATCGCCACACTGGGCGACGTCGGCAGTGCCGGGATCATCCACGGCTCGTACGGGGTCGGCGCGACGATCGGGCCACTGGTCGTCGCAGCGGTGCCCGATTGGCGTCTGTCACTGGTCGTGGCCGCCCTGGTCAGCGCCGTAGCGCTCGCCGTCGCGGTCATCGCCCGCGATGCGTGGCCTGCGCCGCCGGTCGCCACCGTGAGCGAACACGTCGGCCGGCCCCCGACCTACGCCACCGTGCTGTCGCTGACGATTTTCTTCGCGTTCATCGCACTGGAAGTGACGTTCGGAAACTGGTTGTTCACCTATCTGACCGAAGCTCGATCGATCGGTGACGCTGTCGCCGCCATCGGCGTGTCTGGGTTCTGGGGTGGGGCGATGGTCGGACGGCTCGCTCTGGTGTCGGAAGGTGTACGTCGATCGGCCGACCGAGCGGGCATGCCGATCCTCGCCGTGGCCGGCGTGATCGGGACGCTCCTCACCACGGTGGCGCCCGGAGCGACGGTGGTCCTTGCGACCACCCTGGTCGGCTTGTCGCTCTCGGCGATCGTCCCGACGTTGTCGGCTCGTACCGCCGACCGGGTGGGCACGGAGCATGCCCAGCAGGTGTCGGGCTGGCAGCTCCTGTCGGCCAATGTCGGCGCGATCAGCGTCCCGTTCCTCACGGGCAAGATCATCGACGCGAGCGACGCAAGCGCGACGATCTTCGTCGTGCTCGCGGTGTTCTTCCTCGGGTTTCCGGCGCTCGTCGCTGCCCGTCCCGATCGGTCGGCAATGTCACCGGGATAGTGGTCGACGGAACCGCCACGGCGTCGTCGTCGCCTTCGTGATCCCGATCCGGGGTCCGACACGGGGACAGGTTGGCGGGGCGACACCGTCGTCGAGGATCGTCACGTCGGACGCCAGGAGGTCGGCCCCGTCGTGCTGAGCGCCGATCCCGAGCGCCTGGCACAACTTGCCGGGACCGTCGGCGAGTTCCCGGTCCGGTCGTGACCGACGGGACCGCATCGTGTCGATTCCGTCGAGTGGCTCGACCGCGCGGATCAACACGGCCTGCCCACTCCCGACCGGTCCGGTGACGACGTTCGCGCACCGGTGAATCCCATAGCTGAGATACACGTACAGGTGGCCGGCAGGGCCGAACATCACCGCGTTGCGTCCGGTGACGCCGTTGAACGTGTGGCTTGCCGGATCGTCGGGCATGTACGCCTCGGTCTCGATGATCCGCCCCGAGCACTGCACGTCGTCGACCGTGACGACGAGCAACTTGTCGAGCAGGTCCGGCGCAACGACGGGCGCGTCCCGTTCGAACCACGCTCGATCGAGCCGCGACGCCGCGCTCATCGCGTCGATCAGCCGAACGAGGCCAGGCTGCGGATCGACGTGAGTTCGGTGGCGACCATCGTGCGGTAGGAATCGATCTGCTCGGCGCGAGCATCGGGTCCGGCCGCCCCGCGGGACGTGCGCATCTTCACACCCACACCAGGGGCGACGAGTGCAGCACCCTCCATCCCGAGTCGAGGATCGGCCAGCACCAACTCCGCCAGCGAACCCTCACCCGCGAGGCACGCCTGCACGTGGGCGCCGACCACGGCGTGCGCTTCACGGAACGGCATGCCGTTGCGCACGAGGTATTCGGCGAGGTCGGTTGCGGCCATCGTCTCCTCGTCGGCCGCGGCCTGCATCGCGTCGACGTTGAACGTCGCGGTGGCGATCATCCCGGTCAGCGCTGCAACGGCGAGCGTGACCTGCTCGACGGAGTCGAAAAGCGGCTCCTTGTCCTCCTGGAGGTCTCGGTTGTACGCCATCGGCAAGCCCTTCAGGGTGGCGAGCAGACCGGTGAGGTTGCCGATCAGCCGACCGCTCTTGCCGCGCGCCAGTTCGGCGATGTCGGGGTTCTTCTTCTGCGGCAGCATCGACGAACCGGTCGCATAGCCGTCGTCGAGGCGGACGAATCCGAATTCGCCGGAGGTCCACAGCACCCATTCCTCACCGATGCGCGACAGGTGGATCCCGATCAGCGCCAGGTCGAACACCGCTTCGGCCACGAAGTCGCGATCGCTCACGGCGTCGAGGCTGTTGTCGAACGCCTTGGCGAAGCCGAGATCGGCGGCGTTGCCGACCGGGTCGATCGGCAATGAGGAGCCCGCCAGTGCCCCGGCACCGAGCGGGCACACGTCGAGCCGGTCGATCGTGTCGAGCAG
>JBBKWQ010000132.1:0-3294 GCA_037969115.1 Ilumatobacteraceae bacterium
GCCTCCTTTGGAATCGACCGGTGGGCGGGTTCGCGGATCGGCGACGGGGCAAGGACCGGTAGCCAGTCGCCGCCCGCCCAGCCCGTGCGGCGACCGAGATGGGTGAGTTGGATCATGCAGGCCGCGCCGTGCTCGTGTACGCCGTCGGTCATCCGGCGGATCCACGGCACGATGCGGTCGTCGTACGCGTGCAGGTTGCCGAACGACGGCGGGCTGTCTTCGGCGACCACCGCCGAGCCGGCGGTCATCGTCATCGCAACGCCGCCCTTGGCCTTCTCCTCGTGATACAGCCGGTACCGATCGGTCGGCATCCCCGCTTCGGCGTACGCCGGCTCGTGCGACGACGAGAAGATGCGATTCCGCAGCGTGAGATGTTTGAGCTCGAACGGTTCGAGCAACGGGTCGCTCATCGGGTCAATCGTCTCACACGACGATCGAGGGTGGTGCCGGTTGCGGCCCTCCACCGACTCCTTGCTTCACTGCGTTGATCGCAGTCCTCGCTCCGCCTCGTGCCGCGGGTCGGTTTTCATACTGGCGCGAGCGCGAGGTCGGTGCGGTCGTGATAGTTGGCCGCGAGGTCGCGTAGCCACCGTCCTCCATCACCCGTATAGGTGGGTCCGTGCATCAGCGCGAGTGTTGTTGGTGAGAGGTCGGCGAGCCGATCGACGGTTGGGGCGCTCGAAGGAGTCAGGGTCGAGTAGCGAAACATGTCCTCGGCCGCGATCGTCGGTTCCATGGGCGAGTCGTTGCACATCGCAGGGCCGTCGCCGGTCTGGGTGAACAGGTCGCCGCACAGCAGCGTCGAGGTGGTCTCCTCGAAGAGCACGCCAGCCTCCCAGCCATGCGGCACGTGGGGCGTGGCGAGATATCGGACTCGTTTGTCTCCGAGGTCGATGATCTCGCCGTCGTCGAGCGGGCGGGGCGGCCGATCGACGAGGTCGTTGATCGACACCATGCACCCGATGCCACCGAAAGCGACCTGTGCGGCGGGTGCCGCCTCGAGCCACTGGTTCATGGCGCCGCACTCGTCGGCTTCGACGTGCCCGAAGCTGATCCACCGCAGCGAAGTGAGCGGTAGGACTTGGCTGACGGCGTCGGCCACCAACGGGAACAGTGCGCGCATTCCGGTGTGGAACAGCAGCGGTTCGTCGGCGTTGATGAGTATTTGGTTGAAGGACATGTCGGCGTCGGGGACGTATGTCGAGAAGCGGAAGATGTCGTCCGCAATTTCGGTGGTTGTCGTGTTCATGGTGGTTTCTCCCTGTCGCATTGGTGGTCGGCGGGCGGGTTGGTCAGAAGGGAACGATGGTGGTGAGGAGGCCGGTGGCCTCGCCTCGCCCGGCCAGCACTGAACAGAACTCGACCGCATCGATCACGGTCGGTACGCCTCCACCGCTGGCGGTGAAGACACCACCGGCGGCACCGGTCAGCTCGAGCGTGAAGGGTCGGCCGTGACGGCGAGCCCATTCGGCGACGACGTCGGCAACGATGCGGCCGTCATGTTCCGCGCTCAACACGAGCTCGCCGCCGGTGGCTCGTGTGGTGTCAATGCGGTGCATCCATGCGTCGCGGAGGTAGATGATGTCGATGAGGTAGCCGAGGGGCCATTTCTCGACCACCGGAGCGTCGATACCGATCTTCATCGCCCGCATCGGGCGAGGTGTGCGAGAGCGACCCTTCACTGTTTTCGGCGCCACTCGTTCAAGTCGTTTGATGAGGTCGTCGGTCGAGAGGTCTTCGCGCTCGGCGACCTGGACACCGGACAGACCGGCTTCGAGTGACACGCCCAACTCCTTGCGGCGCTTGCGCCCGAGACGCATCTGATGCATGTTCTCGCGTATCGACGCGCCGGCGTCGCACGCGCCGAGCACGTGGAGCCACATGCGACGGACATCCCAGTCGGGACAGTTCGTCTGGGTGGACCATTGATCCGAGTCGAGGGTCCTGAGGAGCGCCAACGCCCGTTCGAGCTCGGCCGCTTGGAGGTTCATCGCTTCGCGGTGCTCGATTGACGGGATGCTCGTGACGTCAATGATCGTCATGGCGGTCATGCCTTCTCGCTTTCGGGGTTGGTGGGTGGTCGGACATCGGCAAGCAACATGTCAACGGCGCGATCGACGAGTCGTGTCCAGCGGGCCCCGCCGGGGTCGTTGGAGATCTGCTGATCGGTGAGGCCGGTCATCATCGCAGTCCACAAGTCGAGCGTTTCCTGGTCGTGCACGCCGATCGCTACGAGCCGCTCCCTCATCTCTTCGTACGCTTGCACCGCGACCGCGTAACTCTCCGGTGAGGGTGTGAACTCGGGAATGGTGCGTTGAAAGAGCAGTTGGTAGCGGACCGGGTCGGCGGTGCAGAAGTCAACGAACGCATGGACGGCCTGTCTGGCTGCACGCATCGGGTCGGCTTCGAATTGTTCATCCGCCGCGGCGTGGTTCATCCATTCCCTGAACGCTTGGTACCCCTCGAGGAACATGGCGTCGTAGATGTCGTGCTTGGAGGCGAAGTAGGAGTAAATCGACTGGGCTCTCATGCCGACACGCTCCCCCAGGTCGCGCATCGAGAGCCCGGCGAGGCCGTTCTCTCGGACCGTCTCCCAGGCGGCGTCGACGATTTCTACCTGGGTGTCCTGACGGCGTGCGGTACGCCTGTCGATGTTCGTTTTACCTGACACCGTTCGAATATTGCGCTCCGCGGTCTCGATTGTCAAGGGAATCGTCGATGAACGCGCGAAGCCGGCGGCCTCACCATTGCGTCGTCGTCAACGACGGCCGCCGTCGACGAGGAACTGCTGCGCGGTGCACGCCGCTCCGTCGTCTGCGGCCAGGAACAGCACCATCTGGGCGAACTCGGCCGGGACGATCCGCCGTTTGAGCGCTTGATCGCGCATGGTTCCGGCTTCGCCTTCCTCGCTCCACCACTTCGCCAACTGGCGTTCCGTGGCGACCCACCCGGGGAGCACGGTGTTGACTCGAACGTTGTCCGGTCCGAACGTGCGGGCGAGCGTGCGGGTGATCCCCTCGACACCCGACTTCGCGATCGCATAGCCGGGAAAGAAGTCCTCCTGCATCATGTAGCTGCTCGACCCGATGTTGACGATCGATCCGTTCTGTGCCGCGATCATCGCCGGCGCCGCGGCCTGGATCGTGAAGAAGTAGTGCCGCAGGTTCGTGTTGAGCCGGTCGTCCCAGTAGTCGGCGGTCATCTCCTGCCACGTATGGCGGTCATCGCTCGCCGCGTTGTTGACCAACACGGTCAGCCCGCCGAGTTCGGCTTGCGCCTCGCGAACTGCGGCTT
>JBBKWQ010000133.1:0-3709 GCA_037969115.1 Ilumatobacteraceae bacterium
GACGTGTCTCGCGTGGCCCAATCGGGATGCATCAACAGCTCTCGGCTCATGGTGGGCACGCCGGAGAAGTTCGCCACCTTTTCTCGCTCGAGCAGCTCGAGCGCGCGGCCTGCATCCCACTTGTACATGAAGACGATTGCGCCGCCGACCAGCGTGCACGGATGGAGCAGGCAGTTGTTGGCGGTGACGTGGAACAACGGCGTCGGTGCCATGAAAACGAGCTGTGACGCCGCGGCGGCATTCGCGGCCGGGGCGGGCGGCTCGGTTCCCGCAGCTGCCGCTGCCGCGGCCTCGGCCATCGAGCTCGCCGTCGTCATGAACGCGATGTTCATGACGTTGTGGATCGATCCGCGGTGGGTGAGCTGAGCACCCTTCGGCGCTCCGGTCGTTCCGGAGGTGTAGAAGATCGTCACGTCGTCGTCGGGGTCGATCGTGGCATTCGGGAGCGTGTCTGGAGCGTCGTCGGGGCGCACCACATCGCTCCAACGACTCGCGTCGTCGGGCAGCGATCGATCGGAGCGAACCGAGATCAGGTGCATCGGTGCGCTCTCGCGCAAACCCGACAGCGCGGGAAACACCCGCTCGACCCGCTCGTCGTCGGCGATCAGCACCTTGGGTCGAGAATCGGCGAGGCCGTACTCCATCTCGGCGGTGGTCCACCAAGCGTTCATCCCGACTGAAGCAGCGCCGGTGCATGCGATCGCCCAGTACGCCACGACCCACTCGGGGTAGTTCCGCATCGCGATGGCGACACGGTCGCCGCTCCCGACGCCGTGGTCTTCACGCAGGATGTGCGCGAGCGCACGAACCTGGGCGGCGATCTCGTTGTAGGTGAACCGCTCGTCCTCGAACACGATGTAGGTCTTGTCGCCGTGGTTCACAGCCAGTTCCCACAGGACCCGCATGTTCGTGGGCGCCGAATTGAACACACGCATCGGCGTGCCTCTCACTTCGATCTCGGTCATCCCGAACGGGCCCCCTTCGGCGGTGAGTTGAGCCCATGCGGTGTTGAAGTGTTCGATCACGGGCCTGATCTTGCCCGGCGGCGCTCGTCGCGCGCCAGACGGACCGGACTCGACATGGCGATCTGCGGTCAGACCGCGATCGCCGCGTCGCGCCTCAGGTCGTGCCGACGAACAGAATTGGTTCGGTGGGTGTGGACGAGCCGGACTCGGGCTCGATGGTGATTCCCCAAGCGGTCGGTTCGCCGTCGACCGCGAGCGAACGGCGAAGCTTGCCGTCCTCGGCCGGGTCGAGCAGCGACATCGGATGTGCTCCTGCATCGTCGATCAGCCAGAGTTCGTACACACTGCCCGCCGCCGGTGACGGAAGGCCGTCGCCCACGATGACGGCTCGCCCGCCGGCCCAGGCCACGCTGATGTTGCCGGGACCGACAGCGTCGAGCCTCACGAACTGTGCATTGGGCTCGGCGAGCACCGCTGCGATCTCGTCTCCGAAACCACCCTCGCTGTTCCTGCCACCGACGATGAACGCACCGGCCGCAAAGATCACAACAGCCGCTGCGGCCGCCAACAGGGTGGTGAACGAGCGACTGCGGCGACGGTCGGAGAGCCGGGCGACCGGCGATGGCAGCGGCGACAGCTGGCGGACCTGCGCGATCTCGGCCATCAGGTTTGACTTCAGTTCCGGACGCGGTGGTGATTCGGTCAGCGAGCCGAGCGCAGCGGCCGTCTCGCGATGCTCGACGACGTCGTTGCGACAGATCTCGCAGCCGGAGTAATGAGCCTCGAACTGCAGACGTTCGTGCTCATCCAGAGCGTCGAGCGCGTAGGCGGCAGCGAGATGATGGATGTCGATGTCACTCATTGGTTGCTCCAAGCTCGTCACGAAGCCGGATCAGTCCATCTCGGATTCTCGTTTTGATCGTTCCTTCGGCCACGTTCAACAGCACCGCAGCCTCCCGATAGGTGTGCCCACCAAAATAGGTGAGCTCGACCGCTTCACGCTGTAGTTCGGTGAGGCGATTCAGCGCCCGTCGAACCCGGGCCTGATCGAATGTCTGGGCGGCAGCGTCCACCACCGTTTCAGCGACGACGTCGTGATCGACGGCGATGTTCGAGACCTGCTTCTCGATCCGGTTCCGAGCCGACTGCTCGGACCGGACACGGTCGATGGCTCGCCGATGCGCCAGCGTCGCCGCCCAAGATTTCACGGATCCCTTCGACGCGTCATAACGAGGGGCGAGGCGCCACAGTTCGACGAAGACCTCCTGAGTCACTTCCTCGGACATCGACGGATCGCGGACGACCTTCAGGACGATGCCGTGGACCAAGCCTCCGATCGCGTCGTAGAACTCGCCGAACGCGGCCTGATCTCCCCGTGCAGCCCGGCGGAGCAGACCCTCGAGTGGGTCGGGCCAGTCGTGAACAGCCGAGTCGGCGGACACACCCGATCGAAGCGCTTTCAGCACTCCCATGCGTGGGGCCTTCGGAGTGCGGTTCGGGGTTCCATGTGACTACTTCGGAGCACGAGATGTCGCGGATTGGTCACCCGAGCCGTCGAGGCATTCGTACTTCAGGCCAATCCGTCGGCGTGTTCGCCCCGAACACTTCCACATGACACGTTCCCATGCCGCCACCCTTGAACCGGCAGCCACCGCTCCCGCCCCTGAACCGCCTCGCACCCCTCGTCGCCGCACCACTCGGTTCGTCGCCGCCATCGCGATGGGATTCGTCGCGGCGCTCGCTGGGCTGGCGACGGCCGAGCTCGTTTCGGCGGTATCGACGCGCTGGCAGTCGCCCGTGCTCGACGTGGCCGACCGAGTCGTCGACGGCGTGCCGAACTCGGTGAAGACGCTGGCCATCGACTGGTTCGGTACGAACGACAAGATCGCGCTGCTCGCGGGGATCGCGTCGATCCTCGCCATCTATGCGGCGTTGATCGGCGTACTGGCATCGAGCCGATGGTGGCGTTTGTCGATCGTCGGCGTCGCGTTGTTCGGACTGGCGGGAGCATATGCGTCGCAGTCATCGCGGCGAAGCGCACCGTTGTCGGCGGTCGTGCCCAGCCTGATCGGCGGCGCAGTCGCGGGCGTCGTACTCCTCACCTTGCGTCGACTGTTCAACGAGATCTGTTCGAACGACGCGGCGGAGGGCCGGATCAGCGACGAGGTGACGAAGTTCAACGACCGCCGCCGATTCCTCGCTGTGATCGGTGGGACCGCAGCCGGAGCGTTCATCGTGGGCACCCTCGGCCGGACGCTGAGCACTCGCTCGAACGTGACAGCACAACGCAACGCACTCGGCCTTCCCCTCCCATCCGAACCGCTGCCCGACGTCGGTGGCCTCGGCGACATCGCGGCCGACGGTGCGAAACCGTTCTTCACCCCCAACACCGACTTCTATCGGATCGACACCGCGATCACCGTGCCACGCGTCGACGTCGACGGGTGGCGCCTCGACATCGACGGAATGGTCGATAGTCCGATCTCGCTCACGTACGACGATCTGCTCGCTCGCGACATCGTCGAGGCCGACATTACCCTGACCTGTGTCTCGAACGAGATCGGCGGCAACCTCCTGGGTACGGCGCGCTGGACCGGTGTGCGGCTCGATGATCTGTTGGCCGAGGCCGGCGTCGATCCCGGTGCCGACCAGGTCGTCGGTCGCTCGGTCGACGGATACACGTGTGGCTTTCCGGTGAGCGCCCTCGACGGGCGTGACGCGCTCGTCGCGATCGGCATGAACGG
>JBBKWQ010000134.1:0-6374 GCA_037969115.1 Ilumatobacteraceae bacterium
ACGGGCCGGACGGCTCGGAGCCGACTCGTCATGCGTAGGTCAGGAGTTCAATTCTCGTTCTGGGCTCTGAGAAACGCCAGGTGAACGGCAGTATTGCGCAGGGCAGGGAGACGGAGCCACACGAGTTGCTCACCGATTTCCGAGGCGGATCAGATGGTCAGCCGGTCGAGAGCATCTGCCCATTGTGTTGCCGGCAGCATGAAGGTCTGCGGGTTGTCGGGATCGGAACTCCCGGCCACGACGAACCCGACCACGTGCATCGAATCGTCCACGATCGGGGCGCCGCTCGAGCCACCCGCCACCCGCGCTCGGATCTCGACGAGGCCCGAGACGGAACCGAGCGGTGCAATGTCGACGGCCCCGAGATGCACGCCGGTGACCGTTCCTGTCGAGAGTCCGGTGGCGGAACCTGCTGCCACGGCCATCGTGACGCGGTCGCCAGGACCGAGCGTCGCAGGCGCGAGTCGCAACCCTGGAACTGCCACGTCCGGGGGCGGCGCCAACACAACGGGGCCGAATGGATGATCGAGTCTGGCGACGATCGGCAGGGCAAGCTCTCTGCCGTCAGCAAAGGTCACGTTGACCTGATCGCCGACCGCGCGATCCGGACCGGCAGGGAAGACGTCCGTGACGATGACTCTCGGCGTTTCGAGTATGAAGCCGGTGCCTGCCGGCATGTCGGGGAATCCGCCGACTCCCACCACCGCCGCCATCAGGTCGTCGGTGGTCGTGGCGGCGGGCGCCGGTGCCGAACGCAACCCTTCGAGACCGAGGTCGGTCCGTTGCAACCCCATGTCCAGCGCGTCGGCCAGCGCGGGAAACAACGCCTCGAATCGGCATCGGTCGTCTTCGACGACGAGAACTTGGTCGAGCGCGTCGAGGTGATCGGGTGCTGGGCCGGGGGTTGCGAACCACACCAGCCCTCCGGTCGACAAGACCAGCTGTCGGATTCGCTCGTCCCTGAGGCTCTGCCCGACCACGAGGACCTCGCGGCCTCGCAGCGTTGGCGCCAGGTAGGGCTCGATGTCTTCGAGGTATTCGTCCATCTCGTCGGGGGTCCACGCCATGAAACGGAGATACAGATCTCCGTGCAACTTCACGATCTTGACCCGGGGATGGCGTGACGCCAGGACCGGCCCGAGCCGCTCCGAACGCAACAGCCCGTTCACCAGGAGGACGTAGTCGCGTCGCCAGAGGTCCGCCTCGACGAGCGCATCGTCCATCAGCGGGTCGAGGTTGGTGGTGAGCACGACGTCGAAAAAGGCTCGGGCGCACAGCGTCGCCAGAGCTCGGTACCCGTCGGTGATCTGCTCGGGTTGTTTGGTGCTCAGATAGCGACCCAGGAGCGCGTAGCGTTCGCCCACGCTTCGGTCGGCAATGTAGGTGACGAACGCGTCGAAATCTGCGGCACCCACCAAGGCATACAGACCTTTCATGTCCTCGATGCCGACCTCTCGCGATGCGCCTGCGCCAAGCAGCACTACCGGAGACGGCTCACCCATCTCGCGCTGGTCCTGCAGGTGGCGCACCAGTTCGTCGAAGGTGCGGCGTTTCATGTCGGATGGTTCATAGCGTGCAGTTTCAGTGGATGTCCCTGCCAAAGCTATGTCCTCGGCCGACCCGGCGGTTACCGCTTCCCGGTCGACCGTTTGGTGGTTCCCGGGACGCCTCGTTGTGACAACCGGGGAGGTTGTCCCTGTTGCTCCCGCCTTCTGTTGTGTCAGCCGCGCAGTGCCACGAGGTACTGCCCGCCGCCTTCTTGGATGTCGGGCGACAGATCGAGGCCGGGCTCGAGTCGTCCGATGCGGTCGATCAGCCAGGTGGCGGTGTGAATGGCATCGGTGCGAGTAGGACAGCGACAGAAGATTTCGCGCCCGCCCTTGTTGATCAGCCGTTCGACGGTGGGGATGATCGCGACGGGATCGATGACGAAGAGCGCCTCGTTCCAGTGCACGACTGCGTCGACCTTGCCTTTGCCGGTGTTGCACGACCGGTGCGCGAGTCGTTCGTCTCGGTCGAGGATGCCGCGCTTCTTGCCCTTGCCCGACTTGCGTGCTTTGCGATCGGTCATGCGGCTGTCGACGCTCGGGCCTTGATCGTCGTTGGCCGAGCGGTCGGCGTCGACCGGCTCGTCGCAGAGCCAGCATCGCCAGCCGTCGCGTTCGCCGATTTCTTCGAGTCGAGCCATGTTCTGAGCGGTCAGCGCAGCGTTGCACGCGCGAGCGCGAACCGTGAGGGAAACACAGCGGGAGGGAGCGACGCGTCATCAGCGCGACTACAAACGCTCTCGTCTGCTCGTGCGTAGCAGATCAAGATCGTCACGACGATCCTTCCTCCGTCATGGCGACAGTGTAGTAGTCAGGCCCTCCGGGGGCTCTGTAAGACTGTGGTCATCGCAGCAACGGTCGGAGCGCCGCGACTCGAGGCTCTGGGACGCCGCCAGCGGCGGGTCGGCAGGCCGACCGGACGAGGGGATACGGGTTCGTCGCCGTGTCGCCGGTTCGCGTCTCGAAATGCAGGTGGTCACCACGGGCATTGCCAGTCTGGCCGACGTAGCCGATCACGTCGCCTGCGCGGACTTGGCGGCTCTCACCTTCCCAGGCGTCCAGGTGGGCGTAGTAGAACCGTTCGCCGGACGAGGTCGTCAGCCAGATCGCATTCCCACCGAGGTTGCTCCGCTTGAACTCAGCCGCACCGTCTCGCACCGCCACCACTGGCGTTCCGCCGTCGGCCTCCATGTCGACACCTTCGTGGCGACGCCCCGACGATCGAGCGTCGCCCCAGCTGTCTGCGAAGTCGCTCGTGCCGGCCACCGGGCACGAATCGAGTCGGGTCACGATGACCGACCCGATCGAAGTCGGAGCCGAGTGGGCGGCGACGGGCTGGGAGAAAAACGACAAGCTACAGAGTCCCGCGAACATGCCGGTGAGAAGGGTGGGGGCGATACGCATTGCGATATGTTACAAACGTGTTTCAAAATACCAACGGAATGATGACGATTCGAGATGCGGACCGGAAAGCGATCCGTGTGGCACCGGCTCGTGTGACCGCCCGGGCGATCTACGACACGACGTAGAAGGCACGCTCTGTTGCGATAACATGTCGAAACTATGACGGACGCTTCGCCTCGGTTCCGCCGCGCCCACATCGTCGCTGCTGCGCTCGTCACCGCGCTGGCAACGCTAGGGTCCGGGCAGATCGCGTCTGCGCACACCGACTTCGACTCCTCGACGCCCGCTGAAAGCGCTGTCGTCGACGGTCCACTGACCGAGGTGGTCGTCAACTTCACGAACCCTGCGGTGATCGCCGGCGAGGGGTTCGAGCTGCTCGACCCGACCGGAGCGGTCCGAGCGCCGTCGTCGGTTGATGAGACGGATGGGACGTCGTTCGTTCTGACGTTCGAGCCACCATTGGAGGCCGGCTCCTACGGGGTCCGGTGGAAGGTTCAGGCCGGTGATGCCCATCCGATCGACGGTGCCTTCCGGTTCGAAGTCACCGCGACGAGCTCGCCGACCACCACCGTGAGCGGTGCCAGCGCGACCGCTGCAGCTCCGCCGACGACCGTCGCGACCGGCATGAGCATGGACGGGATGGAGGTGGGTGACACCGCTCATGCAACGATGACCGACGAAACAATGGACGATTTCCTGAACGCCGGATCGATGAGTCATGACTCCGCAGCGCTCGGGCGGGTCGGACGCACCATCTCGATCCTCGGCGCGATCTTCGGCATCGGGGTCCTCGCGGCGCTGGTGTGGACCATTCGCGGACGACACGAGGAGCTGGACACCCAGCTCGCATGGATCCGACTCGCCGGGCTCGCCATGTTCACCGGCGGCTTCATCGAGTACGCCGCGCTCACCGACATCGATCCGGCTGCGTCGCTGGACGCGCTGCTCACGACGAAGCCAGGTGCGGCGACCGCGCTCAAGATGGTGGGTGGTCTCGCCGTGATGTTCGGCTTCCATGGTCGCGCCGGCCGAATCGTCGCACCGCCACTTTCACTGTCGGCCGCTGTCGCCACCGAACTCCGACCGGAGAACCTTCCGACAGCTGCGGAGACGGCGCATCACGATCACGGCCACGGCCACGGCGAACACCGCTGGACGCCGACCTCGTCGGCGGCGCTTGGGCTCGTCGGCTACGCGCTCGTGCTGATCTCGTTCTGGTTCGATGGCCACACCGTGAGCAAGGGCCCGTGGGCGGTCCATTCGGTCGTCAACTTCATACATCTCGGCGCAGCAGCGGTCTGGGGTGGTGGCGTGTTCGCCATGACGACCGTCGCCTGGATGCGTCGGTGCCGATCGGAGCGGGTCGGGCTCGCAGCGATGGTGGTGCGCTTCTCGTCGATCGCGACAGTGTCGCTGGCGGCGGTGATCGTCGCCGGGCTCGTGATGACGGTGATGATTCTCGACACCCCCGGTGACCTGTTCGGAACCCAGTGGGGACGGATCCTCGTCGCGAAGATCGCGGTCGTGGCCGTCGCGGCCGGTCTCGGCGGCTACAACCATTTCCGGCTCCGCCCGGAACTCGAGCAACGGCCGGACGATCCGGCGTTGGCCAAAGAACTGCGCGTCAGCCTTGCGATCGAGTCGGCGGTGTTCATCGCAATTGTCGTCCTGACAGCGATCCTCGTGGCGTCCGCCACCTGACGGATTCGACGGGACCTTCGCTCAACGACACCGGACGAAACGGCGACGACTGAACGGCCGGCCCGCATCGGGCTGAGCGGCATGGGCGGAGTCACGATCGCGCGACCCCGCCGATGCGGTCAGACGTTGATGTCCATCTTCATGCCGGCCTCCCAGTGACCGGGCTCGTGACAACCCATCAGCATCGGACCCGCCACGTCGAAGGTGTGGGTCATCTCGACGGTCTCACCGGGTTCGACGACGACCGAATGGAGTTCGGTCATCTCACCCTCCTGCGACATTGAACCCGTATCCATGTCGTCGTGCGATTCGCCCATCTCGGCCATCTCGGCCATCTCCTCATGATGGGCCTCCTGCTCAGCCTCGTTGCCGAACACCGCCTCGTGACGCACGGCGCCATCGTTGCGGAACACGAACTTGACCGTTTCGCCTGCGGCGACGTCCAGTTCGGCTGGCGAATATGCCATGTCAGTCATCGTGACCTCGATCGTGCGAGGTCCGTCGGCGGGTCCGCCGACGGGGTCGCTACCGGCATCACTGCCACAGGCAGCCATGGTGACGGCGGACGCGAGTGCGAGCGCGAATATTCGTTTCATTGTGTTGTTCTCCTCGTTCGATGGTGGGTTGGGGTACGAACTCAGGAGATTCGGGGGACCGGCGGCTCCACGTCGGCCACACAGTCAGAACGCTCGGGCGTCACGGGGTTGTCGACTGCGTCCGTCACGGACGTCGGCGTCGGCTCCGGGAAGCGAAGATCCAAGGAAACCACGCACGCCATACCGGGATGGATCTGGTTCGCAGACGTGGTCGACCGATGGCCCCCGTCGTTTCCTTCCGACGCAGCGTGCTGCGATGCGGCGGCGGCCTCGACAACACGAGCCGCGGCGGAATGGTCGGCGTGAGAGTCTCCGGCGGGCGAATGCTGTTCCACCCGTGCGTCGGCGTGCGCGCTGTGACCGTTCCCACCTGCCATGCCAGCAACGCAGGTCAACGCCCCGAAAGCGACCCCGACCAACACTGCGACGAGTACGGCTCGGCGAAGCCTTGCCGCTGAGCGCGATCGCATGATCTGCAACGCCGCTCTGAACAGGGAAACGGGTGCATCGGCCCCTGCGGTGATCATCGGATGCGAACAATAGCCCCGAGCCCGTTCGCTTCCACCGCGCCCACAACCCGCTACTCGAAGCGACTGATCCGGTCGTTGCGCGCCGTCACGACGTCCAGTGAGCCTGTCGTAGCTGGAGTCGTTCGTGTCATCGCAACTGCTCGACCCGTTCCCCGTACTCCTCGGTCGTCAGTTCGCCGCGTGCGTACCGTTCGGCAAGGATCTTCCGAGCGCGATCGGTCGGGGAACTCGGGAGTGGCGTGTTCGCTGGTCCGCCGGTGGTGGCGCGAATCAGCCAGACGATCAGGAGGCCGAACAGCACCATCATGGCGATGCCCCACAACCACATCCGGCCCCCGCCCCATCCGTTCATATGATCCCACCGGTCGTTAGTGGCGGCGGCGACGGCTATGTCCAGCCTGTTCATCTGTCGCTCCCTTCGTCGTAGTATTACCTACGACATGATGTCGTTGCTCCAACGATCGCGCAGCCGCCGAGCGGACGGTAGGGCCCAAGGCCCCTACCCCTACTGGGTATCCGGTCGACGTCAGTGAGGGCTCGTCGCACGATCGGTTGGATCGCACCGGCTGTCGGGATGACCGCACTCTGGTCGGCTG
>JBBKWQ010000135.1:0-18555 GCA_037969115.1 Ilumatobacteraceae bacterium
GAGTGCTTCTTCCAGGCGCCCATCGATGAATCCACCGAGCGACTCGTCGCCGTCATCCGGCGCACGAAGCCACAGGTGATGATCACCTACGGCGATGACCAGAGCGGATATCCACATCCTGACCACCTCCGCGTCCACGACATCTCGGTGTTGGCGTTCGAACGTGCCGGAGACCCGGAGTGGTATCCGGCCGCCGGTGAACCATTCCAGCCGTCGAAGCTGTACTACTCGACCTGGTCACGGCAGCGCATGATGGCCATCCACGGTGCTCTCCTCGACCTGCGGGGCGAGTCACCATTCGACGACAAGTGGTTCGAGCGGGCCAACCACGACCACCGCATCACGACGCGCATCGACGTGAGGAACTTCATGTGGGCCCGCACGGGTGCTCTTCGAGCACACGCGACACAGGTCGATCCTTCGGCGGCGTTCTGGTTCGGGTTGTCCGACGACGAGTTCATCGAGGCGTATCCGTGGGAGGACTGGATCCTGGCCCGCTCGCTGGTCGGGCCGATCCCCGAGACCGATTCGGAGCGCGACCTGTTCGCCGGAATTCCCGTCGAGGTGACGGTGTGACCACCGCAGACCTCGGCTCGGTTCAGTACCGCGTCGTCGTGGCCAAGAAGGACGAACGCGTCGAAGGGCCGGACGACGCGGCTGTCGTGTTCACGGTGCCGGTCGCCGTGGCGAACGACGACCATTTCGACGCGACGGTCGAGTTCATGCGCGGCCGACTCAAGGCTGCCGGTCACACGGGTTCGGTGCTGGAACTGCTGAAGTCGGGGGCGGCCGGCGCCGCACTCAGCCGGCTCGCATCGCAGCCTTGAGCTCGCGGTAGCCGATCAGCTCGGCACCGGCGCTGCTCAGTGCCGCCCGCAGCGGGGCGGCGTTGGTGACGAGGTCGAGGTCGTCGATCCAGTCGACAGCATTCGTCGTGAGGGCGTGGACTTCGGGGGTGTCGGCGGCCGGTTGCACGTGCAGCTCGGTCACTCCGGGTTGGAGCAGTTCGAGGGCAGCATGCACGCGTCCGCGTGAACCCGGTCGCCAGTCGTGATCGAAGTGGTCGGGGAAGACGACCCCTTCGTCCTGGGCGAGCTGGCGGAATGGGAACCCCGCCTGCGCGGCCGTGACATTGGACGGCAATCTGATCGGGAGCGAGTACTCGCAGGCCAGCTCGAGGTAGACGTCGAAGAACTCCGGTCGCAACGTGATGGCGCTGAGGTGCGGCGCCAGGTGCGTCACGTCGATGCCCCACGCCATGGCACGGGTGACCTGGGCGCGTAGCTCGCGCCGCACCTCGGCCGGGTCGGCGTGCTCCCAGAGATCGGTGAGGTTGCGCGGGAACCCGCCCTCGCCCGAGAGCAGCGACGGAGCATGCGTGATCGGACCCCACCGGTAGACAGCGTGCTCGGCGTTGAGCGTGAGGTGAACCCCCACATCGTCCGTCGGCCGGTACTGGTAGGCGGCATGCTGCGCCCACGGTGCCGGAACCATGATCGATGCACAGGTGGCAACACCCTCGCGAATGGCCTGGTAGACGCCAACGTTCGCGGCGTGACACGAGCCGAGGTCGTCACACGAGATGATGACCAGCTTGGCGTCGCTGTCGTAGCCGAGTCGTTCGGCGAGTGTGCTCACTCCGCTGACGTTATCGGTGGCCGGACGAACGTGATCACAGACCGGCGACCACCTCGAGGAGCCGGTCGACGTCGTCGACCCCGATGTAGGCCGCTGCACCGGCGCGGACCGCGCCGGTGGCGAGGTCGAGGCCGTACGACGCGATCGCCTCGATCGCGTAGTAGTGGCCATCCCAGACCGCGACCTCGGCGGCAGCGCACGCCTGTGCGACATCGAGTGGGGTGCGGCCGTCGACGTTGAACGACAGGGTCGGCGCACGGGCGTCGAGGTCGCATGGACCGTACACGCGCACGTTCGGTTGATCGAGCAGTCCGCGCAGTAGCCGTTCGAAGACGACTCGTTCGTGGCTGCCGATGGCGTCGAGACCGGTCTCGATCAGGAACGAAGCCGCGGCGTCGATGGCGGCGATCGACTCGTACGACGGCGTGCCGAGTTGCAGCCGGTCCGGGCCGCGATCGGGTGCCGAGCGAACCTTGTACGCATACAACCGGTCGAGCAGTTCGGGCTCGATCCAGGTGATGCCGGCGTGCGGCCCGTACCACTTGTACGACGAGGTCGAGAACACATCGCAGCCGATGTCGCCGATGTCGACCGGCATGTGCGGGGTCAGGTGTACTCCGTCGACCACGACCCTCGCGCCGGCGGAATGAGCTGCGGCGGTGATCGTCTTCACGTCTGGTGCCGTGCCGATTGCGTTCGAAGCTCCGGTCACAGCGACCCACCGCGTTCGATCGGTGAACAGGTCGATCACGGCGTCCGGCGCGAGTCGCCCGGTCTCGGTGTCGAAGTCGGCCAGTTTGACGACAGCGCCGGCGTCGGCAGCGATGTGCAGCCAGGGTGAGATGTTCGAGTCATGGTCGAGCCGGGTGCAGACGATCTCGTCGCCGGCGGCGAGATCGTGGCCGATCGACCGAGTGATGGAGAAGATGTTCGATGAGGTGGACGGGCCGAACATGAATCCTGCCGGATCGGCATGAAGCAGTCGACCCATGGTCGATTGCGTCCGTTCGACGAGCGCGTCGCAGGCGCGTGCCGCGGCGAACGCGCCGTGGCTGTTCGCGTTGTTGCCGCTGCGTTGCCAGGCGGTGGTGGCGTCGATCGCGGTGTCGACCACCTGGGTTCCGGCCGGGCCGTCGAAGCGGGCCCAACCATTGGAAAGTCCAGGGAAACGATGTCGTAGGTCGAGCATGACGGCGCACGTTACTCGCTGCCGCAGGCCGACCAGAGGCCGGCATTGTCCGATTCGGCGTTGCGTGCGGCTCGCACCATCAACTCGCTGAACGTGACGTTCGGCTCGATCGTGAGCGGCTGGGCAAACCCCTGGCGGACGATCTCGTAGTTGACGAAGATGCCGTCGTCTGCTCGGTAAACGTACGCGAGCACACGGCCGTAGTCGTCACGCCCGACGACGTCGCGCTCGAGCCGAACTGGCGTGCCGACCGGCAGCAGGGCTTCGGTGAAGGCGGTGGCTTCGTCACCGAAACACTCGGAGGTCTCACCGGCGTTGTGCGCGACTTCGGGTGTGTCGATCCCCGTGAGCCGAACCCGTTCCTCGCGGCCGTCGACGAGTACGTCGATCGTGTCGCCGTCGACCACGAACTCGACTTCCGCGTTCGCTTCCATCGGCCCAGTGGGTGTCGTCGCGGTCTCGGCACGGTCGCAGCCCGTGATCATGACGCCGGCCACGAACGCGACGGCCACGACGATCAGGCCATCGACGCGCGCCGAGCCTCCGAGGAGCGTCGACGGTTCTGGTCTCACACCGTCGTTCTATCGGGCGACCCCGTCACTGACGCCCGCCACCGGTTCGGCGACTTCGATCGAGTTCGCTCAGAGGCGCTCGATCAATGTGCCCGTGCCGAGCCCGCCACCGCAACACATCGACACGATGCCGAATCGACCGCCGGTGCGCTCGAGTTCGTGCACGGCTTTGGTGATCAGTACGCCGCCGGTGGCTCCCAGGGGGTGGCCGAGCGCGATCGCTCCACCGTTGGGATTGGTCTTTGCCGGGTCGGCGCCGAGTTCCTTCGCCCAGGCGAGCACGACCGATGCGAAGGCCTCGTTGATCTCGAAAATGTCGATGTCGTCGATCGACAAGCCATTGCGTTCGAGCAGGCGTCGAGTGGCATCGATCGGGCCGGTGAGCATGAGCACCGGATCGACTCCGACCAGACACGTGTCGACGATCCGGGCCTTCGGCCGCAGTCCGACCGCCGCTGCCTTCTCTTCGCTCATCATCAACACTGCCGATGCACCGTCGGAGATCTGCGAAGCGTTGCCGGCGGTGTGCACCCCGTCTTCGCGGCCGACGGGCTTCAGCGTGGCGAGCTTGTCGAGTGACGTTTCGCGCAGACCCTCGTCGCTCTCGACGGTGTGGGTGGTTCCGGTCGACTTGCCCTCGTCATCGAGGTCAGGTGCCTCGACCGGAATCCACTGCCCATCGAAGCGACGCTCGGACCAGGCCAGCGCTGCTCGTTCCTGCGACGAGAGACCGAACGCGTCGGCATCGTCGCGGGTGATGCCCCACTTGTCGGCGATGCGCTCTGCGCCTTCGAACTGCGAGGTCATCTCGTACTGCTCGAAGTAGGCCGCTGGAATCGGTACGCCGAGGCCGAGTTTCCTCGACGAGTTGATGCCGATCGGGATGCGACTCATCACCTCGACGCCGCAGGCGACGGCGACGTCGACGGCCCCGGAGCTGATGAGTGAGGTTGCGAGGTTGGTCGCCTGCTGACTGGACCCGCACTGCGTGTCGACCGTGGTTGCTGCAGTGGTGAGTGGCAGTCCGGCCGAGAGCCAGGCGGTACGCGTGACGTTGAAACTCTGCTCGCCGACCTGGCTCACGCAGCCACCGATCACCTGCTCGACAGTGGCGGGGTCGAGACCTGTGCGTTCGAACACGGCGAGTTGGGCCTGCGCCAGCAGCTCTGCCGGATGCATGGTGGACAGGCCGCCACCGCGGCGGCCGACTGGCGTACGGACGGCGTCGACGATGACGACGCCGGTGGAACGAGCCGGTGTGCTGGACATGTGGCGACACTACGACGAGCAAGCCGGCGACCGGCGAGCCGGGAAGCTATGCGGTGCGGATCAGCCTCGCCGCCAGATGGTGCTGGAGCGGCAGTCCGACCGCAGCCATCGCCAGGCGATATTCGAGTACGTCGCCGTCGACGAGGAACCGTCTCTCGACTTCGACCACCGACCGTGCTGTGGCGCTGAGTCCGACCGTGGCCGAACTCAACACGATCTCGATGACATCGTTCGTGCACGAAACCGTGCCGTGTTGAATCTCGGTGATGCCGGTCGGGTGGGCGAGTACGACCTCGGCGACGCCGGGTGCTGTGAGCCGCCAGTAGCCGACTTCGGCGTGGAGGGGCCGCCCGTCGTCGGCCGCAGTGGTGTGCTGCGAGTAGGTGAGGAACGGTCGGCCGACATCGCCGAACGTCACCGTCTCGTGATACTCGAACGGCTCGATCGTCGGATATTCACCACGACCGGTTCCCGACCAGGTTCCGACGAGTGCCGCGACCTGAACCAGGTTTTCGTTCATCGATGCGACGTTACGCCATCGAGTCGACGTGCCTGAGTCGCAACTCGCTCCGCTGACCTGTTGCCCAGTTGGCGACGAAGTTGAATCGATCGCCTCGAATGAGTGTCGACCGCCACTCGATGGGCTCGCCGTTGACGCTGCCGAACCGATTCAGCCCGAAGACGGCCTCGCCTGGTGGCATGCCGAGCAACTGGCGCTCCTCGTCGTTGGGCACGACCGGGGTGATGCACTCCCATCCGGCATTCGGACGCCGGCCGGTGAACTTCTCGAGTTGATCGTAGAGCGACGTGTTGCTGAACTCGGCTTCGAGCAGCCCCCCGGCCACGGCGAACGGCAGCCAAGCCCGGTCGAGTGCAAGCGGTCGGTCGCCGGCGAAACGCAGCCGATCGAGGAAAAGCAATGGGGCTTCGTCGGGGAGACCGAGTTGCTCGGCGGCCTTGGCATTGACGGTGCGTTCGAGGCGAACCACTTCGTTTCGCTGCGGGATGCCGGCGTCTTCGACGACCTGGAACAGGCTGTAGAGCGATCCGAACGAGTGCTCGAGCCGCGTGCGATCGACCGATGTACCGATTCCGCGTTCGCGCTTGACGATGCCGTCGGCGCCGAGGCGAGCGACAGCGTGACGAGCCGTGTGGCGGCTGACGAGGTACACCTCCATCAGCTCGCGGTCGGTCGGGAACCGATCGGTGAAGTGTCCGAGTTCGAGTCGTCGCCGCAACTCGGTCTCGAGTTGGGCCCACAGCGGTAGTGGGTGAGCGCGTTCCAGAGGGCGCGCGCCGGTTCCGAATTCAGTCATTGTTTCCACTCCATTTTCGGTCGGCGCCATCGTCAGTCTTTTGTCCCACCGCAGAGCCGCGGTCAGCCGACGACCCAACGGTACAACAATCGTATTCCGAATGGGTGAATTCCTTGCGTGATGAAGCTTGCGTCGGCAACCTTGTTGCAGTGATCCACGCACACCGGTGATAACGCGGTTACACAACCACTGTGTGCGGTCATGTGGACTCGATTGCCCGTGTTCGGACCCCGATTGCTACGCAGCGTAGAACGCGGCGACGGCGACCGGCATGACCGTCCGGCAGAGCGTGGCGCCGTTGGAGACCGCCTCTCCGGCGATCACGGCACTCACGACGAAGCCGTTGATCACCCAGGCGCACGCCTTCGCACCGGTGAGGGTGCCGGTGTGACCGAACCCGCCGTACGGCGATTCCCACGTCGCGGCGAACGCGGTGCCACCGAGGACGTCCATGTCGGCTGAAGAGACGTTGTCGAGCATGACGGCGACCTCGTCGGACGACATCAGCCATTGACCGGCCGCACCCACGAGGTTGCGAGTGTTCATCGCCCGTGCATGCGGAGCATCATCGTGGCGCAGTCCATCGCGGCTGAGGTGAGGTCCCTCGATGTCGAGCGGGTCGAAGACGTACCGATACGCCGCAGCGTCGTACCGTTCGCCCGTGACCGCCTCGATGACCTCGCCGAGCACGCAGTAGTTGCCGTTCGAATACGACCGGCTACCGCGGGTGGAGAGTGGCGAGTTGGCGATGAGCTGGATCACGACGTTGCGGCACGTGCCCGACGACGCCACGAACCAACTCGACTGAGCGACCGGCATGCCCGACCTGTGCTCGATGAGGTCACGAAGCGTCACGCTGTTCCATGCAGCGTCGGGCGTGAACCCGGCGGCGTCCCACGGAACTGGCGCGTCGAGGTCGACGAGTCCGAGTTGGTCGAGGCGGGCGATCGTCAGCGCAGTCACCACCTTCGACACCGAGGCCTGCATCATCGGTGTGTCCGGTGTTGCGTCGGCACCGGAGACGGTGCGGCCCTCGGCTCGGTGATAGACGAGATCGCCGCTGCGGCGCACCGTGACCGAGACGGCCGATGAACGTGCCGACAGCCGACGCACCAGAGCGTCCATCGCAGCCGCCGACCCGGGTGGAGGCGGGTTCGACGCGGTGACGCCTGCATCGGGCAATGGCGTTCCGCTGAAGAAGCCGAAGACATCGACGAGAGCGTGTGTCGTGCGTTGCGACAGGAAGCGGATTCCGTTCGTCGATGGCGCAATCAGCGTGGCGGCCGCCACGTCGGATCCGGCTCGCGCATTCACCGTCGAGGTCTCGGGTGCGTGCGAACCCGCGTGGTAGACCGACAGGTAGGTGTCGGCGGCAGGTCCGACCAACGTGACGTTGCCGACGATTGCCCCCGCTCGCGCATCGGTATCGAATGCAGTTGTTGATGCCACATCGATCGTGCCCTTGTCGTAGATCAGCTCGGACCGCTCGCGAGAGTCGAACAGGCGATTTGGTGCGACCAAGGTGAGCAGGCCGTCGTCGGCCTGGTGGGCAGCGTCGGCCTCGCGTGTGAACCACCCGGTGACGTCGACGATCACAGCGGCGTCGGTCGAGACCATCAGGTCGAGCCCGTCTCCCGATACGGGGACGATCGCAGGGGACGCGGACGCGAAGCCGGGATGCGAGAACGTCGCCTGCGAGACGTCGGGCAACGGTGACCCGGCGGCCCCGGCCGTGAGGAACCCGGCTGTCGATGTGGGGATGACGGTGAAGTTCGCAGCGATCGCGACGGCGTCGAGGGGGACCCCAGCAGGCAACGGTACCCGTGTGGCGATCCCAGCTGGAACCGGTGAGGGTCGGGAATCGAACGCGCGCGTGGGGGAGTGGGGGATGAAGCGACCGCCGCCCGGATCCGGGTGGCGATCGAGCGGCAGAAAGGCTCCGGACACGTCGACCATGACGTCGGCATCGGTCGACGTGAAGATGGCGATCCGTCCCACGGCACCCGCCGCGATGCCGAGACCGACGATGGCAGAGTTCGTGCGCAGTTCCCCGCTGCGCCAGTTGAGGTTGGACACTTCGGGCCGATCGGTGCCGCCGGTGTAGGCCGTGAGGAACCCCGCCTGTTCGGATCCAGCGACGGTGATCGACAGGGCGAGGGCGGTCGCACCCGCAGGCACTTCGGCGTGAAGGCCGACGTCGATGTTGTGAACGAAGCCTTCGTCGACGATGTGCGTGTCGCAGCCACACTCGGACGACCGCGTGTCGGTCACTCGGATCGGTCCGACCGGAACGAATGCCGCGCCGGCGACGATCGGTGTGTCGGGGACCCCAGCCGAGACCGACTCAACCTGCGCCAGAGTCGGCGCAGCAGACGAGGCGCAGATCGCGCCGATCATGCAGACGAGTCGTCGAACGGACAAGCGGCTGATTGTACGTTCGCGACCCCGACCATGGTGGCATCAACCGGCGTCGTCGTGGCCACGGTCGAATAGTGTTGCCCGACGTGACTGCCAGTGCAGACCTGTTCGCCCGCTACCAGAGGGTGCTTCCGTCCTTCATCGCTCCGTACTATTCGGAACCGATCTCGATCGATCGAGGCGACGGCAGTTCCGTCTGGGACCTCGAAGGGAATCGATATCTCGACTTCTTCGGCGGTGTGCTGACCACGATGGTCGGACACAACAACCCGGCGGTGACCGCTGCGATTCAGGGGCAGGCGGCCAAGGTGCTCCACACGTCGACGCTCTACCTGTCGGAGCCGATGATCGAACTCGCGGAGATGATCGCTCGGCTCTCGGGCATCCCCGACGCCCGAGTGTTCTTCACGACGTCGGGTACGGAGGCGAACGACACGGCAATGCTGCTCGCCACGTCGTTCCGCAAGTCGAACCAGATTCTGGCGATGCGGAACAGCTACCACGGGCGCTCGTTCACCGCTCAGGCCGTGACGTCGCACGCATCGTGGTCGTCCACTTCTCTGAGTGGTCTCCAGGTGCAGTTCGTGCAGGGTGGGTACCGGTTGCGATCGCCGTTCAGAGACCTCCCTGATCAGGCGTACGCCGACGCGTGCACGAACGATCTGGTCCAGCTCCTCGACATGACGTCGGCCGGCGACGTGGCAGCGCTCATCGCCGAGCCGATCCAGGGTGTCGGTGGTTTCACCACACCCCCTGACGGCATGTTCGGGCAGTTCCACAAGGAGCTCGACAACCGTGGCATCCTGTTCATCTCCGACGAAGTGCAGACGGGCTGGGGACGCACGGGGAAGCACTTCTGGGGGTACGAGGCGCACGGCATCGTCCCCGACATGCTCACGTTCGCGAAAGGCGTCGGAAACGGCATCACGCTCGCGGGTGTCGTTGCGCGTGCCGACATCATGGACACGATCACGGTCAACTCGTTCTCGACCTTCGGGGGCAACCCCCTGTCGGCGGCAGCCGGTCTTGCCACACTGCGATACGTCATCGACAACGACCTGCAGGCGAACGCGAAGGCAATGGGCGAGCGGTTCGTGAAGGCCATGGAGCCGGTCGTCGAGGCGTCGCCATGGATCGCCGAACTGCGCGGCCGCGGACTCATGTTCGCATTCGAACTCTGTCATCCGGGAACGATCGAACCCGACCCGGCACGAACGGTTGCACTTCTCGAAGCCTGCAAGGCACACGGACTGCTCGTCGGCAAGGGTGGGCTCTACGGCAACGTCATCCGGCTGTCACCGATGCTCGATGTGACGGGCGACGAAATCGACGAGGGAATCGGCAAGCTCCGCTCTGCCATCGCCGACGTGGGCTGACCCGAGCCAACCCGATGCCCTCCAGCGCGAGCGGCAGCCCGAACACGTCGCCACGGGCTTCTGGTATGCATCCATACATGACCGCGCCGGCGAATCCGTTCTCCCCACTCAACGTGCTGCCGCGCGATCACGGTGGCGGCCACCGTTACGTTCACATTGTCGGATCAGCGGTCTGGCTCGAAGACCGTCCATTCGACGATGCGTGGAGCCTGCACTTCGTCGGACTGGTCGACGGGCATGCCTGGTGGGCGGTCGACGTGCCGCGAGGTCACGATCCCAGCGACGGAGCTGCATTGGATCTGCGGATGTATCACGGCCGGGCAGCCGAACACGAGTGGCTCGCGGCAGGGCGTGCCGTGCAAGTCGTGGAGTGGGCACGTACGCACCAGTTCTGCGGCCGGTGCGGTGAGACCAACGAGATGCTCTCGAACGAACGCGCCATGCGATGCCCGGCGTGCTCGCTGACGGCGTTCCCCCGTCTGTCGCCGGCGATGATCACGCTCGTCACTCGCGGCGAGCAGGGCGCGGATCAGGAAGCCTTGCTGGCCCGCGGTGTGCAGTTCCCCTTGCCGATGTATTCGTGCCTGGCCGGGTTCGTGGAACCCGGTGAGTCGCTCGAGGCGGCGGTGCATCGCGAGGTGTTCGAGGAAGTGGGGCTGGCCATCAGGAACCCCACGTACTTCGGGAGTCAGCCGTGGCCGTTTCCGAACAGTCTCATGGTGGGTTTCCGAGCCGAGTGCGCGGGTGGTGAAATCGAGTGCGACCCGGCCGAGATCGTCGATGCGGGCTGGTACCGCAGGGACGATCTCCCCATGATCCCGCCGGGTATCTCGATCGCCAGGAAGCTGATCGACGCTTGGGTGAACGAGTCGGTCAGTTCGTGAAATAGCCGAACACATCGGCAATGAGATGTGTCATCGTGCCCTGAGTCGCCGGGTCTCGGTCGGTGACCAGTACGTTCACCCGGCCGCCTGTTCCCGGCCGCACGATCGTCGAGTTGGCGACGGTCAGCCCGCCGGTCTGCCAGTTCAATGACGAGGTCGCGGGCCGACTGGCGCCGACTGCCCACGCCGTGGCGAAGCCGTAGCGCTGGGTTTGTGTAGCGGTGAGGTTCATCATGACGGCCGAGGCAGTATTCGGAACGCTGATACCTGGCGCGTTGTCGGGGTCGACGACCACGGTGGCCCCGTCGTTGATGATGCCCGTTGGGCGCGAGTCGGCGGCTCTGGCCGGCGGGAGCGGGACGAACAGCCCGGCGTCGGAGCCGGGAGCGGACCCATTGGTGATGTAGCCCGTGACGTCGACGATGACGTTGGCCGAACCGCCGGCGCCCAGTTCGGCGAACAGGCTGACACCCGACGCGGTGACCGGCACCACCGCCGTGTTGGCCGCGGTGATTCCGGTCGCGAGATTGAGCGTGGAGGTCCGATCGCGCTCGGCGAGCACACCTCCGGGGAATGCGGTGACGAAGCCCGCACCGTTGACGTCGGTTCCAGTGATGTTCATGACGAGCGCCGCGACCTCGGCCGCGGGGACGCCCGGGGGTACGGCCACGTCGATGGTGTTGCCCGATTGCAGCGGCGCCGGCGAGGGGCCGCTGCGCGTGTCGCGTGCACGAATCGGTGTGGGCAGCGACACCAGACGACCCGCGCTCGTCGTGCCGCCGGCTACTGCGAAGTAGCCGAAGACGTCGACGAGCAGGTTGCCGCCGGTGTTCGTGTAGATCGATATCGTTCCGTTCTGCCCGACCGGCACGATGGCGAAGTTCGGCCGTGTCTGCCCGGCCTGGTCGAGATTGAAGTTCGAGTGTGCACCCACCGCAGTGGCAAACGTCGGGAGTGCCTGGCCGTAACCCGGTTGATCGGCGTCGACCAGCGTGAGGTTCACGGCCACCGCCGTGATGCCGGTCGCCGGGATCCCGAACGTGCTGGTGACCTGGAGTTGGATGATCTCACCCTTCCAGAGGTCGCCGATGAGCGCGGCAGGGCCGATCGTGCTGCCCGGTCGCGTGTCGAGCAGCCGAGCGGGCGAGCCGAGTGGCACGTAACGCGATGGCCGATCGTCGACCTCGAACGATGGTGGAGAGGGAAGGCGGAACTCGCCGGTGCCGTACACGTTGTCGGCGCTCTTCGGACCCCGATCGACCACCAGGTTCCTCATCAGATCGCCGAGTTCGCGACTCCCAGACGCCAGCTTGGCCTCGAGGGCGAGTGCAGCACCTCCGGCGACCACTGGGGCCGACGCGCTCGTGCCTGAGAAGTTGTCGCCGAAGGTGGCACTGGCGAAACCCGACGGCGCAGTGAGGTCGGGCTTCACCCGGCCGTCGTTCGTCGGTCCTTGTGAGCTGTAGAACGCGGCCGATCCGCTGTCGGGAGGGTCGACCGCCCCGACCGACAACACACCAGGATTCGTGCTGTCGACGACCGAGGTCGAGGCCGAGTACGTCGTCTGCGTGTAGTCGGTGAAGCCGTCGCCGTAGTCGAGGATCTCGATCACGTCCCCGGTGATGTCGCCGCTCACATGGCGGATCTCGAGAAAGAGGGCGTTGCCCGGCCCTGGGCAACCTGTGATGGTCATGTTCTCGAGCGGCGCCAGACCGCTGGGCTGGCGGTCGGTCGAGCTCGCGACGATCTGACCGGCCGATGGATTGTCGAACGGCGACTCCCAGAGATACACGTCGTAGTCGGTGCGCAGCCCGGCCGGCTTGTCCCAGTCATTCGACCACCGAACGCCGCCGGGTGCCGCGCAGCGGAGGTACCGCAGGAACGTGCTCGTGCCGGCGGGGCCGAATGCCACTGCCGATCCGGCGAGCCGGACCGGGTGGCGATAGTAGCGGTCGACGCCGTTGTTGCCGGCGCTGTTCACCCACAACATGCCTCGGTCGACCGCGTGGTCGGCCACGTCGTCGAACGCGCCGCGCCCGTCGCCCGGTCCGTCATAACGGCTGCCCAGCGAACGGCTGATGATCTTGACACCCCGATCGGCCATCCAGTCGACGAGTGCGTAGTAGTCGTTCGTCGTCACGGCGGTGCCGATGTAGATCTGCGCCGCCGGGGCCATGTCCTTGATCACCTCGACGACCGCTGGGCCGTGGTCGTCGCCGCCGTCGTCGACGTTGTCGAAGAACAGGGTCGAGCAGTCGGCGCCTTCGCTGATGCACCGAGCCGTGACGTTGGCAACCGGTGCAGGGCCCATCTCGGCGGCATCCCAGTATCGGGTGACGTCGAAGAAGTCGATCACGCCGATCTTGATGCCCGAACCGTCGATCCCGGCAGCATGCCAGTCGTCGGCGTTGGTGATCGACACCTGCGCTCCTGCAGTCGGACCGAACTCGGGAGTCTGCTCCGGCCTGATGTCGAGGTGCACAGGCTGGCGCACGGCGTGTCGATCGCGCAGGGTTCCGAGGGAGTTGATCGGGATTCGCGCGAGCACCAGGCCGACCGGGGTGGCGGACAAAACCGTCCCCCCGAGAACCGCGACATCGTCGGACGCCGTCTCGATCTGTCGATCGACGACAACCTGATCGAGCTGGTTGCTCGAATCGACGACGATCTCGACGGTCGTGAAGCCGTTGGAGTCGACACCGAACCCGCGCTGCGTCGCCTCGATGCCGCCGCGATCGAAGTCATCGCTGTCGACGCCGTCTGCGTTGGCCGTGCCCGACAGACCGACGAACATCGCACACGCAGCAACGATGTGCGCGGCAGCGCGGACAGGGCCCGCGCAAGCGTGGGGGCGGCGGTTCGGCATGGCGCTGAGTCAGGCCGGGTCGCGACCGAGTTTGTCTGCGAAGTAGTCGAGGATGATCTCGGCGCGCATCTTGCGGTGCACCGGCGAGCCCGTGCGGGAGAGCTCGTGGTTCTCTCCCGGGAACCGGTAGAACGTGACATCGCGACCCAGCAGACGCAGCGTGATCCAGAGCTCTTCGGCCTGGTTGATCGGGCATCGCCAGTCTTCCTCGGAGTGGATCAACAGCATCGGCACGTGGATGTCGTCGGCGTGTCGGATCGGTGACATGCGCCGGTACTCGTCGGGATCTTCGACAGGGTCGGGGCCGTGCTCGGATCGGAACGCCGTGCCGATGTCGCTCGACCATTCCTCGGTGAGCAGGTTGTTCACCGCCCGCTCCGAACAGATCGCCTTGAACCGGTCGCCGTAGCGGCCGGCGAGCTCGGTGGCCATGTAGCCGCCATAACTGCCACCGATCATGCCGACCCGGTCGGGGTCGCAGAAGGGGTATCGATCGAGCGCAGTGTCGAGGACCGCCATCACGTCGTCGACGTCGACACTGCCCCAACCCGATCCGGCGACCACCGGGTGTTTCGTGCCGAGGATTGCCTGCCCCCAACTCGTGTGGCGACCGCTACCGCCCCGAGGATTCGACATGAGAACGACGAACCCCGCAGCCGATTGAATCTGGGCTTCGTCGAAGAGAGTCTCGCCGTATTGGGTGAACGGACCCCCATGCACATTGAGCATGACCGGATAGGTCGCATCCGGGTCGAAGTCGGGCGGCCGCATGATCCAGGCATCGATCTCGTCGGTGCCGTCGGCGCACGGAGCAGCAAACTTTTCCCAACCGCGGAACTCCTTCGTCACAGACGAGATCTGGCCGTCGGCCAGCGTGTGGATTTCGGGGAGGCGTGTGACGTCTGACTGCAGCCATGCGACGGTGTCGCCGGCGGCGTCGAACGCATGCACCGAGATGGAGCCCTTGGTGATCGGCGAGGGAGCCGAACCGTCGATGGTCAACGTGTAGAGGTGGGTCTCGCCACGGTCTTCGGCCTGAGCGAGCAGGGTGGCGTCGTCGAGCCATACGGGTGCACCGAAACCGACGGTGCACATGAACGTGCGGTCGAGCATGTCGGTGATGCTGCGAGCCCCGGTGCCGTCGATGCCGACAACTCGCACACGGCTGTTCTGTGGGTACACCAGCGGGAAGTCGTCGCCGATGTAGGCAACGTGGGCGCCGTCGGGTGACACGGACGCGCTGTGGTAGTTGCCGGCCTGGTTCGTCAGGCATCGCGGCTCGCCCTCGAGCGGAACGACGTACACATCGTTCGCCAAGTCGCGGTCCCACGAGTCGTGTCGGGCAGCGCACGTGACGATGCCGGACGAATCGGGGAGCCATGTCACGCCCGAGTGCTGGTGTTCGCCGGGCGTGAGATTGCGTGCTTTGCCGGTGCCGTCGGCGGCCACGACGTACACGTGGTTGGGACGGTCGAAGACCCAGTCTTCGCCGTTCAGTCTCGAGAAGAATCGCTCGACCTTGCGTGGTGCCTGCCAGCTGACGTCCTTCGCCTCGTAGCGCTCGTCGGGCGTACGGCTCGTGAAGCCGATCAGGCGACCGTCGGGTGACCAGGCGACATCGCCGAGACCGTCGGCACGGGTGCAGACCGTTCGCACCTCGCCAGGGCCCGTTATGGGCATCACGTGGAGCGTTGAGTCGCCCTTCTTTTCGCCACGGCGCGACGTGAACGCAAGGTGTCGTCCATCGGGTGACCACGTGGGGTTGCCGTCGTGTGGCCCCGCGGTGATCGGAGCGCCGTCGAGCCACACGCGAGTGCGGGTCGTGTTCTCGTCGACGTCGGCGGTGCCGACCACCGAAGCGATTGCGCCGCCATCGGGGGCGACGGACAGTGACGTGACGAAGCTCAGTCCGTGAATGTGTTCTTGGGCGATCGCGGCATGGTCCACCGACGAGAACCTACTCGCCCGAGTCGATAATCGTCCTTCGTGGAGCCTGCTACACACGTGACATGAGTCCAGAGAATCACGTCGTCCTGATCACTGGTGCGAGTCGCGGGATCGGCGCGGCAACCGCCAGACTCGCCGCCGCACGAGGTCATGCCGTTCTCGTGAACTACCGGTCCGACAGGGCGGCCGCTGACGAGGTCGTCGGCCACTGTCGAGCGGCTGGTGCACCAGCGATCGCGGCGCGGGGCGACGTCTCGTGCGAATCCGATGTGGTTGCGCTCTTCGATCAAGCGGTGAGCGAACTCGGACCGGTGACGGCGTTGGTGAACAACGCGGGCATCGTGCAACCGCTGGCTCGGCTCGACACGTTCTCGGCCGACCGTATTCGCGAGGTGCTCGAGGTCAACGTGCTCGGAGCGTTCCTGTGCGCCCGCGAGGCCGTGAGACGGATGTCGACCGCGCACGGCGGCTCGGGTGGATCGATCGTCAACGTCTCCTCGGCAGCGTCGTATCTCGGTAGCCCGAACGAGTTCATCGACTACGCCGCATCCAAGGGTGCCATCGACACCATGACCATCGGCTTGGCCAAGGAAGTGGCGACGGAGAGCATCCGGGTCAACGGTGTCAGGCCGGGACTGATCGACACCGAGATCCACGCGAGCGCCGGCGACGTAGCACGAGTGAGCCGACTCGCCCCGAACGTGCCGATGCAACGTGGCGGCACCGCCGAGGAAGTCGCCGAGGTGATCATGTGGCTCGCGTCGTCGCAAGCCGGCTACGTGACCGGCTCGCTGGTGAACTGCGCGGGCGGCCGTTAGCGCCGGTTCAGAACAGCTCCAACTGTTCCCACGTCACCGCCACCTCGCTCACGAGGCGCCAACGCAGTCGACCGCGTGACCCGGGTCGTTTCACCTCGACCTGTTCGGGTCGAAGCGATCGAGCTGCGCCGTCGGGGTCGTGGAGTGTGATGCTGCCGTCGGCCGCCATGCCGGCGACCTTGCCGACGATCCAGCGGCCACGTTCGTGCCGGCGGAAACGGATGGCTTCGCCGTGGTGCAGCCCGAGGAGGGGAAGCGTGGCTCGGTCGGTCATGGATCGCAAGGACGCAAGGACACGGGCGTTCTCACGCGCTCATCACCCGTCGCTGGAATTTGCGCATGCCGCCGAGCCAGCGTGCGTGATCGGTCGCCTTGAGCTCGGCGTACCGGGCAACCTCCGGATGCGGGAAGATGAAGAAGCGCTCGTCGTCGATGGCCTCCGCGACCACGTCTGCGACGTCGGCCGGTTCGAGCACGGCACCCGCCATCCGAACGACGTCGCCGCCCGTGCTGCCGCCCAGATCGCTTCCGACGTTCAGCATGTCGGTGTTGACGCCCTGCGGGCAGAGACAACTCACCCGGAGGCCACGGTCGCCGTAGGTGATCGAGAGCCATTCCGCGAACGCCACCGCCGCGTGCTTGGTCACGCTGTACGGTGCGGACCCGATCTGAGCCAGGACCCCTGCGGCAGACGCTGTGGAGCAGAAGTACCCGTCGCCTCGGGCGAGCCAACCGGGAAGAAGGCGCCGCGCTGCCCACCGGTGTGCGTGCAGGTTCACCGCGAACGACGCCTCCCAGTCGGCTTCGTCGGTCATGGGGTCGGCGCCGAGCGCGACTCCGGCGTTCGCAAAGAACAGATCGATCGGCCCGAACGCGTCTTCCGCAGCTTCGATCATCGAGATGTTGCCCGCCTCACTGCTCACGTCGGCGATCACGCTGACCGATCCGGTGAGTTCACTGCTGACCGCTTCGGCACCGTTCAGGTCGGCGAGCACCACGCGAGCGCCGGCGGCATGAAACCGTCGGCTGAGCGCAGCGCCGATTCCGCCCGCGGCTCCTGTGACGACGACGTGACGATCGATGAGTTGCACATGGCACATCGTAGGTGCGCGCGGTATCGCCCGAAGAGCGGTACCGTGACGGGTGATGACTGATCAAGAGCTCACCGACATCGCTGACCTCGAACAGGCGATCGCGCCCATCGTGCGTGACAACGATGCCGTGATTGCCGAAGCGCTGGCCGTGATCGACGCCGCGCTCGGTCGCGTGATGCAGCGCGAACTGGTGTCGTCGGGTGAAGTCGGCGATGTACTGCTCGACCTTCGTAGCCTGCTGGTCAGCACCACATCTGCCGTCTGACGCCGATTGGCGCCGACCTTGATCAAGCCTTGACAAGCTCCTTGAACGCCGCGACGAGGTGCATCTGGAGCAGGTCGGGATGTTCGACCGCAGCCGGGTCGATGTGCATCGCCGTGTCGAGGTGGCCGTCGTACGACAACAGCGTGAGGTTGAAGGCGACACCGGCGAGTGGCCCGATCGGGTACGTCGCGAGCATCTTGGCGCCGGCCACGTAGACCGGTACCGGCGAGCCCTTCACATTCGAGGTGGCGAAGTCGACCGTCTGCGATTGCTGACGCGCGAGCCGCGTGATGACCGCCGTCGGCAGGGCGGCGCTCATGGTCGCCAAGGTGTCGAGGCCGGCGGCTTCTGACGGGTCGCGCGCCACCGAAACCGTCTCGTGGATGGCCGCGAAGCGTTCGCCGATCGGCATGTCGCCAGTGGGCACGAGGAGGCGGACGAGTGAAAACGCATTGCTGCCTGATTCGGCTGTTCGGGTGCTCACAGCCATCGACGTTCGCAGCGACTCGACCGGCCGGCCGAGCTCGATGTGGTAGCGGGACGCGGCGTGCGCAGCGGCTGTCAGGAACGCCGTGTTCAACGTGCCGCCGAGGCGTGTGGCAGCCTCCTTGGTGGCTCGGAACGGGGTCTTGGTCACCTCGACGTGTCGGCGAAGCGATCGCCCGGTCCACAATGGTGATCGTGCCGGCTCGGTGTCGGACAGTTGCGACACGATTCCTTTGAGTGTGGTGGCGGCTGCGTGACCGGCGTCGGGGATGCCGGTCGGATCGGCAAGCAGGTCGCGAACCTGCCGGACCACGCCGAGCGGGAGTCTGAGTCCGCCGGCCACGAGACCCGTGAGATTGTTGGCCCCGGCGTTGGGCTGGGGGTTGCCCGGCACTCGCATCGGTGGCCGGATCGAGG
>JBBKWQ010000136.1:0-8192 GCA_037969115.1 Ilumatobacteraceae bacterium
GGATCTTCCCGCGGCGGCGGCGCTGATGGCAGCGTGGGGGCATGCCAAGCCGGCGCACGTCGGGGTCAACCCGACGCCAGGCTGGTGGATGCTCGGCGGCGCCCGCGCGCTCGTCGAGAACAGCCGACCCGGTGTGCTCGCCAGCGACTTCCGGGCGTGCATGGCCTACGAAGGCGCCGAAACTGCCGCTGCCGCGACCTCGTGCCGGGCGACGGTGGTGATCGGACTCGGCGACAAGATGACACCGGCGAAGGGCGGCCGCGCCCTCGCAGCTGCGCTCGGTTCACCGAACATCGTCGAGCTCACCGACACGGGTCACCAGATGATGACCGAGAACCCTCGTCAGGTGAAGCGAGCGATTCTCGAAGCGGTGAGCGTCTGACCCCCCCCTTCGGTCAGGTCGACACGGACATCCAGGATCCGTCGCGGCCCAGATACTCGCGGACGCCGGTCGACCCGAGGCGATAGAACGTCGGGCTGCCCGCATCGGCGAGCACCTGCAACATCGCCGGGAGCTCGGCGCCCTCGGCCCTGATCTTGTCGATCACCCGATCGGTACCGATCGCGTCGAGCACCTCGAACGGGCCGAGTGCCCAGTTGAATCCCCACCGGATCGCGTTGTCGATGTTGACGATGTCGTCGGCGATCTCGGGCACCAGGTCGGCCGCGTACCGCAGGGTGCCGCCGAAGATCTGCCACGCAAGTCGTCCATGCGCGGACTCGTCGAACAACACCGCGCCGAGCTCGGCGGGAACACCGTCGAGGTCGGGTTCGACGGCCGGTCGCCACTGTTCGGCCGCGAGGTCGAACGTCTCGATCTTCTTGGTGCCGTCGTCGAGCTTCTGCACTCGGCCGAATCCGCCACGCTCTCGTGCCTTCCGCCCGAGCTGGCCGCGATCGAGCATGCGGAGTTCGGCGTCGGGGAGGGTGGTGTACCGATGTCCGGCGTCACCGTCTGGCAGATTGACCTGGAGGTTCTTGCCGACCAGATCCATCACGTCGAGCCCGATCAGGTCGATCAGCCCGTACAGGCCGGTCGGCGGCAGCCCGATGGGCTTGCCGAGCACCGCATCGACCGTCTCCTGCGACATCTCGTCGGCGAGGAACGGCTTGGCGAGATGCAGCCCGCTGAGCATGAAGTAGCACCCGATGCGGTTGCCGATGAAGTTCACCGTGTCTTTCGCGTGAACGACTCCTTTGCCGAGCTGGTTCGCGCCGAACGCCGCAAACGCGTCGATGACCTCGGGGCTCGTGTTGGCTCCGGGGACCAGCTCGAACAGCTTCATCACCTTGACCGGATTGAAGAAGTGTGTGATCGCCACGTCGGCTTGGAAGCGGTCGGGCATGCCCGTAGAGATGTCGCGCAGTGGAATTCCGGACGTGTTGGAACTGACGACCGATCCGCCCTTGCGGAGTGGTTCGACCCGGGCGAACAGCGCCTGCTTGACAGCAACGTCCTCGACGATGGCTTCGCAGATCCAGTCGTAGTCGGCGATCTGCTCGAGGTCGTGGTCGAACGTGCCCGTGACCACGAGGTGGCGGTCGGTCTCGTCGACGGCTTGGAGTCCGCGCTCGACCGCGTCGGCCGTGACGTCGAGCATCAACACCCGGCAACCGGCCGCAGCGCTCGCCGCCGCAATCCCCGATCCCATCGTGCCGCAGCCCAGCACAGCGACCGATTCGATCTGACGACGCATCTCTCACCCTCCTCGACGCCGAACTTCGGCGGCCCGACGGCGAGTCTGCCTGGCACACCTGCCGATTGCACACCGTGGCGGAACCCGAACCGTCGGCGATGCCCCGAATGTGATCCAGCCGGCCGCCTTCGTCGCCCGGCTCGGCGTGCACCCGGCGGGCGCCTATCGGTGCGCTTCGAGCCGGTATGACCGAAAGGGAACGCAGTGCCCGCCATCGGGTGCCACGTACTGCTCGATCTTGGTTTCCATTGCCGACACGAGGTCGTCGCGGGCAGCATCGGTCAGCCGGTCGAGCGCGGGCGCCCACGGAGTGCCTGCCGTCTGCGCGAGAAACCACGGGCCGAAGTCGGCAATGTCGACCCAGTGCTCGAGCAAGGTGATGTCGATGTCGTCGAACCCGGACGACGACGCCAGCGCACGCAGCAGCTCGTCGGCATTCGGCGGCGTGGCGCGTTGCACCGACTGCAAGAGTGACGGCTCGAGCGCCGCGAGGAGCTCGAGCTGTCCATCGATGTACGGGTTGTGTCCCAGCGTCGCCCATATCGTCGCCACGATCACCCCACCAGGTCCGAGCACACGCATCGCCTCCGACATCGCGGCGAGCGGCTCTGGGAAGAACTGCATTCCTTGCTGGCAAATGACGTGAGTGAACGATTCATCCTCGAACGGCAACGCATCGCACGACGCCTCGACCAGCTCGACCGCATCGCCGAGACCAGCGCGGGCAACCTCGAGCATGGCGACGTTGATGTCAGCACCCACGACTCGACCATCCGGCGCCACCAGCGGCACCGCGTGACGCGCAACGAGACCGGTGCCACAGGCAAGATCGAGGACCACGTCACCGGGCCGGATCGATGCTCCATGCGCGAGCAAACGAGCCGACCCCTCCATGAACGCACGCGTGAACGATTCGTACGCCTCAGCCTGACGTCGAGCGAGCTGAAACCCTGACGACATCGCACACTCCGCTCATGTTGGGAGACCGAACAGTACCCCTGCTCGGGTCATCTCGAGGGACTGCTCGCCCGGACGGGCACGACATCGGCAACCGGCCGTTCTCAGTCATGCGAGCTGCAGTCGCCGCCGACGAGTTACGGCGACGCGCTGACTGATTCTCGATCTCGTTCGGTGTCGTCGCCTGCGTCGCTCTCACCGAGCGAGCGGTGGAGCTCTTCGAGCTCGTGGCCCTCGACGTGCAGCGTCGGGATGATCCGGTCGAGCCACTTGGGGAACCACCAGTTCTTCGACCCGAGCAGTTCCATCGTGGCGGGCACCAGCAACATGCGGACGAGCGTGGCATCGAGCAGAACGGCGAGCGCCAGGCCCGTACCGAACAGCTTCACGATGCGGTTGTCTTCCAACAGGAACGCCCCGAACACGACGACCATGATCGCGGCCGCGGCGGTGATCACTCGCGCCGTGGCGGCCAGGCCGTCGGCCACCGAGTTCACGGGGTCGCCGGTGCGGTCGTACTCCTCTTTCACTCGTGACAACAGGAACACCTCGTAGTCCATCGAGAGTCCGAACACGATCGCGAACAACATCATCGGCACGAACGGCTCGATCGGTGCGGGTTCGATACCGGTCAGACCACCGAGCCAGCCCCATTGGAAGATCGCGACCACGACGCCGTATGCAGCCGAGATCGACAGCATGTTCATGATCACGGCCTTGAGCGGCACCAGCAACGAGCGGAACACCATCATCAGCAGCAGGAACGACACCGCGAGCACGGCGCCGTAGAACACGATGATGCGTCCCCCGAGAAAGTCGCTGAAGTCGATGTTGGCCGGCACCGCACCGGTGAGGTTGGCGGTGATGCCGGTGCCATCGACCAACGGAGGAATCACCTCTGTCCGCAGCCGGGCCACAGTCTGTTCCGTGGCTTCGTCCTGCGGCGAGGTGGTGGGCACCACGCGGAGCACGAACGCCTCGGACGCGGCGGGATCTTCCTGATCGCTGGGGAAGGGGGATGACACCAGAGCGACACCCGGATCCTGCGCGACGACGTCGGCCATCTGCTGCACGGTGGCGGCATCCGCTGGGTCGTCGATCTCGATCGCCAGCAGGAACGGGCCGTTGTAACCCGGACCGAAGCCTTCGGCGATCAGGTCGTACGCCTGACGGGTGGTGGTGTTCTCGGAGAAGTTGCCCTCGTCGGAGAATCCCAGCCGCAAGCCCAGCACGGGCGCAGTGAGGAGCAGGAGGAGCCCGCCGGCGACAATCACGCCGGACCACGGGCGTGCCTGTACCACGCGACTCCACCGGTATGCCCACGTCTCACGAATGGGCTTTTCCTTGCGGGGCGGCACGATTCTGCGCAGCGGCTTCACGGCAAGGCTCGCCAGCAGCGTACCGACCATGAACACCGCACCAAGGAGCCCGAGAATCGGAATACCGAGACCGAGACCGAGCAGCGCCACGGCGGCGAAGCCGGCCGCGATGAGACCACGCCAACGCGTGACCTCGAGGCGGTCGCCGGCGAGCGCGAGCAGAGCGGGCAGGAGCGTGATCGATGCCAGCAACGTCAGCGCCACGGTGGACGCAGCGGCAATCCCGAGACCGGCGACGAACTTCAGGCCGATCAGCAGCATGCCGAGCAACGACAGCACGACGGTGATACCGGCGAACACGACAGCACGACCGGCGGTGTCCATGGCGCCGACGGTCGCCTGCTCGGACGTGGCGCCGGCCCGCGTCAACTCGCGGTAGCGCGTGATGATGAACAGGGCGTAGTCGATGCCGACGCCGAGCCCGATCATGATGCCGATCAGCGGAGCGAACTCGGGGATCGTGAACACGTTCGTGAGGAGCGAGACCAATCCGAAACCGCCTGCGCCGACACCGGCGACCGCGATGCCGATCGGCAGGCCCATTGCGAGCACCGAACCGAACGAGAGGATCAACACGACGATCGCGAAGGCGAGACCGATCAACTCCGATTCTGGTGGTTCGAACTCCCCGAACGCAGCGCCACCGATTTCGATCCGCACGCCATCGATGGTCGGCAACGCCTCGTCGATCTCGACGCCGATGGCGGTAGCTTCGGTGTCGTCGATGTCGGCGGCCAGGTTGACCTGCGCGAATGCAATGGTGCCGTCCTCGCTGATCTGTTCGGCGCCGAACGGGGTGTAGGGGCTGATCACCGTGACCCCTTCGATCTCGACGACCTGATCGAACAGCACCGACATCGGCTCGATCACTTCCGGCCGGTCCACACCCTCGGCGGTCTGGAACACGATCTGACCGCCAAAGGCGCTCCCAGCACCTGGGAAGTATTTCGTGACCGTCTCGAAACCGCTCGCGCTCTCGGAGGCAGGCGTCTCGAATTCGCCGTTGAACGACGAACCGATCGCACCTCCGAGGGCGTTGAGGCCGACGATGATGGCGATCCAGATGCCGACGACTGTCCAGCGGTGGTGGTAACACCACCGAGCGAGTGCCTGATACATGGAGAACTCCAGCGTGGGTTTGAGATCGACGACCCGCGTCGATCACGTACGGGTCACCAGCGGACCGAAGAGCGTATCGGCACAGCTGCCCGCGAACGCTTCGACTCGACCCGGACGTGGGTCACACCGAACGGGCTGTTCGCAGCGCCTCAGTCTCGTGCGTCGGGGAGCGTCACGGTGAATCTGGCCCCGCCGAGTGGGCTTGCACCGACCTCGACAGTGGCACCGTGTTCTTCCACGAGGCCGGCGACGATCGCCAGGCCGAGGCCCGAACCACCGAAGTCGCGCCCTCGTGACTCGTCGGCACGTCCGAAGCGTTCGAAGATCCGTTCACGGTTGTGCTCGGCGACTCCATCGCCGTCGTCGTCGACGTGGAGGACGACCTCGCCACCGTCGCTCGACACGCTGATCTGCACACGTGACCGTGCGTGCCGCAGTGCGTTGTCGAGTAGGTTGCGCACTACTCGACCCAGCTGATCGGCGTCCCCACGGACCTGCCCCGCCGAGACGTGACTCGTGTCGATCGTGTGTGTGGAGTGCACCCGATGGGCCTCGGTCAGGGCGATGTCGTCGAGGTCGACGAGCGCCCGCGTTCGCTCGGCGGCGGCTCCACCACGACCCTCGCGACGGGCGAGGAACAGCAGATCGTCGACGAGTCGCTGCATCCGCAGGTCTTCGTCCAGCACCTCGCCGGCGACTTCGCGCAGGAGCGTGTCGTCGTCGCTCAGGAGAGCGACTTCGAGTTCATGACGGATGACGGAGATCGGCGTTCGGAGTTCATGAGACGCGTCGGACACGAACCGGGCCTGGGCGACGTTCGACGCCTCCAGGCGGTCGAGCATCGCATTCATCGTGACGGCGAGTCGACCGATCTCGTCGTGTGTGGCCGGCTCGGGGACGCGCCGGTGCAGGTCGCCGCCCCCGATGTCGGCCACCTCGGAACGGATCGCCTCGACAGGCTGGAGTGCCCTACGGATCACCGACCAGATCATTCCACCCATCAGCAACACCAAGAGGGGGAGGCCGATGACGAGGGCTCCCCAGACCGTTCGCAGCAGCCTGGCGACGTTCTCGAGGTTCGTTCCGACGATGATGAAGACCGGTTCGTCGCCGCCCGTGCGGTGAACGTGTACCCGGAACTCGTCGGTGTCGAGAGACGCCACCCGCATCGAGAGGGTGCGGTCGACCAGCGTGGTCACGAAACTGGGCTCGCCCTCGACGTTGCGGCTGGAAGCCAACACCGTCCCGCTCATGTCGACGATCTGGACGAATCCGTCCTCGTCGTCCTCCACCGACAGCGTGGTCAATCCGTCGCTGGTGGCGACGAGTGCCTCGATGTCGGTCGTGCGGAGTTCCAGCGCTGTGTCGATCGACCTGATCTGCGACGTTCGCAACACGTTGACCAGCATCACTCCTGCGACCGTCAAAGCGCCGGCGACGATGACGGTCGACGCCAGGGTCACCCGGAACCGAACGGTCCGGGGTCGGCTGCTCACGAGTTCGCGCCGACGAGCCGGTAGCCGGCACCGCGCACGGTCTGGATCGACTCGGCATCGAACGGAATGTCGATCTTCTTCCGGAGATGCCGCACGTACACCTCGACGATGTTGGGATCACCCTCGAATTCGTAGTCCCACACGTGCTCCAGGATGTCCTGCTTCGACACGACCGTGTTGGCATTCGAGACGAGGTACTCGAGCACCGAGAACTCGCGGGCAGTGAGCTCGATCTCGTTGTCGTCACGCCAGCAACGTCGTTCCGACGGGTCGACTCGCAGTCCGCCTGCCCGGAGCTCCACGGGGCGCTCGGGACGGCCTCGCCGGAGTAACGCCCGGATTCGGGCGACCAACACGAGATGCGAGAACGGCTTCCGGAGAAAGTCGTCGGCACCCGTATCGAGCGCTTCGGTCTCGTCGAGCTCACCGTCTTTGGCGGTGAGCATCAGGATCGGCGTCCAGTTGCCGGCATCGCGCAAGTCACCACACAGCTTGAAGCCGTTGAGACCCGGCAGCATGATGTCGAGCACGATTGCGTCGTACTGATGCTCCGTCGCCATCCACTTGCCATCGATGCCGTCGAGGGCGATGTCGACAGCGAAGCCATCGGCCTCGAGTCCTCGCTTCAGCGAGGCGGCCAGTCTTTTTTCGTCTTCGACGACCAGCAATCTCATCAGTTCCGTCCTTCGCGCGACCATCGAGATCGGGCAACTGCTCACGATCGTGGCAGGTCACAGCTGAAACGCAACTGAAAACGCAGCACTGCCCGACCGATCGCGTGCGAGGCGATCGATCGGGCAGTTCACGCGTGACCAGGTTGTACGTCGACGGACCCGGGCGGACGGGACACCGTCGAACGGTCACAGCGGATCGAGTTCAGTCGTCTTCGACGTCGTTCGTTTCGTTCGTCTCGTCGGCTTCGATGGCGTCGTCGGCGTCGGGGATCCCGTTGCCGTTCTCGCCGACCTCCTCACCCTCGAACTGGTGATCGACACCGTCGTCGGCTTCATCGTCTGCGGCCTCGTCGGCTTCGGTGGTCTCTCCCCCGGCAACTGGCTCCGACGGTGCCGCCGAGGGGGCAACAGCCGCGACGGTAGCGGCCGCAATCTGGCCGGCGCGCAGTCCACTCGTGGCGTCCACGGCGCCCGCGCTGCCGTCGGTCGCGCTGGAGCCATCGACCTCAGCGATCTCGTCGGCGTCGGGGATCCCGTTGCCGTTCTCGCCGACCTCTTCGCCCTCGAACTGGTGATCGACACCGTCGACTGCGTCGTCTCCGGGAGCTTCGATCTCCTCGTCGATCTGGGGTGCGGCCGGGACACCGCCGGGTGACGTGAACGCGTTCGCGAGTCCGACCGAGCCGAGGCCCACTCCGATGACGGCGACGGCTGGAATGACGATCTTCAATGACTTCATGGCATTGCTCCTCCGTTCGGGTGCGCCAGAACAACGCGACCCGTCGGATCCATACTGGAGACTCGACCTTGATCTCAGCTGAATCAACCTGAACGTGCTTCGGTCCCGCGACGCGACGGTGGGCCCGAACC
>JBBKWQ010000137.1:0-5219 GCA_037969115.1 Ilumatobacteraceae bacterium
TCGTTGCTCCGATCTGTGATGCGAGACCATGGTCCGGGGCGACGCTGGACCCGCACGACCGATTGACCGAGCAGCAATCCTCTGATCGTTGGGATGCCCGTCTGTGGCGAATCTCAAACCGTGCCGGGCGCGTCACCGACGGGCGCGCCGTTGATCGGTGAGCCGAGCACCATCAGAACCTGGGCGTCGCTCGGTGGACGACAGGATGATTCCGAGGTAATGTCGGCTTGTCACACGCCCAAGGCGGGCGAGTGCTGCGCTGCTCCTGATCCTGGTGGCGCTCCTCATTTTGTGGGTATTCCAGGAGCAGAGAAGTGACGCACACCACCCAGATCGAGCCTGACACCACTTTCACAGCTGGTTCGCCGTTCACCACCACGACCTTTACCGGTCCCGACGTGCGGACCGTGCAAGTGGCCGGTGACCTCGACCTTCACGCCGACGTTCGCGCCCTGGCCTCGTTCTGTGCCGATCACGGACTGCCGATCGTGGTCGACATGGCCGATCTCGACTTCATGGACTGCGGCGGCTACCGCTCGATCGCCGCCGCCCGTCACACAGCAGAACAACACCACACCACGCTCACTATCGCGAACGCACGCGGTAAATCCGCCCGTTTCCTTCGCCTCCTCGACGAACTGGGATTGCTGTGACCCGCCGAGAAAGCGAATCAGACTGATGTCGGGAGTCGCGGTGATCACCGAAGCCTGCATCGGGACCAAAGACCGCGCCTGTGTTGATGTCTGCCCCGTGCAATGCATCTACGAATTCGATCCGACCAACAACAGTTTGGTGTCCGAAGTCGAAGCCGGCGATGGCCAGATTGCGAACAGCCACACCGCGAACCCCGACGCGATCGCGATCTTCGGCGACACATTGCTGTACGTCAACCTCGACGAATGCACCTCGTGCACCGCCTGCTACGAACCCGACGTGTGCCCCGTCGGCGCGATCTACGCCGATGACAGAGTCCCCGACGGCACACCGGCAAGCAACTACAACGCTGACGATCCTCACGACGGCCACGACCACACGTTCTTTGTCGAACACAGCCGCAACGTTTTCGCCGACTGACAGATGGCCATCCAACCGAACACCGCAGCCGACTGTGCCACCGACTCCCAGCACGTCGAACCAGGCCGCTGGCATTGGACCCGGACCTGATCGCCCGCAACACCACGCGGAACCCACGACGAAAACCCCGGGCACCGCGCGGTAGCGACACGTATTCGCTCGGCTACCCGCTCCTGAATGCTCGCCGCACTACGCGTAGTCGAGTCGATCACGCGTCTCGTCAGTCTTCGATCGGCAACGGTTGGCCCCTGTCGACGAACTCCCAGGGGGTGTTCACCCGGCGGCTGAGTTCGCTGGTGAAGTCGGTGCTGCCTCCGACGTAGAGCGACCAGAAGTCGACGTCGGTGGCCGCGAACCAGGAATGGTCGTCGGGCCAGAACAGATCAGGATTCTTCCAACCGTCGTCGTCCGGATAGCGCAATCCGGCCATCGCCGAGAGCTGACCCTTCAAGAGGTAGAAGGTGCGGTCCGGCAGCTCGAATCGGGGAACCGCTGCGAGGGCAGGTCCAATTCGTGCGTTGCGTTCTCGTGCCGCGTTGCGGTGGCGCTCGCGAAGCTCTTCACGCCGGCGCTGCTCATGTTCGTCGGCGGGTTGATGTCGCCATCCCATCTCGCCGCTCGACGTGCCGAAGCCGTGGCCCTCCCAGATCGCGAACCACGCCAGGTCGGGAGTCGACGTATGCATCGCTCCGATCGACGTCACCATGTTGAACAGGTCGCGATACCGCTCCCACCAATCATCAGGTTCAGGGTCGGGAGCGTGGAGCCGCATGATCGACTCGTAGCGGCTTGGTACGAGCCCGTCGACGGTCCACGGCTGAACGCTGCACGCATCGGACAGCCATGCAGCCGCCGCCGTTGATGGTGCGGGGCGTAAGGTCTCGCCGAAGATCACTCCTGAAGGATCGCGCAGAGTGCGAAGCGGCAGACGACGAGATTGTTCCTCGCTGTCGATGACATCTGATGGATCGACACCGAGGCACGCATATCAACGCCGACCAATCACCCAGAGCGCCGAGCAGTACGGCACGTTCGATCGGTGGACCCCACTCCAGATCGTGCACCCGGTGTCCCCGGACTGGTAGCGCTCCGCTTCCGGTCTGAGAGAGGCCCGTTAGGTGCGTCGAGTGTGTCCTTCTGATCGCTGCGGCGGCTGACTTGTCGTCGGATTCGGCTACGAGGTCGTGATCAGTCTTGTGGCCGAGCGAGTCTCGCGAGGCGATGACGCATACTTAGACGTCCGAGAGCGTGAAGTAAGTATGTCATCGCGTATCGCCAGGGCATGCGACCGGTCGAGAACGCAGTGGGCTCCGCTCGCGAAGACTTTGCGGGTCCTGAACGGCCCCCAGCGAGCTATCTGCACCGGCGTTAAGTCGATGCACCGAAGGCACCCATAACAATCCGGCACCCGTCAGCGTCACACCGCTCGCGATCGGCACGACTGTGCTCGGTGAGGTGCTCGAGAACGCGCGGGCTATCGGCAGTCGACCGCAACCTCGAGTGCCTGGCAGATCTCTCGCATCCGCACGCCGCTCAGTGCACCGATCCGCTCGACCAGCACTGCGGTCGACACCGACTCGATCGAGTCCAGGTTCACGGCACAGCGGCGCCCGATCGGGTCGTCACCGGGATCGAGAACAACCTCACTTGGCAAACCTCGGATCGTGGTCGTGCATGGTGCAATGAGCGCACGCCGGAGCCGCGGGATGGCTGCATCCCGCGATAGGACCACGATTGGTCGTCGACCGATCTCCGGCGGTTCGCACCACCACAGCTCACCTCGGACCGGCAAGGCGCTCACGTGGCCGAAGCCGCACTTCGGAACGAAGCGAGATCGCCCCAGTCATCTTCCCCGCCAATCGGGTGTGCTTCGTACGCAGCTGCATAGGCGGCGTCAATTTCGGCAGACCGGTAGCGAGTGAGCAGGGCTGTGAGTGCTTCATCGACGAGTTCGGCATCGGTGGTTCCAGCATGGAGCCGGCGAGCGTCATCGAGGAGGGTGCGGTCAACGGTCGTGCTGATCCGAGCGCGAGTCATGCCACTATCATGCCACGATTACACCACGTTGAAAACCCGCCCAGAATGTTCATCCACCCCGCCGCCCCAGCCCGCTCCTGATCGGAACGTCCGATCGGTGAGGCCCGCTCAGGATTGTGCGGAAGGCATCCGAGTCAGGTGTCTGGCTCTCGAAGACCTGTCGGGATGTCTCGGCTGGCGTGGAGGATTCGCCAGACGTCAATGGAACTCTCGCGCTCCACATAGAACACCAAGTACGGGAATTTGCCGACTGACATGGCCCGGAGGTCCGCCAGGGAGAGTTCGTATGCGAACCGGAGCGATCCGAGGCGCGGGTTCCGGCCGATGCGTTGCGCTGTGGCTTCGACTGCGTTGACGAAGCGGATGGCTGTTGCGACATCGGCTTCGGCGACGTAGTGATTGCTGGCTGATTCGAGATCGAGGGTCGCGAGATCTCGAAATTGAACCGGCTTGGCCGCCAGGAGTTCAGGCTTCCGACGAGATGCGCTGGCGCAATACGTCAAAGTAGGCACGGTCGGCAACTACGCCCGGACCGGAGTTCGCGCCATCGAGGACGAGGGTACGAAGGTGGTCTCGTTCACGATCGCGTCGGATCAGGTCGCGCACGTACTCGCTGGTCGACCCGTAACCGTCGTGGGTGACCCGTTCATCAACGAAGGTCTTGAGTTCGTCGGGCAACGACACGTTCATCGTGGTCATGGACGACACAGTAACGACTTTGGCAAACTTTGTCATCTGCGTGCTGGCCGGAGAGTGCATAACAGGAGCGGCGCCGCAACGCAAGCGGCAAGCTAACTTGGAGTCGTGGAAACGCCGCTCATCGCGACGATTGCTCGCAAACACGGCGTCACGACGACGACATGATCCACGCCTTCAACCATCCAATCTTCGTCGACGACCACGACGACGGCTTCGTGAAGTTCGGCGCCGACACTTCGGGCAACCTGCTCGAGATCGGCGTGATCGAAACCGTCGACGGCCCGATCATCATCCACGCCATGACGGCACGACCGAAGTACCTCAGGTGATTCCAATGCCCCGAACAGCACAAGAGATTCTCGACAACGCCGACGAACTCGCAGCTCGATTCGAGCAGATCGAGCCCGGCGATCTCCGCGACGCAACCGCGCTGCGAACTGTACGCGAAGCATTCATGGCTCGAGCCGAGACCGAACGAGTCCTCCGCAACGCGGTCGTCGAGGCTCGCCACGACGGACACTCGTGGGCGTCCATCGGTGCCATGGTCGGCACCTCCGGCGAAGCCGCTCGCCAGCGCTACGGCCAAGCAGTGAACGCCGAATAGACGCTCAGATCAACGACATACGCTCACACTCCGGACCGCGCGCTATCGGCACATCTTCGGGCACCTACGCGCTCGCCAACCCGCTCAGAAAATGTACGACGAACGACGACCTCGTCAGTGCGCTCTCCACTGCCGGAACTGCATGGCGTCATGCGCGACGTCGGTAAAGATTCTGGTCGGTCGCGGGCGAAGCTCGGTTCGCTGCGGGCTCCCTCGACCTCGTGCGGGCCCGGGTGACCGCCGGCTTCGGCACGCAGACCAACAACCAGAAGATCGAAATCCTGATGCACATCGGATACAACTGCTCACCTAGCGAGGAACGCTCGGGTGCTCTCCGCGCAGAGGTTGAGCTCGTCGATCCAGGGGGCGTGACCAGCCTGCCCGATGACCTCGAGCTGCGCGTTGGGCAGGCGCGCGACGAACGTCGCGGCGACGAGCGCACCCCCGTTTGGGTCTTCATCGCCCCACAGGAACAGCGTCGGCATCGTCACCCTGGCGAGGAGATCGTCGGTGTGAAGCATGCGCTCGTTGAGACCGCGCACCGGGGTGATGATCTTCGGGGACGACCCCAGGTCGTTGGCCATCGTGTCTGTATCGCGCTGCACAGACAGAAACCAGTCGATCATCTCGTCGGTGAAGGTGCCAGTGTCGATCGCCCGTTTGAGGCCGATCTGACGCAGGAGTGCCTTCACCATGTTTCGGGTCACGGGCATCTTGGCGATCATGGTCCGCATCCCCGGCAGCGCCGAAAGGCGCATCGCCATCGCCACCTTGTCCATCGGCGCGCCCATCAACCAGCTGTACT
>JBBKWQ010000138.1:0-5125 GCA_037969115.1 Ilumatobacteraceae bacterium
GGTGCGCGGAGTTCGTCGAGGCGTCGTGACACCAACAGAACGTTAGGCGGCTGACAGGCGGGCGCGAGAGAATGACGGGAATGCCGACCCCGGACTTCGATGCCGTGGTGATCGGGGCCGGGCACAACGGGCTCGTCACCGCCGCCTACCTCGCACGTGCGGGCATGTCGACGCTGCTTGTCGAGGCGCGGGACTCGGTCGGTGGGACGGCATCGAGCGAGAAGTTTGCGGGCGCCACCGTCAACATCTGCAACTGCGACCACCTCACCTTTCGCACGACTCCGGTGATGCAGGAACTCGGGCTCGCCGACCACGGTCTGTCGTACATCGACGTCGACCCCGCCCAGCACAACATGACGTGGAGATCGGCAGCATCCGGCTCGACCTGGTCCAGTCACCACGACGTCGACGCGACCCTCGAGGAAATCGGCCGAGTCGCACCTGGTGACGTCGATGGGTACCGCCGTTACGCGAAAGCGGCCATGCCGGCGGTGCGAATGATTCTCGAGGCTGCGAACGAGCCGCCGTCCGTCCGGGGACTCATCAGAATGGCGTTGGAGCGTCGCCTTGCCGGTGCGCCGACCCTGTTGCGATGGAGCCGCCGGAGCGCGGCGGACGTGTTGCGCTCGTACTTCGACGACGAGATCGTCCGCGGACCGGGAGCCGTGACGGGGCCGATGGTCTGGGGCATCTCCCCCGAGTCGGCCGGTTCCGGCCTCGGAGCGCTCGCCCATGCGATGCGCCATGTAGCCAAGGTCGGTCGCCCCGTCGGAGGGAGCGGTCAGGTCCCGAACGCGCTTCTCGCAGCGTTTCTGGCGGAGGGTGGCTCGCTGATGACGGCCGCGAAGGTCACGGAGATCTGCTGCACCGGTGACCGCGTCAGCGGTGTTCGAATCGACACGGGTGGCGGTCAGCTCGAACTCGTGGCGGCCGCCAACGTCGTGTCGGCGTGCAATCCACACGACACGTTCCTGCGTTGGCTGAAGCATCCCCCTTCGGTCGCCGCCGACCTTGTCAGGCGTTGGCAGTCGGTCACGCACGCCGACGGCTACGAGTCGAAGCTCGACGTCGTGCTCGACGCAGTACCCCGACTGCGCCACACCGATCGGTCGCTCGGCCCGACAACGGTCATCGCACCAGATCTCGCTTCGATCCATCGCGGCCACGAATCGATCGACGCCGGCCGTGTGCTCGACGAGCCCGGCCTGCTCGTCAACGTCCCGACGCTGCTCGACCCGACGATGGCCCCCGACGGCCTCCACGTGCTCAGCCTCGAAGCGCTGTACACCCCATATGCGCTCACCGGAGGTTGGCCCGGCTCGCGCGAACCGCGACGTTGGCTCGAGGCGTTCGCCGGACTCTGCGAGCCGGGTCTGCTCGACTCGATCGTGGACTGGCGTGCCGTGACCCCCGACCGATACGAATCGGATTTCCACTTACCGGCCGGACATGCCGCAAGCTTCGCAGGCGGTCCGCTCGCGGCGTTCCGCAACTCGAACCCGGAACTGACCGGCTACGAGACTTCCGTGACCGGTCTGTACCTCACGGGTGCCGCAACATTCCCGGGTGCTGGCGTATGGGGCGCGAGTGGCCGCAACTGCGCCACGGTCGTACTCGCCAACCGCTGACGAATCCAATCGCTGCCGGAGGGAACACACGATCGTGTCGTACGGTTGTACTCAGTGTCCACGAGGAAGGGACCACACACGATGACCAACGGATCACTGAGCCTCGGCCGCTATTTCGGTATTCCGGTTCGCGCTCACTGGAGCATGGCCCTTGTCGCTGTGCTGTTCGGCGTGAGTCTTGCTGGATCGTTCGGCATCGTCGCCGGAGTCATCGTGATCGTTGCATTCTTCGTCTCGATCCTCGCTCACGAGTTCGGTCACGCGCTCGTCGCTCGCCGCTACGGGGTCCAGACCCAGTCGATCGACCTGTGGGCGCTCGGTGGGATGGCCCGCCTCGACCGGGAACCTCCCACGCCGCGCGCCGATGGCCTGATCGCAGGCGCCGGCCCATTGGTGAGCCTGTTGATTGGCCTCGTGACGTTCGGCGGTGGCTACGTCATCGGATCGAATGCGATCGTCTGGGTCGGTTTCGTCAACCTCTTACTCGCCGTGTTCAACATGTTGCCGGGCGCCCCGCTCGACGGAGGCCGCGTGCTTCGGGCGGTCCGGTGGGCACGGACCGGCAACAAGTACCGCGCACAGCGCGACGCGGGCAACGCGGGAAGAGTGCTCGGTTGGTGCATGGGCATCGCCGGTGTTGCCCTGATGCTGAACGGTCAGGGCGGTGTCTTCATTGCGCTCACCGGCGTCTTCATCGCTGCGAACGCGAGGGCGGAGATCGCCAATTCCTACATCTCCGAGCGACTGGACGGCGTGAAGGTCCGCGACCTGACGTGGTTCGGCGTGGCACACGCCGGATCGGACATGGACGCCGACTCGATGATCTGGCAGCGATCACGCCTGGGACAGGCCGGCGCTGTGGCGGTCGACTCGAACGACGACGGCGTGCTCGACGGCCTCGTGCTGGAAGATCAGCTGTGGGCGGTCCCGGCCGAGCAACGCGCGCTCGTGATGCTCAACAGCCTCATGATGCCCTTCAGCCAGACGGCGCAAGCCGGTCCGGACGACGATCTGTCATCGGTGCTTCCCCGCTTGAACCCGCTGCGTCCAGTGGTGACCGTGTGGAGCGAAGGCAAGCTGACCGGGATCATCCCGCCCAAGGCGCTCCAGCAGCGCTTGACTCAGGCTTCGACGACGTAGCCGTCGCGAGCCGCGATCGGCGGCTTGTCGGACCACGGGAAGTTGATCCACAGATCCGTGCGCTTCCACACGTAGTCGCACTTCACGACCGAGTGGGACTTCTCGTAGATCACTGCGGTGCGCACTTCGCCGACCTTGCCCTCGCAGAACTCCTCGACCGACTTGAGCGTGTTGCCGGTGTCGGCGACATCGTCGACGATCAGGATCTTTCCGTCGGACAGATCGACGAAATCGGGCGCCGGCGGGAGGATGCGCGGGACGTCGAGGCGCTCGTCGATGCCGGTGTAGAACTCGACGTTCATCGTGTACACGTTCTTGATCGACAGGGCGTATCCCATGGCGCCGCCGGGAAGCAGTCCTCCGCGGGCGATCGACAGGATCATGTCGGGCTCGTAGCCGTCGTCGGCGACCATCTGGCAGAGATCCCGGGTCGCCTGCCCAAACATGTCCCAGGTCATGATTTCGCGCGCGTCAGCCATGCGGAGCGAACTTACCTGCTCGTTTGCAACGGACGGCAACGATCGGTCGAATCAGGTCCGCGGGGCGAGGGTGAGCGGCAGCCGGCCCGCTGCCCGAAGTGACGGAGCAACGATTGGTGTCGGTGGCTCAGGCTCGTTGTAGCCGAGGCGCCACCTGGAGCAGATCAGTGCGAGTGCGATGCGTAGTTCGTTGCGGGCGAAGCGTGCACCGAGGCACCGACGAGGGCCGAGTCCGAATGGCAGGAATCCGGGTCCGTTTCCGGGAATGTGTCGGGATGGGTCGAACGTGCTGGGATCGTCCCACACCTCGGCGGACCGCTGGATGGCGTACACCGGAATCATCACCACAGTCCCTCGGCGGATTCGCTCTGCTCCGATGTGCGTCGCTCGCTTCGCGGAACGCACGATCGAGATGCCGGCGGGATACAACCGAAGAATTTCGTCGACGACATCGCCGGTTCGTCGCATCTCCGCGACCCGGACCGAGAGTGCCGGGTCCGTCGGATCGAGCCCTGCGGCCTCGGCCGCGACAGCGTCCTGGACATCAGGTCGGAGGGACAGTTCGTAGAGCGCCCAGCTCAGGGCGGACGCCGTCGTCTCGTGGCCGGCGAACATGAACCCGGTGCACTCGTCGAGAATGGACTCGTCGCTCAACTGGTGGGTTCCGGCCTGTTGCGCTTGCAGCAGGCGACCGAGAATGTCGACGGAGTCGCCCGCTTGCGTGCGTCGGTATTCCATCAACTGCTCGATGGAGCGCCTGAGCCGCGCCTTCGAAGTCTTGAGACTTCGGTTTCGGCCCGTCGGAGCGAACGCCGGGAGTGAAGCAGGCCGGTTGAATTTGAACGTGATCCACTCCAGGATCTCTTCGAAGTCGCGCCGCACCGACACGGCCAGTTCTTCGGTCTCCTCGTTTGTCCCGAGCAGGGTGCGGAGCGCGATCCGGATCGTCAGATCATTCATGGCGGCCTGGACGTCGACTTCGCCGGGTTCCCACGCCTCGATGACCTCCGACACCGTCGAGGCCATCGTCGCGGTCAACGCGTTGACCTGATGCACACCGAACGAGGGGGCAACCGGCTGACGCCGAGACCGCCAGGCATCGCCGTCAGTTGTGAACAGGTTCTCGCCGAGTCCACCTTCGATGACCCGTCGAATCATCCACGGTTTGCGGTACGAATCGGCGTCGGCGACGAGCACCTCACTGGCGGTCGCGAACGACTGGGCAACGACGAACGGAACTCCAAACCTGGCCCTCGACAACTCAGCGTCGCATGGAAGGAGCTCCATCGCCGCGAGCATGTCCGTCCGCGCGGCCTTCGCCAGAGCGAACAGATCGAGCCGGGTCACAATCACGCACTGGCCTCAGAGACAAATGTCCGACGGGCGAACGGGAACGCGGTTGAGGGGTCGTTCAGCTCCTGCTTGGCGCAGAGCGTCACGGATCGCAGCGACGATCGCCGGGGTGGAGGAGATGCACGGGGGTTCGCCGACGCCCTTGGCTCCCAACGGAGCGTGCGGGTCCGGTTGTTCGATCAGCGTGGCCACCACAGGTGGCATGTCGAGGAAGGTCGGGAGGAGATAGTCCGTGAAGTTGGGGTTTCGGATCACACCGTCGATTTGAATGATCTCTTCCATGAGCGCAAGTCCAAGACCTTGGGCGATGCCACCTTCGATCTGACCGGTGACCGACAGCGGGTTGAGCGCGTTGCCGACGTCTTGCGCCGTGGCGATCTGGACGACCTTGACGAGCCCGAGTTCAGGATCGACATCGACCACCGCTCGATGGGCCACGAACGCGAACGCGGTATGGCAATTGCCCTGTCCGTTCTCGTCCAGATCCTCCGTCTGGGGGTGGTGGTACTCGACGGTTTCGTCGAT
>JBBKWQ010000139.1:0-26279 GCA_037969115.1 Ilumatobacteraceae bacterium
CACGACCACCGTCACCGCGATTGCCGTCGCGCCCGCGTCCGCCCTCACGCCGACCGTCACGACCACCATCACCGCCACGTTTGCGTCCGCCCTCACGACGACCGTCACGACCACCATCGCGACGACCGCCACGGTCGTTGCGATCCCGCTGAGCACGGGTCTCGATGACGGCTTCGAACGGCTTGTCGCTCGGGAGCATCTCGAGCACGGCGGGACGCGTCTCCTTGGCCTTGCCTTCTACGACACCGAGCACCGTGATCCCGTCGATCTCCTGTTCGATCTCGAGCTTCAGCTCATCGCCGACCTTCGCCCCAGAAGGAAGGATCGAGCCATCGAGGACCCCCTTGGGATTCTTCGCCCCGGCAGCGCGCCAGGTCCAGGAGCCGTCTTGCTGCGAACTCGTCAGCTCGATGTCGATGCGTCGGGACATGGTGCGCAAACCTACTGCTTCATGCGTTCGAAACTCCATTGACATCCGAGCTGCCGTCGTCTCGCCGGCGCAGGCCGAATCGCGATCCGCCCGAGAACCATGGGATTCGCTACGTTCTGATCGTGCCGATCTATGCCTTGGGCGATCTCGAACCGACCATCGACCGCACCGCTTTCGTCCATCCGGACGCGGTCGTGATCGGTGCGGTGACGATCGGACCCGAGAGTTCTGTGTGGCCCGGAGCGGTCCTTCGTGGCGACGGCGGCGAGATCCACGTGGGTGCCCGCACGAGCATTCAGGACAACAGCGTCATCCACACCACTCCGGACGATTGGACCACGATCGGAAGCGACTGCGTCATCGGCCACATCGTGCACCTCGAAGGTTGCACGATCGAGGATTGCGTCATGGTGGGCAACGCTGCCATGGTCCTCCACCGCTCTGTCGTCCGGACAGGCGCGATCGTGGCTGCGAACTCTGTCGTGCTGTACGACGTCGACGTGCCCAGCGGCGCGCTCGCGGTCGGTTCACCTGCTCAGATCAGGCCCGGGCACGGGAATCTCGAAATGATCCGGACATCGGCGGCTCACTACGCAGAGCGGGCGAGGACCTACCCGACCGCTCTCCGCCGGCTCGACTGATGCGGGCGTTCGTGTTGTCGGTGCCGCGAGTGGACGTCGAGCTGGCAGCTGATCGTCTGTGGAGCTCGGGTGCCCCTGCTGTGGAGGAACGCGAGACCGAACATCCCGACATCGTCGAACTCTGGACAGTCCTCGGTACCGGTTCCGCTGTGATCCAGGGCCTCACGGTCGATGCGCCACGAGGCTGGATTGCGCGCTCGGTCGAGATCGACGAAACCATGGCCGACACGTGGCGGGACCACGCCACGCCCATCTGGATCGGTCGCGACCTGGTCGTCGTTCCTGCGTGGCTGCCACAGCCGGACACCGGCGATGCGCTCGCGATCAGGATCGACCCTGGCGCGGCGTTCGGGATGGGTGACCACCCCACGACGATCCTCTCCCTCCAGGCTCTCCGCGCGTTGGTCACGCAGGGAGCCACGGTGCTCGATGTCGGGTGCGGTAGCGGCGTGCTCGCGATCGCTGCGCTGCTCTCAGGAGCGAACCGTGCGACCGCCATCGACATTTCGCCGGCGGCGGTCGAGGCCACGCGGGACAACGCGGTGCTGAACGACGTTGCCGTCAGGCTCGAAGCGTCCACGTGCGATCTCGCCGAGATCGACGGCGAGTTCGACCTGGTCGTCGCAAACATCCTCGCTCCCACGTTGGTCGGACTGGCCCCGGAGCTTGAACGCGTCACAGCCGGGACGTTGATCATCTCGGGAGTGCTCGACGGGCTGCACGATCACGTGCTCGACGCCCTGCATCCACTCCGCGTCGTCCGCACGCTGCGACGAGACGGGTGGGCTGCCGTGGTGCTCCGAGCCGGCCGCGACCGGCCGTAGCCGCCGAACTCACCGAGCGTGGTCGGCGAGGAGACCGGTGATCTGTTCGGCCGTCGGTATCGACGGAACCGCCCCGCGCACCGTCGTGGCCAGAGCGCCGGCTGCTGTCGCCCATCGGACGGCATCGTGCAGCGATGCGCCGGCTGCGAGCTGAGCCGCCAGCGCGCCGCAGAACGAATCGCCGGCTCCCGTGGTGTCGACGACGTCGACGGGAAACGACGGCAACGTCGAGGAGGAGTTTGCATCATGACGGAAGATCTCGACGCCACGTGCACCCAGCGTCACGATGACCGTGCCGATCCCTGCGCCGAGCAAGCGTTCGACGCCACCGAGTGCGTCGAGTTCATGCTCGTTCGGCACGACGATGTCGCAGGCCGCGACGAGTTCAGGGACGAGTGGCGCAGCCGGTGCCGGATTCAGGATCGTCGTGATACCCATGGAGCGCGCGGTAACGAACGACTCGGCGACCACGTCGATCGGTACTTCGAGTTGAGCGAGCAGCACACCGATCGACGCCGGGATCGTGGGCGTCGTGACCAGTGAGTTCGCTCCGGGTGCAACGAGAATTGAGTTCTCGCCGATGTCACTCACCATGATCAGGGCCCTGCCGGTCGGGACTTCGGGATGGACGCGGACCGACTCGATGTCGAGCCCGTTCGCGGTCATCAGAGCCAAGAGGTGTTCACCGGCCGCATCCGAGCCGATCGCACTGACGAAGCGCGTCGGCGCACCGCTGCGAACAGCGGCCAATGCCTGATTGAGCCCTTTCCCGCCGGGGTGCTCGGCGTAGCCCGAGCCGAGCACCGTCTCGCCGGGCCCGGGGATCCGCGCGGCGGTTGCCACGAGATCGAGGTTGGTGCTACCCAGAACAAGGACACCGGTCGCGCTGCGCATCGAACCGATGGATTGCCGGACGGCGTGGGCTGTCAGGTCAGCTGGCGGAGCGGGCGCGCACACCGATGGGTGCGATCAGCCTGAAACCCGCAGCGTGGCGCTCGTCTTCGCTCTCGCCACCCCAGAAGCCGTACTCGTGAGCATCACGGGCGAACATTCGACAGACTGACTGGACGGTGCAGCTGCCGCAGACCTGGCGGGCGGTGGCCTCGCGGCGTTCGCGGGCCTGGGGGCGCTCGGCGGGGGAGGGGAAGAACAGGTGTGTCATGCCCTTGCAGGCGGCCTGTCCCATCCAGTCGTCTTCGGACGTTCCTGGATCGACAATGCTCTCGACTACTGCCATTGATACCCCTTCTCCGACGTGTCTCGACACCGGTGATACGTACCCACCTGTCACACCAGCACGCGTCACAATAGATCTAAGTAACCGGTGAGTCAATTACGTCATGTCAGGATCTCGCGAACTCCCTGGGCGAACTGGCGGACGTCGGCTTCGCTCGTGTCCCACGCCGTCATCCAGCGAGCCTGGTTCCTGCTCGCGTCCCACGGCCAGAAGAAGCACCAGTCGCTCAGGGTCTCCATCGTGCCCTCCGGTAACAGCGGAAAGACACTGTTCACGGCCGGCGGAGCGTCGTACGTGATGCCATCGATGTCGCTGGTCAACTCGTAGAGCAGCGTCGCCATGGTGTTCGAATCCGTTGCGAGGTCGAGCCAGAGTGCATCCTCGAGCAGAGCATTGAACTGGGCAGCGATGAAGCGCATCTTCGAGGGCAATTGGTTGACCTGCTTGCGGATGTACGGCGCACGTTCGGCGAGTTCGGTGTTCAGATACACCACTGCCTCGCCTCCGAGCAGGCCGTTCTTCGTTCCGCCGAAGCTCACCACGTCGACGCCGGCATCGACGGTGAACGCACGCAATGCGTCGACCGATCCACCGAGCGCTGCAGCGGCGTTCGCGATTCGAGCCCCGTCGAGGTGCACGGTCATCCCGGCCCGGTGTGCCTCGTCGCAGAGCGCCCCGATTTCATCAGCCGAATACAGCGTGCCCAGTTCGGTGCTCTGGGTGATCGATACGACACCCGGTTGCGCATGGTGCACGACACCGATCATCTCGGCTTCAGCCGCCACCTGTTCCGGAACGAGTTTGCCGTTCGGCGACGGGAGATCGATCAGCTTTGCACCGAGGATCCGCTCCGGAGCCCCGGTCTCGTCCACGGCGATGTGCGCCCAGTTCGTACACACCACGGCCTGCGCCGGCTTGAGCATGCTCGCCAGCGCCAACACGTTCGATCCGGTTCCGTTGAACGTCAGGAGCGTTGCCACCTCGGTACCGAACGTCTCGCAGAACAGTTTCTCGCTGCGACGCGTGTAGACGTCTTCGCCATAGGCGAGCGCGTGGCCGGTGTTGGCGGCCATGATCGCCTCGATGATGCGAGGGTGGGCACCGGCGGCGTTGTCGCTGGCGAACGCTCGCTCGGGGGGCTCGGGAAGCTTCACGCGGTCAAGTATGGCGGCGACGACACGGAGTCAGCGGAGCGATGTGATCACACGGTCACGTCGTGCCGAAGCGCTCGGCGCGAGATCGGTCACCACGAACGATCGTTGGAGCCAGCGGTCGCTGCCGTCGAACCGGGGAGCGTAGGCGGACCGCCCATGCACGGCGCGCAAGTTGTCGACGATCAGCAGATCACCGGCATGCAGGGTCACGGAAAAGGCGTGCTCGGCGATGGCACTCGTGACCTGTTCGACGATCTCCTGGGCCTCGGCGTCGGCACCGGTGGTGAGATCGGCATCGAAGATGAACGTCGGCTCGTCGACGGTGCCGGACAGAATCGGGCGGAGCGGCGAGGCACCCTGGAGCGGATCCGCGCCAAAGCTGGCATCGACCGCAAAACGGAACCGGGGCTCGAACAGCGCTTCGATGGTCGACCGACCGAGGCGGCCGATGATCGATCGCGCCCCGCACAACGTTGTCGTCGCGTTGACGTCGCCCTTCAGGCACAGCAGGAGCAGGTAGCGGGGCAGATGCGCGTGGAACGCCGTCTCGGTGTGGAACATGAGCGACACGGACGACGAGGTGGAGATCTGTTGGTCGGCGCCCGTGTGGGTGGGCACGATCGTCTGGATCAACGAGCCCCCGTGTTCGTGTGCGTAGCCGACCGGTTGCCCGAGTTGGTTCGCCACGGCGAGCAGGTGTACATCCGAGACCAAGTCCTTCGACACGGCGTCGGTGGGATGTGCAGGGGTTGGTGGGAGGTCACCGACGGGAACTCCGGTGAGCAGCAATGCGCCAGATGTCGGTGGATCGCTCCGGAAGTCGGCCAGCGCCCGGTAGACGTCGGCGGGAAGCGCTTGCGAGACGTGGGCGCTGTGCGTGACGAGCTGCTCGTCGGGCGCATGGCCATCGGCCCCGTCGTGGTCGGCGGGAAGCGGGAGGACGGCGTCGCCCCACGGAAGTCGGGGGACATGTGCGGTCATCGCCAGAGTGGTCGACCACGAAGCCTGATCAGAGTTGAGCGCATACATTCCGATATCCTACATTTATGGAACAGATCTTCCACGGAGGGAGGGCGCCCAGAGCGTCAGTTGGAGCGGTGCTGTGGCCAGTTCGGCTACGTTTGCCGAGACCATGGACGTCGCTGACCGAATTCGACAGACCGGTGGCAGTCTCACGTCGTCGGAACGCCGAGTTGCCGAGGTGATCCTCGCGACGCCGCAAACGGTTGGTTTCGGAACGGTCGCTGATCTGGCGCGTCAATCGGGCGCGGGTGCCGCCACGGTGGTGCGATTGGCGGCCAAGCTCGGATACGACGGGTATTCGGAGCTGCAAGCCTCGGTGCAACGAGATCTTGTTCTCCAGCTCCGGCCCGCGGCCGAGCGCATCCGTGAGGCTCCCAGCGAGGGCGTGATCGGCCACCATCTCGCGACCGAACTCGCAAACGTGCAACAGACGCTCGACGGGGTCGAACAAGCACGACTCGCTGCGTTCGTCGAACGGCTGGCCGATCTGGGCGCACCGGTCGCAGTGTTGTCGGGCGATGCGTCTCGCGGGATCGCACAACAGTTCACGGCCGAGGTGTCATCGCTACGCCCGACCGTCGGCATGATCGACGGCAACGACGTCGAAGTCCAGCGCCGCGTCGCGATGCTCGACTCGTCGACCACGCTCGTGGTGATCGATCTTCGGCGATACGACCGATGGGTGCTCGACGCGTACAGCGCGGCAGTGGCGCGTGGTGTGCATCCAGTGGCCATCACCGACAGTCTGCTGTCACCTCTGGCCGTGTCTGCCGAGCAGACGTTCGTGGTTGCGGCCGGAGCCGTCGGACCGTTCGACAGCCACGTCGGAACGTTGGCATTGCTCAACCTGACGATCGCCGAACTGTCCCGCGCGCTGCAAGCAGTCGCGGCGCCGCGTCTCGAAGCGGCGGAACAAGCCTGGCAGCGCGGCGATTCGCTGCGCGACTGACGTTTCCTGGCAGAAGCATGCAGGTCCGACTCGGTCGGCCGTCGGTAGGCTCGTTCGAGTGCCTGCCAGCGAACCACACTTCGAGCGGGCGCGCGTCCGCACGTTCGGGGCGTCCCGATGAGCGGAACGTCCATCGTCGAGGAAGCGGCGCGGCGGCGCACGTTCGCGATCATCAGCCATCCCGACGCAGGCAAGACCACGCTCACCGAGAAGTTCTTGCTGTACGCGGGAGCCTTGGGCGAGGCCGGTGCGGTCAAGGCCCGGAGCGGACGGCGTTCGGCTACGAGCGACTGGATGGAGATGGAGCAGAAGCGGGGCATCTCCATCAGCTCGACTGCGCTTCAGTTCCCGTATCGCGATCATCATCTCAACCTGCTCGACACGCCGGGCCACCGTGACTTCTCGGAAGACACCTACCGGGTGCTGTCGGCCGTCGATGCCGTGGTCATGGTGCTCGACACCGCCAAGGGCATCGAACCTCAGACGTTGAAGCTCTTCGAGGTCTGCCGCTCCCGCAACCTCCCTGTGATCACGTTTCTGAACAAGTACGACCGGCCGGGACGCGACCCGCTCGAGCTCCTGGACGAGATCGAGTCGCAGATCGGCTTGCGTCCGACGCCGGCCACGTGGCCGGTCGGCATCTCCGGTGAGTTTCGTGGCGTCATCGACCGGCGGACGAAGGAGTTCACACGATTCACCCGGACGGTGCGAGGCAGCGCCATCGCCCCCGAGGAACTCGTCGACAACGAGACAGCCGCTGCCGAAGAGGGCTCGTGGTGGCAGCAGGCGCAGGACGAGAGCGGGTTGCTCGACGCGATCGGAGCCGATGTCGACCTGCCGTCGTTCCTCGCAGGTGAGTCGACACCGGTGTTCGTCGGATCCGCGCTGACCAACTTCGGCGTCCGGAGCTTGCTCGACGCGGTCATCGATCTGGCCCCGGCGCCGGCACCGCGTCTCGACGTGGCGGGGGAGGGGCGCCCGCTCGCTGCGCCATGTTCGGCGTTCGTGTTCAAGGTGCAGGCCAACATGGATCGGTCGCACCGCGACCGAATCGCATTCGTGCGGATCTGCTCAGGCGAATTCGAGCGGGGCATGGTCATGACGACCGCGAGAACCGGGAAGCCGTTCGCCACGAAGTACGCCTCCACGGTGTTCGGCGCGGAACGCACCACGGTCGACCTCGCCTACCCGGGCGACGTCGTCGGACTGGTCAACGCGACCGGTTTGAACATCGGCGATTCGCTCTACGACGGCGCGTTCGTCGAGTTCCCGCCGATCCCGCGCTTCTCTCCTGAGGTCTTCGCGTCGGCGAGACCGCTCGACACCGGCCGGTTCAAGCAGTTCCGACGCGGATTGGCACAGCTCGACGAGGAAGGCGTGGTCCAAGTGCTTCGCGACCCCGACATGGGTGATGCCGCACCGATTCTCGCGGCAGTCGGTCAGCTCCAGTTCGAGGTGTTCGCGAATCGCCTCGACGTGGAGTTCGGCGCTCCGATCGAGGTGAATGCCGCACCGTACGAAGCCATCCGTCTGACCGACTCAGACTCGGCTGACCGACTTCGGTCGATCGGCGGGATCCGCATTCTCAGCCGTGGTGACGGAGAACTCGTTGCACTGTTCGAGAGCCGCTACCGGCTGCAACGGCTCGAGAACGACGAGCCCGAGCTGATGCTCGAACACATCGTGGCCGGCTGACGCGTCCGTTTCGGTCAGCTGACCGACTGCGAGGTTCGGCGAAGCTCAGCCCTTGCGGCGTTGCTGCTCGGCGAGCACGGAATCCCTGACCGATTCCAGTTCTCTGCGGCCGCCGATTGCGTCGATGTACTGGTTGTGCACGATCGTCTCGTGCGGGTCGAGTCCGCCGCCCATACCGCTTGCGCCGCCGATCGCCCCGATGTTCAGGTGGGTGTCGTGCAGGTCGGCGAGCAGTTCTTCGCACCGTTGTAGACGATGATCCAACTCGGCATCGGTGAACGACTCGACTTCCGGTCCGCGGGCGGCGGCAGCCTCTGCCCGCAGCTCGATCTGGCGCGAACGCAGGTCGGCCTTCTCGCTGTTCGTCGTCGCCGCCGAGAGTTGTTTCGCCGTCTCGATCAGATCGGACGCGATGTCGACGACACGTCGTTGTTCGGTCATGCTGCCACTCTCCCACAGATCAGCAACTGCGATGGACACTCCGAACCGAACCAGTGCGGAAGCACGGTCTAGGTTCGGGCGATGGCGCTCACCATCACTCCATCCGGACAGGCGTGCGGCGCAACGGTGACCGGCGTCGATCTCACGGGACACATCGACGCCGACACCGTCGTGGGCATTCGCTCGGCGTGGCTCGACCACCACGTCCTCGCGTTTCCCGGCCAGGCCATGACGGACGACGACCTCGAACGCTTCACGCTTCGATTCGGCCCATTCGGCGACGACCCGTTCATCGCACCGATTGGAGGGAGCGACCACGTCATCGCGGTCGAACGCCTCGCCGGCGAGACATCGCCATTGTTCGCAGAGAACTGGCACAGTGACTGGAGCTTCCAGGACACACCGCCGGCGGGCACGTGCCTCTTCGGAATCACGATTCCGCCGGTCGGCGGCGACACGCTGTTCGCGAATCAGCACGCCGCCCTCGATGCCATGCCTGAGGATCTGTGCGCTCGGCTGACCGGAAAGATGGCGATCCACTCGGCCCGAGGTGGCTATGCGCCCGACGGCTTGTACGGCACGGCCGACCGGGCAACCGGCCGGAGCATGCACATCCGACCGTCCGAGAATGCGCTGCGCACCCAACTCCACCCGCTCATTCGCCCACATCCGGAGACCGGGCGGGCCGGCGTGTTCGGATGCGTCGGATACATCATCGGCATCGACGGTGTCGCCGAAGCCGAAGCCGCAGAGCTCCTCAGGGAGATGTACGACTTTCAGACTCGCGACGAGTTCCAGTATCGCCACGAATGGCAACCCGACATGTTGGTGATGTGGGACAACCGTTCGGTGCTCCACCGAGCGACCGGTGGCTACGACGGGCACCATCGGCTCCTGCACCGAACGACAATCGGCGCCGCGCCGGTTCGCTGAGGATCGGGTGGTCCCACGCAACACCGAGACGACACGCATACCATTTCGTCATGACGAAACAGCGACGGTGCCGATGGTGTAGGAGAGTGCTGCAACCGCAGTCCGGTCGCGGTCGGCCTCGCGAGTTCTGCTCGCAGAAGTGTCGCCAGTGGGACTGGGTGGCACGGCAGCGGGCACGCGAGCTCGAACTCAGCGAAGGCGAGTTGGTGATTGCGCGCGCCGAACTCGACGCGCTGCACGACGATCTGTATGTGCTCGCATGTGCAGTGCAGGACGCCGAGCGGGATCTCGCAGCCATCGGATCGCGGTCGAGTGTCAAGCAGGTGCGCGAAGTGCTCGATTGGGTCCTCGACGCGGCACGACCGCTCAGAGATCGCGAAATCTCCGCACCCTCACCATCAGGCGGTATTCCGTCATGACGAAATCCTGGCCGACAACGAACACAGGGAAGTGGAAGGCCGTGAGTCATTGACCCTGGCGCCACCCGATGCCTGACCTCGTCGGGTGTCTCGAGGTGGTCGAGCGGCGACAAGTGCCCGGATCTGGATCCGAGGGCAACTGACGTAACCCTCAACCTGATTATCAGCCTCACAGCCGAAATTCTTTCTGGCCGTCCTGCGCCGCATGCCGGCATCGACAAGAAGGCTCGACCCCTGGTCAAGGGTTGTTTCGGCCGGGCGCTCACTCTTTCGATGTGAACGCCCATAATCTCCGTTATGTCAACTCACCGTCACGCGATCGACATTTGGTGATGGAATGAGGGAGATTGGTCACTGATCAACCAGGACTTTCCGGAAGTCGACTCTCGATGTTCACTTGAGGGTTGCTCGCTCCGGGCAGGATCTGGCCGATGACCAACTGTGCACGTTGGAGGACATGACATGGGTGAAACGACCATCTTGACGAAGACCGCCATCTCGGGATCGCCCGCTTCGCTCCCCTCCCTGGTCGGCGGTGATCGTCGTGGGGCCCCGCGACGATCGACTCGTCGAACGATGCGGGCGGTCGCGATCGGCCTGAGCCTCACGCTCTCGCCGGTGTTCATCGCCGGCGCCTCGCACGCGTCGCGACCCACCGTCGTCGTCACGGGGTTGTCGACCGGCACTCGCGGCGAGTCGGTGAAGACGTTGCAGCAGGCGTTGATCAGTGCCGGCGTGGAAGTTCGAGGCGGCGCCGACGGCGTGTTCGGCCCGGCGACGGCAGCGGCAGTCAGCTCGTTCCAGAAGCGTCAGGGTCTTGCGCAGACGGGTTCGGTCGACGACACGACGGCAATCGCCCTTGGTCTGCTCGATGGTCCCCTCGTCGGTCTGCAGCGCGGCAGCAAGGGAGGCAGCGTCCGAGTGCTGCAACAGGCGCTCGTCGACGCCGGCATCAATGTCGCAGGCGGTGTCGACGGCATCTACGGCTCGGGCACCGAAGCAGCAGTCAAGAAGTATCAGCAGTCGCGCGGCTTGTCGACGTCCGGCACAGTCGACAAGGCGACCGCCGGCGCCCTCGCCGCGAAGCAGGGTGCGAACAAGAACAGCAGTGGCTCGTCGTCGGAAGGCGATTCCTCGACGTCAACGTCAGATACAGCCTCATCCAATGGTTCAATGTTGGGTCTCGGCCTCGGTTCGAAGGGCAGCGCAGTCAGTGAACTGCAGCAGCGACTCGGCGGCGTCGGGTACACGGTGGGTGCGGATGGTGTCTTCGGTCGCGCCACTGCGAACGCGCTGAGTTCGTTTCAGTATTCGAACGGCCTGAAGGCCACGGCGAGCGTCGATGAGCGGACGTTGAAGGTGTTGCTGCTCCTCAAGGCACCGAGCTCTGCGGCGAAACCGTCTGCGGGCGTGACCAAGCCGGCGAGTGCCCTTGCCGGCCTCAGGGCCGGGGCCCTCGGCGCCGCTGTGAAGGAGTTGCAGAACGCGCTCCTCAAGGCTGGTGTCAAGGTGCGGGGTGGGGCCGACGGCATCTTCGGTCCGGCGACGGCCGAGGCGGTCAAGAGCTTCCAGACGTCGCAGGGAATCGAGGCGACGGGGCGTGTCGACGATGCGACAGTGACCGCACTCGCGAACCCGAAGAAGGCGCCGACGAACACCAATGCCGGTTCCGGTGGCACGGGCGGATACGCGATCTACGGCGAGCGCGGCAGCCGCGTCCTGGCAGTCCAGAGTGCGCTCATCAAAGCGGGCATCTCCATTCGGGGCGGCGCCGACGGCATCTTCGGTGCCGCAACTGCCGGCGGTATCGTGTCGTTCCAGCGCAGCAACGGCTTGTCAGCGACGGGCCAGATCAACGATGCCACGGCCAAGGCGCTCGGCATCACCGGTGCATCTGCACCGTCGGCACCCGCTGTGACCAACGTGACGTTGCAGGCCTTTCCCGTTCAGGGCCGGTGCTACTACAGCGACACGTGGCACTACTCGCGCGGTAGCGGTCGCCTCCATGAGGGCGTCGACATCCTGACGTCGTCGGGCAAGGCGATCTACGCGGTGGCCGACGGCAAGATCAAGAAGGTCTACACCGACTATCCAGGATCGCTCGCCGGCAATGGCGTTCGCCTCACGATGGCCGACGGCACCTACTTCTTCTACGCCCACATGGAACGGCTCGCCGACGGTATCGAACTCGGCGTACCGGTGAAGGCCGGTCAGGTCATCGGGTACGTCGGCAGCACCGGCAACTCCGGAACGCCGCACCTCCACATGGAAGTACATCCTCGCGGCGGCGCTGCGGTGAACCCCTACCCGCTGGTCAAGGCGATCGACGACTGCAAGAACACCTCACTCGAGCGGTGACCGCCCGGGGTGCGCGCTCGAACACGTCAGCTGGCAGACTGTCGCATGTCATTCGGGCAGCCATCCGGTCCACCGGCCACCGCTCGCCAGATCGCCGAGCTCCTGGAGCTACTCGAACAGGCGGGTCACACCGACTTTCGCGATGCTCGTGGTCCGATGGGATTCACGCAACGACAGGCCGGCGGCAAGTTCACCCGCGACGAAGCGGACGAGTTCATCGCCCAACTTCAGGAAGCTGAGCACGGTGACGGTGGACTCGTCGAGACCACTCCCCCGTCGTCCAAGTCCACGCCCGCCGACCGTGTGCTACGAAACTTCCCCGACCAGCAACTTGCGGCCGAACTGCAGCGCCGCGGGTGGGTCGTGATGGAGCCATGACGAAACCGCAACACTTCGACACGCACACTTACGGTGCAAGCCGGGGAGAACTAGCCTGACGGACCATGGGCAAGACGCGAGACGCGGCCAGAGGCGTGGCGGACGAATCCAATCCAGTCGGCTTTCTGCAGAGGCTCCGGGGTGTTCCGGTGTTCAAGCAGGTGCTTCGCGTGCTCGACCGCTTTCTGTAGCCGTCCGATGAGCTAACGTTTCTCTCGCGGAGGGATCAAGTTGGGTCTTCGGGATCGCGTTTTTCAGTGGCTCAATCGGGGTAGTACTGATCTCGATCCGGACGAGTTCGTCGAGTTCGCAGTCGTGCTTGTCGGCGCTGGGCCACTTCTGGTCGCGCGGTTGCAGGCGGCTGGGATCGACGCGATGGGAGATGACACCTTCAACGTCGGAACCCAAGTGCTCAGCGACTACAGCGTCCGGGTGAGACGGCGTGACCTGGAAGCGGCAGCGCACGTGTTCGACGGTTGACGTCAGCGAACGCAGGTACGGTCAAAGGGTCGACGCCCGGACCGCACCACGCCCGCGCGTTGGCGCCGGCGTTCCGCTACTCGCCATGGGTGTTTGTGCTGTTGATGAACGTCACGATCGTTGCGCGTATCTCGTCGAGATCGAGCGGGTTGAGTTCGTGACCGGCATCGTTGAGTACGTGGAGTCGAGCGTCGTTGACATGGTCGGCGATCGCTTCGCCGTTGGGCAGGGGCAGGATCGGGTCGCAGGCGCCGTGGATGACCAGTGTCGGCTGCATGATTCGGTCGACCGCATCGCTCCAGTCGGCGCTCGGAACGACCATTGCGTGGTTGAACGCACTGGCGACGTTCGTGGCGCGTAAGCGCATCCGAGAGATGCTCGTTCGGGCGGCATCCGACGCGTGCGAACCTGTGGCAATGAGCTTCGGTGACCACGTGAGGCCTGCCAACACGATCGCGTCAGCCGAATGGATCGGGCGATCGTGTCTCGGAAATCCCGGGACCGTCGGAACACTTGTCCCGGATCAGTACCAGTCGGTGCTCCGGGTGCACGCGCCGGCCCCGTGCCCTGAGGACTGGTGGTTGCTCTACCGCGACCTGTTCGACGTCATCGCCTCGGATCGGCGAACGGCATACGTCCACGCAGGACCGGGCGTGGTTCGCAATCTGGGAGGGCCACGGATTCGACAAAGCCACGACCCACATCGCACACCGAGAGCCCCTCGGAGACGAAGCCCTGCGTGCACTCGAACGCGAGAGAGCTCGATTGCGCGAAGAGGACCGACGCCGCAACGCCGCCATCCGCGCCGCCCTGGATCAGATTCCACGCTTCGACCGGCCGCACCGCACTTACTACCTGGTGGAAGGCCCGGTCACGGCTGTACTCAGCTGAACTACCCCGGATTCGACGGCTGGCGCAACCCCGACCTGTTCTGGCCCGACGACCGGCGATGGTTCGTCGCGACCGACGTGGACTTCTGGTCGCTCTACATCGGAGGCGACCACGACTTCATCACAGAACTCGCAGGCAACGTCCCCACGCGCGCTGAACCCGTTGCCCTCGATCACCGCCTCGAGATCGAGGACTGATCACCACGGCCGATGCAATCAGATTTCAGCAGGGAGCACCGACGAGGATGTCGGCGACCGTGCGATGCAAGTCGGTCGACAGAGAGAGATGGGTCTCACTGCGCCCCACCATGGGTATGCGCGCAATGTGTTGCAGCACGTCGTTGAGGTGGTCGTTCGAACGGGCGACGATCCGGCAGAGCAGGTCGCCCGGCCCGGTGACGGTGTGGATCTCGGTGATCTGCGGGATCGCCGCAAGCGCCGCGGTGGTCTCGTCGTGTGACCCTTGGGAGATCTCGAGCGTCGTGAATGCGAGAACGCCGAGGCCGGCCCGTGCGGCGTCGATCTCGGGCCCGTACCCGGCGATGACCCCTTCGGTCTCCAATCGTTCGAGTCGGGAGTACACCGTGCCCCTCGCCATGTCGGCAGCGCCGGCGAGTTGCACGAGCGACGCGCGCGGGTGCTGCCGCAGCGCCGCGATCAGTCGGAGATCGGCGTCGTCGATCGGTCTGTGCATTGTGTCCACTCCTGTCCGCCATAATTGGCAACTACTGAACAATCTGTTCACCTGTTCCGAAGTATAGAGCATGTTCGTGGAATGTTCTTGCAATATCCTGGACGACTTGGTGGAATAGCCGTATGTCGCATCTGAAGAAAGTCGATCACATCACATACGCGTGCGAACGGGGCTCGATCGAGCGATGGGCCTGGTTCCACATCGAGGTCGAGGGCGGCACGCTGATCAAGCGCATCGATGACGTACGTCCGGACGACCCCGAGAGCTCGATGAAGATCTGGTGTGTCGACTACGGCGAATTCGGCGTCGCTCTCATCGAGGGCATCGACCGCGACAAGAAGTCGCAGGTGACCAAGTTCGTCGAGCGCCACGGTGATCATTCGTGTCAGCATGTTGCGTTCGACACACACGACCTCGACAAGTTCGTGAGCCATCTGCAATCGATGGGCGGCACCCCGCGCGGGCAGGTTTTGGTGCGCAATGACGGGTTCGGGGCGCTCTAGCAGATGTTCGCCCGCGGTTATGCCGAGGGCGACGCCGCCGAGGCCAGCTTTCCCGAGTACTGCCAGCGGCCGCGGGTCGGCGAGAGCGATCAGGAGGTCGCCATCACCTTCGCCGAAGAGACGGGTAAGGGGTTCTACGACCAGATCGAGGACGCCGTGGCGGCCGGCGACGAGGCGCCGTTCTTCGATTTCGATCGGATGCCAGCTGATTGGCAAGTTCCCGCGGAGCGACCGAAAGGCCACTGAGCCCCGCGTTGTTCATGACTGCGGGCGCGTCCATCCCGACGAACGCCACGCGGTCGACGACGAGCAAGTCGACGCCTACCAGTTCGTGGCGATGTACTGCGTTTCGCAGAACTCGTAAATGCCCTCGCTGGCGCCCTCGCGTCCCAGACCCGACTGCTTCATGCCACCGAAGGGCGCCGCAGGATCGGACACGGCGCCGCGATTGAGGCCGATCATCCCTGCCTGAATCCGTTCCGACACGGCCAGACCCTTCTGGAGATCTTGCGTGTAGACGTAACCCGTCAGGCCCATCTCGGTGTCGTTTGCCATGGTGATCATGGCGTCGACGTCGTTGAACGACACGATCGGGGCGACCGGACCGAAAATCTCGGCATGGGCAATCGGCGAGTCGGGCGCCACTCCACCCAGCACGGTCGGCTCGAAGAAGAATCCAGGACCGTCAGCGGCTTTGCCGCCGAGTCGGACCGATGCCCCGGCGCCGACGGCTGCGTCGACGAGGTCTCGAACATCGTCGACCGCCTTGCGGTTGATGAGCGGGCCGCACGTCACTCCCTCGTCGAACCCGTTGCCGATCTTGACCGCTCCCATGGCAATGGCGAGACGTTGGCTGAACTCGTCCGCAACGCCCGCCTCCACCAGGAATCGGTTCGCCGCCGTGCAGGTCTCGGCGGAGTGGCGCATCTTCGCAACCATGGCTCCTTCGACCGCAGCATCGAGGTCGGCATCGTCGAACACGATGAAGGGCGCGTTGCCGCCGAGCTCCATCACGGTCTTGAGGACGCGGTCGGCGCACCGCCGCAGCAAGACTCGACCGACCTCGGTCGAACCAGTGAACGAGACCATCCGAACTGCCGGGTGATCGACGGCAGCTTCGAACCACGACCCGGAGTTCGCCGTGGGCACCACGTTCACCAGTCCAGCGGGAACTCCCGCATCATCCAGCAGCTCTGCGATTCGTAGTGCCGTCAGTGGTGTCTCCTTGGGCGGTTTGATGACGACACCGTTGCCTGCGCCGAGTGCGGGTGCGAGCTTGCGCGTGATCATGGCAGCCGGGAAGTTCCACGGCGTGACCATCACCACGACGCCCACCGGTGGGTGGTGGACGAGGATCTTGTTGTTCCCGCTCGGCGATGTGGCGAGCATGCCGTGGATGCGAACCGCCTCCTCGGCATTCCACCGGAAGAACTCGGCAGCGTAGGCGATCTCTCCCCTCGCGTCCGCAAGGGGTTTCCCGTGCTCCTGCACGATCAGGCCCGCCAGTTCGTCGGTGTGCTCGACGAGAATCTCCCACGACCTGCGCAGTACCTCGCTACGTACTCGTGGCGGTTGTGCCGCCCAGCTCCGCTGTGCACGTTCCGCCGAATCGCAAGCTGCCACGGCGTCATCCGGCGTCCCCGCAGCGATGTCGGTGATGACCTCGCCCGTCGCCGGGTTGGTCACGTCGATTCGTGCACCTTCGGCGCCATCGCGCCACTGACCGTCGATGAAGAGTTGGGTGCGCATGGAGTCCTCGTTCCGTGAGTCGCGACCGCTCGCCGGTGGGCGATCAGTCGATGTCTAGCCGATATCCGACATGCTCGGCCAGCATGACTCCCGACCCGGTCGACCGTGGAGGAATGAGACGAAACTCAGCCGTCGTAGCGCAGGTCGGCATACCAGTCGCCACGGCCCTGTGGGGTGAGGTCGAGCAGGTGCCACACGGGGCTGAGCAGATCGATACCGCGCTGATGACCGGTTTCGCTCCAGTGCGGATGTGCCGTGTACGTGTGGCGCACAGTGCCGTCTGCGTCGCGGTCGAACACCGAGATGGTCGACGTCTGATTGCCGTCGGCGTCCTCGCTTCCGAGGTCGAACTTGAAGCTGGTCTCGCCGGCGCTCAGGAGACGCAGCCCGTTCCACCCACGATTGCGGGCATGGCCACGCAATGTCGGCACGTCGGCGGCCGCCACCACGACGAAGTCGGCATTCTGCCCCACGTGCTCAGCCACGCCGTCGAGCCCGTCGAGCCACATCGTGCACATCGGACACGGCACAGTCTGCGCGTTGCCGTACATCATCTGGAACACCACGAGCGCCCGGTCGTCGCCGGTGAACAACTCGTTCAGTCTCACCTTGGTCTGCGGTTCGTCGCCGTCCTCCAGCAGCGTGGGACCCTCGGTGAACTCATAGTCGTCGACCGTGGCGCCCGGCGGCAGACCTCGGCGAAGCACTGCCACGCGCTCACGGTGTTCGAGCAGTTCGATCTCGGCGAGCCGCAGTCGCTCGCGTGCGGCGACGTACTCGTCCGACTCGTTCTCGAGCCGGGTGTACCGCACGATCAGCTCCGTCGGCCGACGAAGGCCAGCATCGTCGACATCGCATCGTCGCTCTCCGGCTCGAGCACCGCGCCGAATCCTCCCCCGGCTCGGACATCGTCCGATACGACCTGCCTGTTCCAGTGATCGATCATCGCGATCTGACTCGCCGTGAGGCCGTGGTCGGCGCCGATCGCCTGGGCAAGGTCCCAGCAGTGCGTGCCGATGTCGATGATGTTCACCCCGAGGCATGCGACGGCCGGCATCTCAGCCGGTACCGACACCATGCCATCGAGGGCGCCGTCGCAACGCCAAGCCGCGTCTGCGGCAGCGGTGGCAGATGCGAAGGACGAGGCTGCATCGTCACCGAGGTGATCGGCATCGGGCGGCGATCCGGGTTGCGTGCGGCTGGCGCTCGCTGCGAACAGATTCGAGGTCCCGGCCATGTGGTTGACGAGGTCCTTGACCGTCCACTCGGTGCAGGGTGTTGATGCCGCCCATTGGTTTTCGGCGACCAGGCCGACGAGGCGATTCGCATTGGCGTTGATCTCTCCGACGACCTCGAGCATCTCTACGGACATGGTGAACTCCCCTACTACGGTGGCTGATTGGTAAGTAATCAGTTACGTTAGCATAGTCTTACTGATTCCGTCTAGACTCAGGACGCATGGATGCCGCAGCCCGAGCACTCGCCGAACCGACCCGCCGCCAGATCCTCCGGCTCGTCCGCGACGACGAGCACTCCGTGGCCGAGATCGCCGCCCACTTCCCCGTCAGTAGGCCGGCCATCAGCCAACACCTTCGGGTGCTGCACGATGCCGAGTTGGTGATCGTGCGACCTGAAGGCACTCGTCGGTTCTACCGCGCTCGACCAGAAGGTCTCACCGAGTTGTCCGACTGGATGAACGAGTTCTGGACCACATCGCTGCACACGCTCAAAGTCGAGGTCGAACGCGATCAGTGGAACCATCGAAAGCAGGAAATGACACCGAAGCCATGAGCGAACCAAACGCAGCCGTGCCATCGGTCGTGACGCTGACCGAACGGATCGCCGCTCCCCCCGAGGTGGTTTTCGAGTTCTTCGTCGACCCCGACAAGATGCTTCGGTGGATGGGGACCGCGATCGACATCGAACCTGAACCGGGCGGCAAGTTCTGGCTGAATGCGACCGGGTCTGACATCGCGATCGGATCGTTCGTCACTGTCGAGCACCCGCGTCTCATCGTGTTCACGTGGGGATGGCAAGGCAGTGTCGAGGTGCCGCCCGGCTCATCGACGGTCACCGTCACCTTCACCCCCGACGGCGATCAGACCATCGTCGAGCTCTGCCACGAGGGCCTCCCCGGTGGTGCGAGCGATCGGCACGCTGAGGGCTGGACATCATTCCTGGGCCGTCTGAGTGTGGCCGCCACCGGTGGCGACCCGGACCGAACGTGACGCAGACCGTCGACCTACAAATCAGCCCAGGAAACGCCGACTGGCCGCTGCTGCTCGAATCGACGCTGGCGGCCGAGTCAGCCGGGTTCGGCGTGATCTGGGTCTTCGACCATCTTGCCGGACGATCACTTCGCGGCGAATCGATGCTCGAGTGCTTCACCTGGCTCGGCGCGCTCGCTTCGGCGACCGACCGAATCGAGTTGGGCTCGCTCGTCACCAATGTGTGGAATCGTGAACTCGGCGTACTTGCCGTCGCCGCCGCTTCGGTCACCGCGATCGGGGGTCGTCAGTTCCATCTGGGTATCGGTGCCGGGACGTCACCTCGGAGTCCCTTCGCAGCGGAACAGACGCTGACGAACGCGCGCCTCGGCGACACGGTCGAGACTCGCCATACCCGAGTTGTCGAGGCCTTGGACCTGTTCGCGTCGATGTGGGAACCCGACCGCGACGCCGACATGGCGACCTTTCCGTTGCCCTCGCCACCGCCATTGGTGACGGTGGGCGTGAACAGCGAACGCCTGTCGCGACTTGCCGGTCGTCTGGCCGACGGCATCAACGTTCGTTGGGAACATGACCGTCGGGACCAGTTCATTGCCGCGGCCGATGACGAGTTGAGCGGTCGAACCGCAGCCGAACGACGGCGGTTCAGCCGGTCGGCGTGGGCGTTCTTCGACGAGGATCTCCTCGACGCCGACCACCCGGATCGCGTCGCGATGACGGCTCTCGGTATCGACCGGCTGATCCTCACGGTCCTCGAACGACCTGACCCGAACTCAATCGGTCGCTGCGTTCCGAACTGATCGTCTACCCTCGAACGAGCCGTCGCTCCTGCACCAAGGATGACTGAAGCGGGCGCAGAGCTGTCCGTAGTGTGTCTTCAGTATGCGCCTGGCCAAACTCGGACTCTTCGTCGCGCTCGGCGCCTCGACGTCGTGCGCGTTCGGTCCGCAGGAAGCCGGCCGCCTCACCGACTCGACAGAGGTGCGCGTCACCGTCGTCGACGAGCGCGGCGACCCCATCGAAGGCGCCGCCGTATCGCTCGACGAGGTGGGTGAGCGGGCCACCGATCAGGACGGTCACGCCTCGTTCAGGCTCAGCCAGCCCGACGCCGGTGTCGTCACCGCAGCGGGCACGTTGCCAGAGCCGATCGCCATCGGTCCGCGCGACACCGACTTCACGGTGAGGCTGTTCGACCGGCGCAGCGCGGATGGCGCCGTGCGCCGTGCGCTGCACTTCGGAGGCGACGTGATGCTGGGCCGCCGATACCAGAACAGCGACCGTGTCGAAACACCGCTGGTCCGGAACGACTCGTCCGCCCGCCGGGTCGGTTCGTCGCTGGCTTCGATGTCGTCCGTCGCCGATGCCACCATTGTGAACCTCGAGACCGTCGTCGGCGTCCTGCCTGCCGAACGTGCGTATCCCGGCAAGCGGTTCCTGCTCCAGTCGCCCCCGGCCACGTTGGCGCTCCTCGAGGCCCTCGGGGTCGACCTGGTCACCTTGGGAAACAATCACGCTGCCGATTGGAAAGACGCCGGGGTCACCTCGACGCTCGCCGCTCTCGACGATGCCGAGATGCCTCACGTCGGGGCCGGATTGTCGACTGCCGATGCGGTTGCACCACTGGTGATCGATGTCGACGGACTGTCGGTCGGCGTGGTGTCACTGACCACCGTCGACGGAGACTTCGTCAACGACCAGCTCCCCCGTTCGGATGCCGAGATTCCGGTCGACCTTCCTGTTGCCGAAGCATGGCAGTACGAGATGCGTACCGTCGGCTTCGGCGCTCCGGGGAGTGCGGGCGCGGTCAGCGCCGCACCACGACGCGCCGGAGACATGTGGGACGAGTTCGAACGACTCGAACCCGTCCTCGGCGAGAGGCAGGTCGCCGATCTGTGGGCCACGATCACTGCGCCCGAGGCGTACCCGGAGCTCCAGGACTGGACGGCACGTCGCGGTCACGGCGGCGCAGGGGGTTACAGCCGTGCAGCGCTCACCGACTCCATCGCCTCGGCACGCCGTATGGGAGCGGAGTTCGTCGTGGTCCAGTTCCACGGCGGCTATCAGTTCGCCGAGGTGAAGAGCAGCTTCGTCCGTCGCATCTCGCATCTCGCCATCGATTCGGGTGCCGACGCGGTGATCTCGCACCACCCTCACGTCCTCCAGGGCGCGGAGTGGTACAACGGGCGCCTCATCATGTACAGCCTCGGCAACCTCGTGTTCGACCAGGACTTCCTGTCGACGTTTCCGTCAGCGATCTTGCGGCTCGTCGTCGAGGGTGAGGAGTTGATCGAGGCACGTTTGCTTCCCGTGATGATCGACGCGTACCGGCCGGTACCTGTCGTCGGCGACGTGGCCGAACGCATCACGAGGATGATTCTGGAGCGCTCACTCACCCCTGCCGAGTCCGACCGAATCGTCGGACTCGAGGTCGGCGGGGTCCTGCTCGACGAGGCCGCGGACGGCGTCGAACCGGTCGGCGTGAGCTTCGAGCGCAACACCGGAGTGATGGGCCGATCCCACCCGGTTCTGACCACCGACCTCATCGTCGGACCTCGCTCACCGGCAACGTTGCCGCCGTGTTTCGTCATGCGAGCCGATCTGCTCGACGACGGCGTCGAGTACGGCATCGACCTGTTCGATTGGGGAGGTTTCGACGATTTCACCGCCGACGGCGACCGCGGCAGGCCCATGCACTGGATCACGCCCGACGATCCCGATCGGTGGGCGATGGTGCAGGGATCGTCCGACGACCCGTTCGACGATGCGCTCGAACTGATCTCTGACTCGAACAAACCAGTCACCGCTCGATTCGCGGCCCGAATCAACGTGAGCAGACACAAGATCTACGACACCGATGAAGGCCGGCCGGCCGACGCTCCCCCGTCGTACTCGATCACCTTCGACGCCAAACGCGAACGCGGTGAGTCGCCATCGTTGCGGTTCGTCGTGTACAACGTCGACGACAGCGACCCGACGAGCGATCCCGAGTCGCTCGAGCTCCGCGACGTCGAGATTCCCTTTGACCTTCCCGACGACAGCGAATGGCATTCGATCACACTCGAGCTGCCACCTGAGCTCCTGACTCCGGCGAATGGCGTCGAGGCGGAAGCCGCGATGATGTACGTCCAGATGCCTGCATCCTTTCGCGGTAAACTCACCGTCGACAACGTTCGGGTGTACGAATGGCGAGCCGCTCCGCCGACCCAGATCGAGATGTGGACCGAGGCGGACGCCTTTCGCGGCGACGAGGTCGGCAGCACCGGTGTGACCCTGTCCGGTTGTTGACCTCGCTAGTCTGTCGTGTGCCGCTACACCTGATCGGGAGAGTTCGCACCACAGCCAGTGGTGAGGGCGCCGAAGGAGCAACCACCCCGGAATCTCTCAGGCAACCGGACCGATCGGGCAGGCAACGCTGGAAAGCAGTCGACATGATCGGCTCGCCCATGGGGAAAGCCCGAATCGGGTGAAACTCTCAGGCAACGACGACAGCGGGGGCTCGACCCGAATGTTGCCCTGGAGGAGAACACCATGTCGTCCATCACCGACCTGCTGGCCACAGACGATTTCGTCGGGCGCCATGTCGGCCCGACCGAACACGACCTCGCGCACATGCTGTCGACCATGGGCGTCGATTCACTCGATGCGCTGATCGACCAGTCGGTACCGGATCGCATCCGGCTCGAGGGCGGTATGGCACTGGGCGATCCGATGACCGAGACCGCTGCACTCGCGGAGATCAGAGGTCTGGCGAACAAGAACCGCGTCCTCACGAGCCTGATCGGCCAGGGCTACTACGGAACCATCACGCCTCCAGTGATCGCACGCAACGTGCTGGAGAATCCGGCGTGGTACACGGCTTACACGCCATATCAACCGGAGATCTCACAGGGCAGGCTCGAGGCGCTGCTGAACTTCCAGACGATGGTGTCGGAACTCACCGGTCTCGATGTCGCCAACGCATCACTGCTCGACGAGGCCACCGCTGCGGCCGAGGCGATGTCGATGGCGCGGCGGCTGGCGAAACGGTCTGGCGACCGCTTCTTCGTCCATCACGATGTCCACCCCCAGACACTGGCAGTCATGCGCACCCGAGCCGAGCCCGTCGGAATCGACCTGATCGTGGGCGATGTCGATCTGCTTGCCGACGGGCAGTGGTTCGGCGCACTCTTCAGCTACCCGACATCGACGGGTTCCGTGGCCGACTGGACCGCCTCGATCACACAGGCCCACGAGTCGGGCGCCATTGCGATCGTGGCCACCGACCTGCTGGCATGCACACTCCTGACTCCACCAGGCGAGATGGGCGCCGACATCGTGGTGGGTTCCGCCCAGCGATTCGGCGTGCCGATGGGATTCGGCGGTCCCCACGCCGGGTTCATGGCCGTTCACGACCATGCGGCGAGGGCGATCCCCGGGCGGCTCGTCGGCGTGAGCACCGACGAGGCCGGTCGGCCGGCGCTGCGTCTCGCGCTGCAGACCCGCGAGCAGCACATCAGGCGCGAGAAGGCGACGTCGAACATCTGCACGGCCCAGGTGCTCCTGGCCAACATGGCCGGGCTCTACGCGTCGTGGCATGGCGCAGCCGGCCTTGCTCGCATCGCTGAGCGTGTCCATCGACTCACCGCGGCCGTCGCTGCCGCCGCCCGCACCGCTGGCCTGGCCCTGCGGCACGACCACCACTTCGACACCATCACCATCGAACAGGTCGACGCGGCATCGATACGAGCGCGATTCGAATCGCAAGGCATGAACATCCGCGTGATCGACGACAACACCATCGGTCTCTCACTCGACGAGACCACCACGCTCGCGCTGGCTTCCTCGATCAGCGAGGTCCTGGGCGGCGCCCCGCTCGATGCCGCGATGATCGATGCTGCGCCGAGCGGACTCACCGACGACCAGCGCCGCACCAGCGAGTTCCTCACGCAGTCGGTCTTCAACCGGTACCACAGCGAGCACGAGATGCTTCGTTACCTCCGGCGGCTCGCCGACAAGGACCTCGCCCTCGACCGCACGATGATCCCGCTCGGCTCGTGCACGATGAAGCTGAACGCGACGAGCGAGATGATGCCCATCACGTGGCCGGAGTTCGCACAGATCCACCCCCATGCTCCCGATGATCAGACCGTCGGATATCGCGAGATGATCAGCGGGCTGCACGACATCCTGGTCGCCATCACGGGCTACGACGCCGTGAGCATGCAGCCCAATGCCGGAAGCCAGGGCGAGTTCGCCGGCCTCCTCGCCATCAGGGCCTATCACCGCAGCCGCGGCGATGACCAGCGCACCATCTGTCTGATTCCGTCGAGTGCCCACGGCACCAACGCGGCAAGTGCCGTGATGGCCGGGCTCGACGTCGTCGTCGTCGCGTGCGACGAACTGGGCAACGTCGACATCGCTGATCTGCAGCGCCGAGTCGATGAGGCCGGCAACCGTCTCGCCGCCGTCATGATCACATACCCATCGACGCACGGCGTCTTCGAACTCGGCGTGCGCGATCTGTGCGCGACGGTGCACGACGGTGGTGGACAGGTCTACGTCGACGGAGCGAACCTGAATGCGCTCGTGGGACTTGCTCAGCCCGGCAAGTTCGGCGCCGACGTCAGCCACCTCAACCTCCACAAGACGTTCTGTATCCCGCATGGCGGCGGTGGACCCGGTGTGGGGCCTATCGGTGTGCGCGCACATCTCGCGCCGTTCCTGCCGGGCGATCCGCTCGGTTCGTCCGATCAGCCGGTCGGTCCGGTTGCAGCAGCGAACTTCGGGTCGGCGGGGATCCTGCCGATCTCGTGGATGTACACGAAGTTGATGGGCGCCTCCGGGTTGACACACGCCACCAAGGTCGCGATCGCGTCGGCCAACTATCTCGCCACACGTCTCGACCCACACTTCCCAGTGCTCTACACCGGCCACGAGGGTCGGGTCGCGCACGAGTGCATCATCGATCTGCGTCCGCTCAGCGAAGCCACCGGTGTCAGTGTCGATGATGTGGCGAAGCGCCTCATGGACTACGGCTTCCACGCTCCCACGATGAGTTTCCCGGTGGCGGGCACGCTCATGATCGAGCCGACCGAGAGCGAAGACCTCCGCGAGCTCAACCGCTTCTGCGACGCCATGATCGCAATCCGCGGCGAGATCGATCAGGTGGGTGCGGGTGTCTGGGAACTCGAACAGAGCCCGCTGCGATTCGCTCCGCACACCGCCGAGGACCTGATCGGCGAGTGGGATCGGCCGTACTCACGGGCGTTGGGCGCCTACCCCAACGACGACCTCCGGGCCAACAAGTACTTCCCACCGGTGTCGCGGATCGATGCAGCGTACGGTGACCGGCACCTCGTGTGCAGTTGCGAGCCGCTCGAGTCATACATGAGCTAGCAGAGTCCGCGTGGGGTACCGTTCGGACATGTCCAACGAGCACTCACGCAACGACCCGTTCGGCGACGTCATCAACTTGCTCGCTGCACCGATTGCCGGCGGCCTGCGCAGTGTCGAACAATTCAAGCGTGGCATCGACGACCTGTTCAGCGCAGTCGAGAATCTCAACGCCACCATGGACAATCTGAACAAGACGGCCGCTCGGGCAAACCGCCTGCTCGCCGACGTCGAGGAGCCCATTCGGGCCATGCTGCCGCAACTCACCCGCACCATCAAGGCGGCCGACGAGATGACCGAGCTGTTCGCCGGACCGGCCAAGGCGGTTGCACCGAACCTCGAACGAGTCGTCGGCACGTTGTCGTCACCCGCGTTCTCGACGCTGCCGAACCAGCTCAACGACTTCATGCGCATCATGACCGACGTGAGCAAGCGGCTCGGTCCGCTCGCTTCGTTCGCGGAGAATGCCGGCGGATTGTTCGGCGGCATGCGCCTGCCCGGAATGGGCCGCCAGGACGCACCCGCCGCACCATCGACGACTCCGCCGACGCCCACGGTCACGACCAAGCCGACGGCGAAGAAGACCGCCACACCGCGGCCGGCATCCAAGACGAGTGCGAAGAAGACGAGTGCGAAGAAGACCAGCAAGAAGGGTGCAGCGAAGAAGCCATCCACTGGCTGATCGATGTGCAGGCAGCCGGCGTCGCCGCAGCGGCGCTTCGACTACCGGCCGACGAACGGCGTGTCGACCACGCGACCAGGAACCATCGAACCACGAATGTCGATGTCGACCGCCGTCCCGACCTCGGTGTCGGGCGGAGTGAACCCGAGCGCGATCCCGTGTTGCAGCACCGGTGAGTAATTCCCGGATGTGCCCACAC
>JBBKWQ010000140.1:0-5501 GCA_037969115.1 Ilumatobacteraceae bacterium
CGCAGCGCGGCGGCGAGGCGGCGGTCGCCACGGTCCGCGGCCAAGTCGGAGGCGGTCTTCCTTGCGAAGCCGGCATCGCCAGAACCAGTGCGCGCCCGATCCGCGCCTGCGGCGGCCAACGCCCGGGCAACACCGTCATGACCCGAGATCACCGCCAACATCAGCGCAGTCAAACCGAACTTGGCGCTGCGATCGAGGTCGGCGCCGTGGCGATCAGCAGTGCGACCGCCTCGGCCCGGCCGGCGTGCGCGGCCCTCATCAAAGCGGTCTGGCTGTAGCCATCGGTCGCGTCGACGTCCTGGCCGGCGCCCAAGAGCCGTCGGAGGGTGGCGACGTCACCCGCCCTTGACGCCGCGTCCCAGTCCAGCCTCATCGTCAATGGGCGCAGCTGGGCCACCACGTCGACATGGCCGGCAGCCGAGGCGACCTCGACCGGCGTCTCCATGTCGTCCACGTTCGTGATCACGTTCGGGTCTGCGCCGTGAGACATGAGCAGATCGACCATCACGAGGTCGCCCTGTTCGGCGGCGACGTGCAGCGGCGCGTAACCGTTGACGCCTCGCCGGTCCACGTCGGCGCCGTGGGCGAGCAGGAGCTCGACCAGCTCGCGGACGTCCACCTGCGCCGAACCGCCGGTCAACGCCGCAATCAGTGGCGGGTACCCGTCTCCGTCGTCGACATTCGGATCGGCGCCGAGCTCGAGCATCGCCGAGACCAGCGACGCCGGACCGTGGTAGACGGCGTACACCAGGCCCGATCCGAAACCGTCACCGGCCCGCACGTTGGGGAATCCTTCGAGTTCGCCGAGCAGTGCCCGAATCGCGTCGAGGTCCCCAGCCCGGAAGGCTCGATCAAGCGCGGCCCCGGCGATCATGCCTCGTCGTGACGATCCAAGAGGGTCGATGCATCGACTGGGGATGTCCGACGATTGGTCGGCCTGGCCAACGCGAGTGCTCTGGCGCTCAAGGACGGGTCGCGATCCGGTCCTGATGAGGATGTCCTGTGCCTTGCCATCGATGAGGAGCAGGGCCTGTCCTGTCGTAGGGGGGGGTCACCGGCCAAGTGGCGCCGCGCCACGATTCTGCGTACGTTGCAAGGCATGTCCGATGGGCGCTCGATGAAGCTGAGTCAGGAGTTCGACGTGGCGCTTCGCGACCTCTCCTCGGCTCGGGCCGCCTATGAGGATGAGCCGCGCGACCCGCAGCGCATTGCTGCCCTCGGCGCAGCTCGGACGCTTCTCGACGAAGCAAGATCCGCGATGGACGTCGAACGCCGTCGGCTCGGGTTCGGTTCGCCCTGGAGGGTCGTCCCGGCGGACGTGGAGCGGATTCAACCGCCGCCACTGTGGAGCATCGACAATGGACCGAGCGCCTGACCGCAAACGGCCTGTCCGATCCGACCAGACTGCAGTGCATGAAACTGCCAGATGTCATCAACCTGACCACCGCTCTGGCGAGCTTCGACCAGGTGTACAGCCCGCGGATCGTCGCCCGCATGAACGACTACGACGTACGGATTGCGCACACCCTGGGTGATCACGTGTGGCACCGCCACGACGACACCGACGAGTTCTTCCTCGTCCTCGACGGAGCCTTCGACATCGCGATCCGTGACGTCGACGGCATCGAAACGACCGTCCATCTCGTCGAGGGCGACACCTTCGTCGTCCCGAAGGGAATCGAACATCGACCCTCCTCACCAGGCGGGTCGATCCTCATGTTCGAACCATCTGGAACTTCGACGACCGGCGACGTCGACAGTCGCGACGTCCCAGATCATGTCGACAGCACTGTCGGTCACGATCTCTGACCGTCCAGCGAAGCGGAGGTGCCGGTCAGTCGATGTGGCGGAGCTCGGGCCAGAGTAGGTCCCACGGTCGGCGAGGCCCATCACACCGCCAGAGTGGTGCGCCCTGTTCTTCGTTGTCGATGTCGTGCGGCATCTCGATCGGGTCGAGCATCACGCATCCGGCGAGAAACTCGCCGGGGTTCCGGTATCCGACGACGAGCACCGGGCCGTTCGATCCCGACGGCTGTCGGACGTCGGCGTACGAGTTGTGCCCGGAGTACGCCGGCGGCATGTTTCGTTCGGGTCCAAATCTGTCGATTGCTCCGGCTTCGCCATAGTTCGCCGTGAGGATGACGGCCGACATGTCGCCGTCGTCGATGTCGTCGTAGGCCGCAGCGATCTGATCGACGAACGTCGGCCAACCGATCATCTCGAGAGGTTCGGGGTTCGCCGCGACGCCCGGGGAACCTGCGACGGCCGACGCGGGAATCAACGGGAGGACGATCGCTGCGGTCACCACGCCGTTGACCGCGAGCACGCTCCCGACGAGGCGCTGGTGTTGGCGTGACCATTCGACCAGTTGAACAGCGGCCACGGCCGTCAACGCAGGAAGCGCACCTGCGGCGTAATAGGGCTTGCCGGCGGTGACGATCAGGAGAACGATCAGCACCACGAATCCGACCGCGATGAACCGACTGTCGCGTAGAGCACGCCCCCGCAACTGTCTCCACCAACCGACGGCGACACCCACCGCCAGCGGTGGCCCGATGAACAGCGCTTGGAACGGGATGGCCATGATGCGGTTCTCTGTTGCTTCGTCGGCGATCCCTGCGCTGAGCTCCCCGACCGGCCATCCGTTGCTGGCTTGCCACCACAGGTTCGGCGCCCACAGCACCAACGCAACGACCGCGCCCATGACGACCCAACGGCTGGCGAGGACCCGGCGCTCGGGAAGCGTGACCAACGCAGCGCCGAACGATGCGACGGCGAGCAGCACGGTGAACTTGTTGAGCAAGCCGACTCCGACAACGACACCGAGCAACACGAACCACCGCGTGTCACCGCTTCTGATGACCCGGCACAGCAACCAGATCGACACGGTCCACACGAGCACGTCGACCGTCGGCGTCGTGAGCATGTGTCCGAACGCGAGAACCGTCGACGTCGTCGCAGTGGAAACCGCGGTCAGCGTCGCTGCTGACCGGCCGCCGCCCAACTCGGCGCACACCGCTGCGCTGGCGACCACGATCGCCGCAGCGACGATCGCCGTCAAGGCTCGCAAACCGAACAACGTGTCCCCGAACACCGACTGGGACAACCAACCCAACATGGGCGTCACCGGCGGGTGATCGACGTACCCCCACGCCGGATGCTCGGCGTTGGTCATGAAATACAACTCGTCGCGATGAAAGCCATACCGCGGAGCGAGCACCAAGAGCACCGCAGCGACGCAGGCGGCGCAGACGAAGACGGGCCAGCCGAGCCGAGCTGGTAGCGACAGCGAGTTGTCGGGCCCCGTCACGAACGACAACCTACGACACCGCCTCCCAGCCAACGCTTCGGAGAAACGCTCGAACGGTTGCTCGAAACTGCTCGGACTGCCGTTGCCTCGCTGTGATTGGATCTCGTCATGCCGACAGCTCGGGTGCACCCTCCCAAGGCGCAAGCAGGGGACGCTGTTGCTGTTGTCTCGCCGTCGTTCGCGGCACCCGAGATCTATCCGGCGATCCATGAACAGGCGATGCGCCGACTCACCGAGATCACGGGACTCGTGCCCGTCGAGTACCCCACGACGAGACGAGCCTCGACGCCGAGGGAGCGCGCCCACGATCTCAACGACGCGTTCGCCGACCCGTCGATTCGCGCTGTCCTCGCCGTCATCGGTGGCGAGGACCAGATCACGGTGGTCCCCCACCTCGATCACTCATTGATCACGGCCGATCCCAAACCATTCCTCGGCTACAGCGACAACACCAACATCCTGAACTGGCTGTGGAACAACGGGGTCGCCGGCTTCTACGGCGGTTCCACCCAGGTCCACCTCGGCCCGGGCCCCGCCGTCGATCCGTGCCACGAGGCATCGCTGCGAGCTGCACTGCTCACCGGCGAGCGGATCGAGATCACCGAGCCGGGCATCTCCGAAGATGTCGGCAAGTCCTGGGACGACCCGGCGGCGCTCACAGAATTCGGCGACCGCGTGGTCACCGAGCCGTGGGCCTGGGCCGGCCCCCAACGGTCGGTGACCGGGCCGACCTGGGGTGGCTGTGTCGAGGTGATCCAATGGATCCTCACCGCAGATCGCTTCGCTCGGAGCCCCGATGTTCTCGACGGTGGCGTGCTCCTGCTCGAGACGAGCGAAGAGCTGATCGCGGCACGGGAGTTCGGGTGGATTCTTCGATCGCTCGGCGAGCGTGGTGTGTTGGCTGCCGTCGACGCGGTGCTCGTCGCTCGCCCACCCGCTTCTGATCTCGAACACCGACTCACCGCAGCCGAGAGCTCCGCCCACCGCATCGAGCAGCGCGAGACCGCAATCGAGATCACGGCCGCCTACAACCCTGAGGCCGTTGTCTGTGTCGGGCCTCCATTCGGACATACCCGGCCTCAATGGATCCTTCCCTACGGCGGCATGATCACTGTCGACGGAACAACACGAAGGGTGTGGGCCGACTACTCCTGAATCGCGCTTGGGCTCGCCGGTGCGGAGATGATGGCGGAGCCGGGTGCCCCCGGCGACCGACACCCCGTATGTCCTGTGCTGGTGCAGGTCGCTGGCTGGCCAAACAAGCGATCCGAGCGGTCGGACGACTACGTCAGCGCAACAGTGGATCCGCAGATCGCGCACGACGCCGACTTCGCTTCGCAGATCGCCTCTGTTCCACACACCTCGCATGTGCCTTGCTCGAGGAGGGGGTTCCCGCTCCAATCCTCCGCGCTCGGTGTCGCCACGAACTCGACTTCCCACTGCTCCGAGAAGCCGACTCGGGCTCGAGAAGCAGAGACCACCGCGAGGGCGTAGCGGCTCTCGAAGTGATGTTGTTCGAGGTCCGAGGACCGTCGTGCGAGCGCGCGACGAATCAGTTCGACGAACTTCTCCGGAGAGAGTGCTTCCAACCGCTCCAAGAGATCGGATGTGTCGTGCCCTGTCATGCACAGATACTCCCAGACCTCCCACACCGACGACCATCCCGCGATGCGGACCGCAGGCACGGCAATCAGGGACGCCCTCGACGACCCGGCGCCCACCAGCTTGCATCACGCACTGCGCTTCACGTCGCCCCGTATTGCCAGCAGGACGCCCGAACGCCTGCACTGGATGGACAGACCTGAGCGTTGCGGGGTTACCGTCGCGCCATGAGCCAGATGTATGCGAGTACGGCCGAGTTCGAAGCGCTGTTCACCCGGATGTTCGATCGGATCGGAACCGAGGACCCCGACGGGATGGACGAACTCGTCGACCAGGAAATGGTGATCCGGTTCCGCCTCCGAGAGCCCGACGTCGAGCTGTGGATCGACGGACGATCGAAGCCGGTGCTGACATCATTCGGTGCACAAGACCTTGATGCCACGCTGACCGCCGACCTGAAGGCGAACGACCTGCACGAGCTGCTGCTGGGAACACTCGCGCTCGGCAAGGCGCTCCTCTTCCGGAAGCTGAAGGTTCAAGGGTCCAAGTCCAAGGCGATGAAACTGGAGAGCCTGCTCCACACCATGCA
>JBBKWQ010000141.1:0-2683 GCA_037969115.1 Ilumatobacteraceae bacterium
AGACCGTTGGATCCTGATCGACCGCACGTGCCAAGTGATGTTCGTCGGCGAAGGCGCGGCAACGGTGAACTTCGTGTACCCGACGTCCACCGGCAGCGAGGGCTTCGAGACCCGCGACCAGGACCAGTCGAAGGTGTTCCGCTACGACCCAGCGCTGGAGAACGACGGCTGGCACGACTCGACCGATTACCCCGTCCCGGCCGACAACCCGCTCAACGGCAACATGTACAAGCCCATGTACTTCGACAACGGCCAGGCGATCCACGGGGCGAACAACGTGCCGACGACGCCGCAATCAAAAGGCTGCGTCCGGCTGAGCCCACAACATCAGGACACACTGATCAACTGGCTCGGCCTCCAGGGCGCAACCGGACCGCAGAGCGGTATCCCCGTCACCGTGAACGTGCAAGGCGCCTACCCGCACGCTCCCGCGCCCGACGCCGTCACCGCCGAGAACGCTGACGTCGACACCTGACTCCCGACCGTCGCTCGGTCACGACGGCGTGGCGAGCGTTTCGAGCATCGCCTTCATCTGCGCATGGACGAGGTTGATCGCTCGGAGCGGGCGGATCATCACCTTGAATTCGGTGATCATGCCGTCCTCGTCGCACGTGATCATGTCGATCCCGTTGACGTACTTACCGTCGATCGACGTCTCGAACTCGAGGACAGCGTGGTGGCCGTCGAGGATTTCCTTCGTGTAGCGGAACGCTCCGCCGCCGGTCGGCTCCGCACCGACCGGTGGGTCCTCCTCGCCGCCGAGCGTGCCGCCGGCTGCGGTGAGGTAGGCCTTCGTGAGGTCGATGCCCTTCTGCGGCCTGAACACGATCGGCGACAGGAAGACCACATCGGGATGCAGGATCGCATTCAGTCCGCCCTCGAGGCGTCCCTTCACGTGCTCGTGCCAGCGCTCGATGCAGCCGACGATCGGATCGTTGTCACTCATCGACCCATTCTGGCAAACCTCGTTCCGTGGTCACGCAACGGGTCTGACCTGTCACGTGACCGATCAGCGTGGGCCCTGGCCGTCGTCGACCTTGATCACGGTGCCGGTCACCGCGTCGGAGGCGGGCGAGCAGAGGTAGAGCAACGTGGAGTCGAGTTGCGCCGGGTCGCCGAGGCGTTTGCGTGGCAGTGCCGAGGTGAAGTCACCCATCCGCTCCAGCATCCCGGCCATCATCTCGGAGTGGAACGCCCCAGGGGCGATGCCGGTGACGTTGATGTGGTTCCGAGCCCACTCCACTGCGAGCACCTCGGTCATCCGCGAGATCCCGGCCTTCGTGATCGAGTACAGCGCGGCGCCGTGACCGTCGTAGTTTGTGGCCGCAATACTCGAGATGTTCACGATCCGCCCCGGCGACTTCTCCTCGATCAATCGGCGAGCAACCTCGCACGACAGCACATACGGTCCGCGAAGGTTGGTGTCAATCACGGTGTCGATGAGCTCGATCGACATCTTGTGAGCGCGTTGAGCGTCGGGCACTCCCGCGTTGTTCACGAGGATCGTGATCGTGCCGAACGCTGCCTGCGCCGCCGCGACACCGGCGAGGATGCTGTCGGTGTCGGTCATGTCCATCGCCACGCCGGCCGCCGAGCCGCCGCTGGATTCAATCTCCGACACGAGTTCGTCGAGACGATCCTGACGGCGTCCGGTTCCGATCACCTTGGCACCTGCTGCGGCGAGCACACGAGCGAACCGTCTGCCCAGGCCGGATGTCGCTCCCGTGACGAGCGCGACCTGTCCGGAAAGATCGTTCGAGGTGTTCGGCATCGGGTACTCGGCGTCGCTCATGCCGACGACCGTAGAGAGGCGGACGCCCGAGCGACGCATTCGGCTCGCTGACCAGGCCACTACGTTGCGGACATGCCGAAGCATCCCGTCAGACCACCCGAATGGATCGACTCCGCGCCGATCCTCGTGTCCGAGTCCATCGAGATCGACGCAACCCCTGCTGAGGTCTGGATGCACATCGCCGATCACACGGCATGGCCCGAATGGTTCGATGCACTCGACGAGGTCCAACCGGGCGCCACGTCCACCGGTGTCGGCGGCACCAGGCGAGTCACCGTCAAACCCCTCACCATCGACGAGGAGTTCACCGCGTGGGACGAGGGCGAGCACTTCGCGTTCGCGATCGTCGGATCGAAATTTCCGATGATGGCCGCAGCTGCGGAGTCGGTGCGCTTGGAGCCCATCGGTGAGGATCGATGCCGGGTGACCTACCGCCAGGGCGTGGAGGGGCGTCCCGGACTCGGCTGGCTGATGAAGCTTGCCTGGACCCCGGCACGCAAAGGCCTGCCACCCGCGTTGGCTGCCCTCAAGCAGCGCGTGGAAGCCGAGTCGAGCTGACGGAGTCGAGCTCATGCGCTCGGATCAGTACAGGGCGCCGTCGCCCGTGACGCTGTCGACCGACCGGGCAGAAGCGAGGTCGGCAGCCAGTCCGGACGCAAGCGACAGGAGGTCGGATGCCACCGTGACCATCCGGAAACCCTGCGTGAGGCGCTTCTGAGTGAGAGCGGGGTTGGCATGAATGCCGGGGACGATTCCACGCTTCGAACATGCTGCGACGATCGTGTCGAGCGCGTCGACGAACGTCGCATCGTCGTGATCGCCGGCGGGCGGGAGGCCGAGCGTGAGCGACAAGTCGGCGGGACCCACGTAGACGGCGTCGATACCCGGCAC
>JBBKWQ010000142.1:0-26536 GCA_037969115.1 Ilumatobacteraceae bacterium
GCCGCCACGCGCGCGAGTTCTTCCTGGAACGCCCGGTCGGGGGTCCCGAGCAGTGCCCGCGCGTGCCCGGCAGACAGCCGACCATCGGCGAGCAGTTGTTGTACGCCGGGCGGCAGGCCGAGCAGTCGCAACGTGTTCGTGATGGCGGAACGGCTCTTCCCCACCCGTTCGGCGATCGACTCGTGTGTCAGTCCGAAGTCTTCGATCAACTGCTGAAAGGCAGCAGCCTCCTCCAGAGGTGTCAGGTCCTGTCGGTGGAGATTTTCGACCAGCGCCTGCTCGACCGACGCCATGTCGTCGCCGTTGCGCACGATCGCCGGAATGGTGGCCAGGCCCGCTCGGGTCGATGCACGCCAACGCCGCTCGCCGGCGATCAACTCGTACCCGGCGCCGGATGGTGCCACCCGCAACAACACCGGCTGCAACACGCCGATCTGGCTGATCGACGCCGACAGCTCCGTGAGCGACTCCTCGTCGAAATGCACTCGCGGCTGATGCGGATTCGGTGTGATGTCACCAACCGGCACCTCGATGAGTACCAACCGATCGTGTCCGGTCGAGTTCGCTGCCATGTCGTCGACGGGTGGGATCAACGAGCTGAGTCCCTTCCCCAATCCACTACGCCGAGCCATCATGAACCTCCTTGGCGACGTCCCGATAGGCGAGTGCGCCACGAGATCTCGGGTCGAACGTGATGATCGGCTGACCGAACGACGGGGCCTCGGACAGCCGGACCGTTCTCGGCACGACGGTGCGGAACACCTTGTCGCCGAAATGACCACGGACCTCACTGACGACCTGGTCGGACAACTTCGTGCGGGCGTCGTACATGACGCACACGATCGACGACACTTCCAGCGTCGGGTTCAGATTCCGTTTCACGAGATCGACGTTGCGGAGCAGTTGGCCGAGTCCTTCGAGTGCGTAGTACTCGCACTGGATCGGCACCATCACCTCGGAGGCTGCCGCAAGTCCGTTCACCGTGAGCAGGCCGAGCGTCGGTGGGCAGTCGATCAACACGTAGTCATAGTCGTCGAGCACCGATTCGATCGCCCGCTTCAACCGTTGTTCGCGGGAGAACGCAGGAACGAGCTCGATCTCGGCCCCGGCGAGATCGAGGCTGGCTGGTGCAACGAAGAGGTTCCGAACGTCGGTGGGCTCGACACAGTTCTCGAGCGGCACGTCGTGGAGTAACACGTGATACATCGAGGTCTCGAGGCCACGATTTTCGATGCCGAGCCCGGTCGACGCATTGCCTTGCGGGTCGAGGTCGACGATCAACGTGCGGTGGCCGAGTTCGGCGAGGCACGCGCCCACATTGATCGTCGTGGTGGTCTTGCCGACGCCTCCCTTCTGGTTCGCGATGGCAATCACGCGGGGGAGTGGCCGACCGGGCTTCACGGCGTCCGGTGCGGCCGCTGGGGCTGTGTCCATGATGCCCACAGCCTGCCGGTTCGGACTTCCGATTTCAAGCACCCTCACGAGAAATCGCTCTCTGGACGACCACCAGCGCCCCACTTTCCACTTGTGAGGTACGTCGATGTTTCATGTGAAACATCCGAAACCCCCATGAACTCAGGGGTTCGACGGCAATCGTGACGACGGAGGGCGACCCGGAGGATCGGGCATTGCTGTTTCACGTGAAACACACGCCAGTCACGATGCTGCGGTGAAAACCGCCACCGCTCCGCTCCGCCGCCGGATCAGATCCAGTTCGTCGAGCAATCTCGGTGACCAACGATCGCCTCCGGGTGGTTCGGAAATCACGATCCGGCCAGTGGACCGACAGAGCGCGTCGGCGAATCTCAGAGTCACATCAGGCGGACCGAATCCACGCGCCGTGACCGCGTCGAACTGACCGGCGAACGTCGCGCATGTCACCGCAACATCTTCACACCGAACCGACACCCGATCACCGAGCCCCAGTCGTCCGATCGCACGAGACAGAAAGTCGGTGCGCTTGCTTCGACGATCGACCAACACGACATCGAGGTCGGGGCGGTCCCACGCAACGACCAGACCAGGAGCTCCCCCACCCGAACCGAGGTCGACGACCGCTCCCGTCACACCCTCCAAGGCGCGAACGAAGTGGCGAGCATGTTCAACGACCTCGGGTATCGGTCGCTGCCCGAAAAAGCCGAAACGCTGCGCGGTGCGCAGCGTTTCGATCAGTTCACGGTCATGATCGTCATGATCGTCGTGGCGGTGGGCGTCCGGCGAGCCGGACTCCGAATCGGACATCACGTCAAGGTGATGATGACCCGACGATTCGCGTCGTCGCCCTCCGAGTGGCTCGTCACGCCTTCGATTTCACTGATCGCGTCGTGCACGACCTTTCGGTCGGCCGAGGTCATTGGCTCCAATGCCTTCGCCTCGCCGGTCGCAACGACCTGCTCGGCAACCTTGCCGGAGAACTCCTCGAGGGCGACGCGTCGACGTTCCCGGTACGAGGCGATGTCGATGCGGAGCCGGGTCTCGTGATCACCGAGGCGACGCTGGGCCGCCACACGAACGAGGTCTTGGACGGCGACCAGCGTACGACCGCCCGGTCCGATGAGTAGACCCAGATCGGAGCCGTTCATCTGGACGTCGAGTTCGGTGCCGTCGATGTTGATCGACGTTTCAGCTTCCAGCCCGAAAGCCTCGCCGAGTCCGGACATGAACGCGACGGCGGCGTCTCCGACTTGCTGTGGCTCGACCGGCGGACGATCGTCGTGACGTTCGTTGCTGCGTTGCTCGCGTTCGGGGCCGCTCGATCGAGCACGACCGTGATCACGACCACCGTCACGACCGCGACCGCGACCACCATCACGACCACCATCACGACCACCGTCACGACCAGCATCACGCCCGCCATCGCGACCACCGTCACGACCAGCATTGCGGTCGCGGTTTCCGTCGCTCGATGTGGCGTCATCGTTGCCGTTCGACGACTCGCCGGCATCCTTGCCGTTCGACTTGCGGCCTCGTCGACGATCCTGCTTCGGCCGAACCTCTGTCGGCCGAACGCGTGCCCGCACGCGTGCTTCGCCCCTGGTCAGGCCGAACAGACCTGACCTCGGTTCTTCGAGTACTTCGAACTCGGCGTCGTCGCCGGCCACTCCCAGTTGGTCGAGCGCGCTCTCTCTCGCGTCGTCAACCGTCTTTCCCGTCGTCTCCACCCATTCCATTGCGGCGGTCTCCCTTGTGTGTAGAACAGCGCGTTCAGCGCTTCTTGGACTTCTTGGATGCACCACCGGGCCGCTGCGATGCAGGGCGCGACGTGGTTCGATTCTTCGTGGGCGTCGGCCGATTCTTCGGCGCCGTTGTGCGTTTCGTCGGTCGTGGCCCTTCCGGTGCGCCCTTGTCGGACCCCTTCTTGGCTGCCTTCGGTGGCTCTTTCGACTGGTCCTTCGACTTGTCCTTCGCCGCCGCCAGGTCGCGTTTTGCCTTTGCCAACGGACCGCCGCCCGAGTCGTCTTTCTGGCTGAGTTCGCGGGCTCTCACCGACGCTGCCTGAGCCTGGCGGCCCAGCGACTCGTCATGTCCGTAGAACCGTCTCGTGATGTAGAACTGCTGGATGATGCGCAGCACCGCCTGCACCATGTAATAGACCACCAGGCCGAGCAGGAAGAACACCTGGAAGATCGCAAAGAAGACGGGGAGGTACTGCATCAGCTTCTGCTGGCCCTCCGACATCGTGGGACTCACCGCGGCGCGGGCGGCGACCATGCGTTGCTGGAAGAAGTAGAGGCACCCGAGCAATGCGACGAGCAACGCGTAGATCGAACCCTTGCCGAGTCCCTCGCCGAGTGCTTGAGCGGGCGAAAGGGCCAAGTCGAGACCCAACGACTCCATCTTGGTCTGCCGGACCAGCGATTGGAACAGCTCGGAGTTCAGCGCGAGATATCGGGGGAGGAAGCCGGGCGTCGACGTGTCGCCGGCTGCATCGAGGACCGCTTGTGCGACGAGCAGGTTGCCGCCCGCAGGCTTGTAGGTCAACCCGTGCAGGATCCGGAACATGATGATGAAGACCGGCATCTGGATCACCAACGGCAGACACGACGCCATCGGGTTGACCTTGTGCTCCTGGTAGAGCTTCATCATTTCTTCGTTGAGCTTGGTCCGATCGTCGCGGTGCTCGTTCTGCAACCGCTTCATCTCCGGCGCCAAACGCTGCATCTCGAGCATGCCCTTGGTGCTCTTCAACGTCAGTGGCGTGACGATCACCATGATCAGAACGGCGACCAGCGCGATCGCTGCGGAGTAGCTGTGGGTAACACTGAAGAACCACGCCAACGGCAAGGCCAGAACCTCGAACACACCAGCGAACATCAGCGGTCTCCCTGCGAATCGTCGGACTCCGGCACGGGGTCGAACCCGGACGGACCGAACGGACGGCATCGAAGCAGACGCCGGATCGTGAGCCACGTGCCACGCCGTGTGCCATGAACTGCGAACGATTCATGTGCGTACACCGAACACGTCGGATAGAAGCGGCACGGCGACGGCCGACCCGCGAACGAACGTTGGTACCACTCGATCGCGGCCAGGCAACGACTCTGCAGCCAACCAGGCGCATCGGAGGGTACGTCAGCCGCCGGGTCGACGACAGCCGCCGGGCCGATCACGACGGGACCGACGGTGCGACGGGGGTGGGCAGTTGGTGCACCAACGCGATCAGGTCGGCTTGCAACTTGTCGAACGTTTGTTCGGTCGCGTGTTGTCGTGCTCCGAAGAGAAAGAGTCCCTGAGGAAGCGCCAGATCCGGCGCGTTCAAGCCCGCACGAAGTCGGCGACGTAGCCGATTCCGTACCACCGCTGGTCCAACCGTCTTGCCGATCGCGAACGCGACACGAGGAATCGGATCGCTCGAATCGGGAAGGAAGATGCACCACAGGTATTGACTCCGGTACCGCGTGCCGTTGCGTGAGAGCTGCTCGAACGATCGGCGTGCGCGGATGCGGTGGATCAAGCGGACAGACGGACGCGGCCCTTGGCGCGGCGTGCCTTCAAGACGGCTCGGCCTGACCGCGTGCTCATGCGAGCGCGAAACCCGTGCTTCTTGGCACGGCGACGGGTATTGGGTTGGAACGTGCGCTTCACGTCGTCCTCCTCGGAGACCTGACCGGTGACCGGACGACGGACGTCGCCGGAAGGACAGACCAGGTTGCGTAGACATCTCGACGAACGAGTGTCGACATCGACACACGCTCTCCGGGTCACATGGTGACACGTGACCCGACCGCACAAGGCTACGGGTGAATACCCCGATGCGGCAACCAGACGCCGACAAGCATGTGAACTGGCTCGGATGCCCCACCCGACCCGCGTCGACGGATTGAACCACGATCGCTCCCGCGACCCGAAACCGCTCGAATATCGGCGTTGACCTGCACGTTTTTCGATCCGGTTTCCGCCGTGCTACGGTGCATCGCCTTATCTGGCGCGTTGTCCACATCTGTGGACAATGGTGTGGACGCTGGTTGGTCGCCGGAAGGACACGATGAGCGAACAAGCAGAAGTCTGGAACGCTGTTGCTCAGCTACTCCGTGCCCAGCTGACCGACTCGGTCTGGTTCTCGACGTTCCAGGACACCATCCCGGTCATCTCCGACCAGCACTCACTGGTCATCCAGGTGCCCAGCACACTCGCCCGCGATCGCATCCTCACGAGGTACCTCGCCATCGTGACCGAGGCGATGGCAGAACTCGGCTTCGGTCAACGTTCGTTCGACGTGATCGTCGGCGCCAATGCCGAGCCACTCGCCGACCACGACGGCGACGACCACGACGACCGCGACACGGCTGGCCGCGGCGGCGGTCGCACGGGTCGCGGCACCGGCTACGACGTTTCGGCGTCGGCCATCGACGAAGCCGGGCTGAATCCGCGCTACGCCTTCGAGACCTTCGTCAAGGGGGCATCGAACCAGTTTGCGCTGGCTGCCGCGCTCAGGGTTGCCGAAACACCTGCACGTTCGTACAACCCGCTCTTCATCTACGGTTCGGCCGGACTCGGCAAGACCCACCTCCTCCACGCCATCGGGCACTACGTACATTCCAACTATCAACATCACGAGGTGCGCTACGTCTCGACCGAGGCGTTCATGAACGAGTACGTCGACGCCATTCGGTCGAACTCCATGGCCGGTCTCCGCCGGCGTTACCGCGACGTCGATGTGCTGCTCATCGATGACGTCCAGTTCCTCGAAGGCAAAGAGGGGCTCCAGGAGGAGTTCTTCCACACGTTCAACTCACTGCACGGCGCCAACAAGCAGATCGTGATCTCGTCAGACCGCGTGCCCGACGCCATCCCCACCCTCGAGGAACGGCTCCGCGGCCGCTTCAAGTGGGGGCTCATCACCGACATTCAGCCGCCCGACCTCGAGACCCGCCTCGCGATCCTGCGCAACAAGGCCGAGCGCGACCGCGTCGAGGTACCCGCCGAGACGCTCGAGTTCATCGCTTCCAACATCACGAGCAACATTCGAGAACTGGAAGGTGCACTCATCCGGGTCACCGCGTACGCCAGCCTGAATGCGGTACCGATCACCACCGAGCTCGCCCAACAGCAGCTCGCCGATCTCCTCACCGACACCAAGCCAAAAACGCGCACCGACGCCGAACTGCTCGACGAGATCGCGTTGATCCTCGGCTTCGAAGTCGACGCGCTTCGCGGAAAAAGCCGGCAGCGCCCGCTCGTGACCGCCCGCCAGATCGCCATGTACGTGTTCCGCGACACCACCGATCTCAGTTATCCGAGCATCGCCCGGCTGTTCGGCGGACGTGACCACACCACGGTCATCCACGCCGTCGACAAGATCCAACGACAGATGGGTGAGCGACAGGCGATCTACGAACAGGTCACCGATCTCCTGCTGCGGCTCAAGTCATGATGGTGAACTCATGATCGCCTCACTGCATCCGACAAACCACCCACATGACAACATGTGGACATCGCGGTGGACAAACGCGGCACACGCGGTGGACATCGTCGCGTCATCCACCGAACCACAAACGTGTGATCTTCGAGCTGGGGATCATGGGGACAGCGGTGTGGAGGGCGACAGACCCTCTACGCTGGAGAAACATCGAGTTGTCCCCAATTCACAGCTCCTACTGTTATTACTCAATTGATTCATCACTCTTCAGGGAGAAGTTCGGCACTGTGAAGTTTCGTTGCGAACGAGAGATACTTGCGGAAGCACTCAGCACTGCAAGTCGAGCCGCTACCAACCGCACCGGCACGTTGCCGGTGTTGTCGGGTATCCGCCTCGACGTACTCGACGGTGATCTCACCGTCACGGGTACCGATCTGGAACTGACGATCAGGTTGTCGGTGCCTGTCGGCAGCGAGCGCAACGGTTCGGCGGTGGTGCCGGGTCGTCTCGTGTCCGAGATCGTCAAAGCCCTGCCGGCCGGCTCCGTCGAGGTCACCGTCGACGACGACGAGATGAGCATCAGCGCGGGTCGCTCGCAGTTCTCGGTTCGCCCGCTGTCGTTGACCGACTATCCGACACAGGTCGAGCCCGAGGCCGAACCCGTCACGTTGCAGAGCGCACAGGTTGCAGAGGCGCTGCGACAGGTGGTGCGGGCGGCCAGCACCGACGATGCCCGTGCGGTGTTGACCGGTGTGCTCATCGCATCCGACGACGACGGCGTGAAGATGGTCGCCACTGATTCGTATCGGCTCGCGGTGCGTGATCTCCCGCAGGGTTCCATGTTGGCGTCGGGTCAGCGCGTGCTGGTGCCGGGTCGTGCACTCAACGAACTGCAACGACTCCTCGGCAACGACGATGAACTCACCGTGCGACTGGGCACTCGCGACGCGGTGTTCGAATCGGGCACCACGCGCCTCACCACGCGCCTCATCGAGGGCGAGTACCCGAACTACCGCAACCTGTTGCCGTCGTCGTACCCGAATACGCTCACGGTCGGTCGTGACGCGCTGATGGAGGCGCTGCGCCGCGTCAAGATCTTGGCGCAAGACTCCACGCCGGTGCGCATGACGCTGGGCGCCGACGTGCTCCAGCTCACGGCAATCACCCAAGACGTCGGCAACGCCGCGGAAGAGATCGACGCAACCTACGACGGAGCCGAGATGACCGTGGCGTTCAACCCCGAATATCTCGCGTCGGGCGTCGAAGCGGTTGAAGGCGACGAGGTCACGTTGTCGACGATGGACCCCATGAAGCCTGCGGTGCTCCGCGGTGTCGGCCACGACGACTACCTCTACCTGCTCATGCCCGTACGAGTGCCGTGAACCCAGTTCGGCGGCGTCACGGCTCGGCGCGGCCGAGCGAAGTCGCGGCGTGATCGTCGAACGGATCGAACTCACCGACTTCCGAAACTACGCATCGGCCGCGTTCGACCTCACCACCGGTGTCACCGCGGTGCTCGGTCAGAACGGGCAGGGCAAGACCAACCTCGCCGAGTCGCTCGCGTTCCTCGCGACGTTGGCGAGCTTCCGCGGCGCTCCCGGCGACGCACTCATCCGCAAGGGCGCCGACGCCGCCGTCATTCGTGCGACGATTCGCGAGGACGATGGTCGAGAGGTTCTGGTCGAGGCCGAGCTCCCCGTCGTGGGCCGCAACCGCGTGCAGGTGAACCGCCAGAAACTCGGCCGCACACGCGACCTGTTGGGCGTCATGCGGGTCACGGTCTTCTCACCCGACGACCTGGTGATCGTGAAAGACGGGCCTTCCCAACGCCGTCGATTCATGGACGACACGCTCGTGGCACTGGCGACCAAGTACGACTCGATCCGCCTCGAACTCGACCGGATCGTCAGGCAACGCAACACGCTGTTGAAACAGGCCGGCGGTGTGTTGAGCGACGATGTGGCGATGACGCTCGACGTCTGGGATGCCAAGTTGGCCGATGTCGGCGAGCAACTCGGGTACGCCAGGGCGACGCTGATCGCTCGCACCCAGCCGATGGTGCTCGAGGCGTACGAACAGCTCGCCGGAGTCGCCACACCAGTAGCGCTCGCGTACGAACCCGAGTGGCGGCGCGCCGGGTTGCGGGCGGCGCTCGAAACTGCCCGGAAGATCGACATCCGTCGCGGCGTGTCCACGGTCGGACCACACCGAGACGAGATCGAGCTGTCGATCAACGGGATGTCGGCGCGCACGCACGCGTCACAGGGTGAGCAGCGCACGCTGGCGCTCGCCATGCGCCTCGCGGCGCATCGTCTCGTCGCTGAACGAACCGGGTCCAGTCCGCTCCTGGTGCTCGACGACGTGTTGTCCGAGCTCGACCCGCTTCGGGCAGCGGCCTTGCTCGAGCACCTGCCCCCGGGTCAGGTGATCATCACGACGGCGTCGCCGCTCCCGGCGGCAGCGAGTCCTGAACGTGTGTTGCGAATCGTCGGCGGGTGCGTCGTCGCGAACGACGAGGCTGATGGCGTCGAGGGTGTTGTCGGCCGATCGGCTGGCGCGGTCGATCAACCACCAGCCGGCGTGTGACCATCCGACTCGGGCGTGGCACACTGCATGACGTGACCGACCGCGAACCCATCTCGATCGGCGAGTCGCTCGACTCGGTGATGCGTTCGTTGCGGGGACCCGGCCGACAAGCGGTGAGCGGTGTCTTCGGGCGTTGGGCCGAGGTCGTCGGTCCGCAGGTCGCCGACCACGTCACGCCGTGCAAGCTCGACGGCGGGGTGCTGCTCGTCGAGGTCGATGATCCGGCGTGGGCCACGCAACTGGCGTTCATGACCGACACGATCCGCGAGCGCCTCGACTCGGTGGTCGGGGTTGCGGTCGACCGGATCGATGTGCGCGTGCGAGGTCGTCGCCGATAGGTCTGCTCAGCCGTCTGTGTCGGTGTTCGTGCCGGTTTCCGCGTCGTCGGGCGCGGTCGGTGACTCCGGCTGGTCGTCGACGGTGGCGCCTCCGCCAACGACTTCGTTGGCGTCGTCGATGAGGTCGCCGACCGGTGAGTCGCCGACCGGTGCGTCATTCACCGGTGATTCGTCGACCGGGCTCTCGTCGGTCTTGGTACTGCCGGCGTCGTTCAGTCCCTCTTGCACCCAACCGACCAGGGGAGGACCGGCGAGTGCTGCAACTGCGATGGTAATGACCACCGCGATGAGCTTGTTGCGCTTTGCGCGTTTCTTGGCCGCCTCGCGTTTGGCGCGAGCGGCGAGGGTGGCCTCCGACGGACCGTCGGACGTCGGGAGCTCGCCGTATCCAGCTTTCGATTTGCGCGTGGGTGCGAGGTCGACCTGGCGGTCGACCGACGCGCTGGTCGGCGCATCGTTGGCTGGAATCGACGGGACGATCACGGCTGGCGCATCGGGCAGCGTCGGGAGTGTCAGGTCGGGCACGGTGGGTGGGCTCGGCGTGCTGGGGTCGAACACAGACTGGTCGGATTCGGTCGCGACCGATGGTCCCGAGAGTTCGGGTGCGGAGTCCACCAGGACTTGCGTGCCGGCACCGTCGGGCAGGCGGGGCATGTCGGCCAGCAGGGGAGGGGCCATATCGGAAGTCTTCGCCGTCATGTCAGATCTATCGGATCAGCTTCACCGTCGGCTGATGCAAGGAATCCTCATGATCTTGCCGATCGGTTGACACGGCGGCGTTCGCGGGGCCTTTGCGCAGTCGCGCGACCCGATCGGGCCCACATCGACGGCGCACCCGGATTCGGATCCATCTCCGGATGGTCGGTTACGCGAGGATGGGACGATGTCGTTGAAGGCCCAGATCCAGTCCGATCTCACCGCTGCCATGAAAGCTCGTGACGCCGTGACGACGTCGACGCTGCGCATGCTTCGGGCGGCCATCGGCAATGCGGAGGTGGCAGGCACCGAGGCGATCGAGCTCACCGACGAGCAGACGCTCGACGTGTTGCGAGCCGAGGCAAAGAAACGCGCCGAGGCGGCCAAGGTCTACGACGACGCCGGCCGGGCGGAATCGGCCGCCAAGGAACAGACCGAACTGGACATCATCGAGCGGTATCTCCCCGCCGCGATGGGCGACGACGAACTCGCCCAGCTGGTCGCCGAGGAGACAGCGCGCGCCGCGGCTGCCGGATCCGATGGGCCCAAGGCGATGGGTCAGGTCATCAAGGCCGTCCGCGATCGAGCCGGGGCGACGGCAGAGGGCGGGCGAATCGCGGCCGCCGTCAAAGCCGCACTCGGCATGTGAACGTCGTTCGGCGGGGTTCAGGCGTCGATCAGCTCGGTCTGCCGGTCACGAATGAAGGGGTACCAGAACATCGCGAGCACTGCCGACGCCAGTCCGAACAGCTCGATGATCGAGACGATGCGCACGCCGGCGATGTCGCGGCGGTACAGCACGGTGTCGATTTGATGGAGCGACACGATTCGGACTGCGCCGAAGCAGACGAGGGAGAACAGCACGAGAGCAGCGGGAAGGTAGCGACGCCGACGCTCGGGTACCCGCCAGAACGCCAGTGAGATCGTGACGAACCACGTCGAGGTGACGGCCACGACCACGACCGTCTGGGCCGTTCGTCGGGCTTCGTACCATCCGCCCTCCTCGGCGACCGAGCGACCGAGTGACGAGATCAGGTCGCCGATATGGCCACCGCGGGCGATCGCCATCGAGGCGAGGAGGCCCGCACTGAGGTACCAGAACATCGGCCATCGAACGGCGCCGCGGTCGGCGATGTCGTCGCGATCTCGCCTGGCCGCCCAGAGTGCTGCCGCCGCAGCTACGAAGTATCCGACGACCCGAAGCCAACCGCCATTCAGCACTTCGGTCATGACTCGATCACCGTACAACGCCGGCGCCCGTGCGGCACTGTTCGGCGTGTCGGCGCCGATGTCGGTCGGTGGCGGTCGTGGGGCGTCGGAGCCCCGGAATACATGGGTTTGCGTGCGCGAAGAGACCGGACCGAGTCCCCACTTTGTGACACCCCTGCTGGTAGGATGACACCGTTGAAACTTCGGCAGTTCTTGCCCCAGTCCGAGCCTGTTCGGCTCGTGTCCCGACCACGCTGTGGCCGGGGAATCTGAGCCGGTAACTGGCTGTCGAACGTTCACGTTCGAACGACCGAAAATGATCGAGGTATTGCGTGTCCACTGACACCTCAACAGCTGCGAAGTCGAACCCGTCGAACCCGTTGGTGCCGTCGTACGGCGCCAAAGACATCCAGGTCCTGGAGGGCCTCGATCCGGTCCGCAAGCGGCCGGGCATGTACATCGGCTCCACGGGTCTGGCGGGTCTGCATCACCTGATCTGGGAGGTCGTCGACAACGCGGTCGACGAAGCGATGGCCGGGTTCGCCACCAAGATCAGGGTGACGCTCCTCGCTGACGGCGGCTGCCGCGTCGAAGACAACGGGCGCGGCGTCCCGGTCGATCCTTACCCGACCGGCCCGCACAGGGGCAAGAGCGCGGCCGAAGTGGTGCTTACGGTGCTGCATGCCGGCGGCAAGTTCGGCGGCGGGGGTTACAAAGTCTCCGGCGGTCTGCACGGCGTGGGCGTCAGCGTGGTCAACGCGCTGTCCGAGCGTCTCACCATCGAGATCGACCGTGACGGGAAACGCTACTTCCAGGAGTACGCCAAGGGCGGCAGGCCGCAAGGGAAGATGGCCGTGACCGGCGAAACCCCGAAGCGCGGACGCACGTCCGGAACCTCGGTCACGTTCTGGCCCGACGTCGGCGTGTTCCAGGCCGAGGGCACCGAGTTCGTCACCCGCACCGTCGTCGAACGTCTCCAGATCATGGCGTTCCTCAACAAGGGTCTCGAGATCAACTTCGTCGACACGCGCGAGGGCCGCGAGCAGGAGATCACGTATCAGTACAAGGGCGGAGTCGTCGACTTCGTCAAGCACCTCAACGCCTCGAAAGATCCGCTGTTCGCCAAGGTCTGTCAGTACGAGGACGAAGATCCCGACGGCCAGATGCTCGACATCGCGATCCAGTGGAACACCGGCTACCACGAGGGCATCCACGGCTACGCCAACGGCATCTCCACCATCGAGGGTGGCATGCACGTCGAGGGGTTCCGCTCGGCACTCACCTCGGTCGTCAACAAGTATGCGCGTGCGAAGAACTTGTTGAAGGAGAAAGACGACAACCTCGCGGGTGAAGACATTCGCGAGGGCATCACGGCCATCATCTCGGTGAAGTTGCCCGAGCCCCAGTTCGAAGGCCAGACCAAGGCCAAACTCGGCAACGTCCCGATGCGCTCGTTCGTGCAGAAGGCCACCAACGAGCGGATGGCCGAGTGGTTGGAGGAGAACCCGACCGAGGCCAACAAAGTCGTGAAGAAGGCGATCTCGGCGTCGCAGGCCCGACTGGCCGCCAAGAAGGCGCGCGAGACCGTTCGACGCAAGACGGCGTTGTCGGGTGCCGGCATGCCCGACAAGTTGAAAGACTGCAGCTCGCGCAATGCTGACGAGTCGGAGTTGTTCATCGTCGAGGGCGACTCTGCCGGCGGCACGGCGCTCGATGCGCGCGACCCTCGCACGCAGGCGATTCTTCCCATCCGGGGCAAGATCTTGAACGTCGAGCGGGCACGCGTCGACAAGATGCTCAAGAACAACGAGGTGCAGGCGCTCATCACCGCCATCGGCGCCGGCGTCGGCGAAGAATACGACGTGACCAAGGCCCGGTATCACAAGGTGATCGCGTTGTGCGACGCCGACGTCGACGGCAGTCACATCCGCACGCTGCTCCTCACGTTCTTCTTCAGGCAGATGCGCGAAATGGTCGAGGCGGGCTACGTGTACATCGCTCAGCCCCCGCTGTACTCGACCGAGATCGGCAAGGAGAAGATGTACCTGAAAGACGACATCGAAAAAGCGCGATTCCTGGCCGAGCGACCGAACCACAAGAAGGAATTCGCCCGGCTGAAGGGTCTCGGCGAAATGGACTGGGAGGAGCTCCGCTCCACCACGATGGATCCCAACACGCGAACACTGCTGCAGGTCACCGTCGACGAGGCCGCCGAGGCCGACATGATCATGAGTGTGCTCATGGGCGACGACGTGGCGTCCCGTCGAGCCTTCATCACCACCAACGCCCGTGACGTGAGGAACCTGGACTTCTGATGTCTGACACCACTCCCCCCATCGATCCGCCCATCACCGACGACGGTGACGGCCCCGAAGGCGACGGCCCGATCCAGCCGATCTCGCTGCAGGACGAGATGGAGAACTCGTTCCTCGACTACGCGATGTCAGTCATCATGTCGCGTGCGCTGCCCGACGTCCGCGACGGCCTGAAGCCCGTTCACCGCCGCATCATCTGGGACATGGAGACGCAGGGTTTCCGCCCCGACCGACCGTTCGTGAAGTGCGCCCGCGTTTCCGGCGACACCATGGCCCGCTTCCACCCGCACGGCGACAGCGCGATCTACGACGCGTTGGTTCGCATGGCTCAGCCGTTTTCGCTCCGCCATCCACTGATCAGCTTCCACGGCAACTACGGCTCGCCCGATTTCGGCCCGGCGGCTTCTCGATACACCGAGTGTCGCCTGCATCCGTTGGCGATGCAGCTCCTCGCCGACATCGACGAAGACACCGTCAACATGATTCCCAACTACGACGGCAGCACCGAACAGCCCGAGGTGCTCCCGGCACGGTTCCCGAACCTGTTGGTCAACGGCAGCCAAGGCATCGCCGTCGGCATGGCCACCAACATCCCACCGCACAACCTCGGCGAGGTCATCGACGCCACCATCCACCTGATCGACAACGGCGACGCGACTTCCGACGATCTCATGGAGTTCGTGAAGGGCCCCGACTTCCCGACAGGAGCGTTCATCCTCGGTCGCTCCGGCATCATGGATGCCTACCGAACCGGCCGCGGCAGCGTGAAGATGAGGGCCAAGGCGACCATCGAAGAAGGCAAGAACGGCCGCTACGAAATCATCGTCACCGAGTTGCCGTACCAGACGAGTGTCTCGTCCATCGCCGGTCGCATCACCGAACTGGTCGACAACGGCGACCTCGACGGCATCGCCGATGTCAACGACGGCTCGTCCGGCGGCAAAACCAACCTGATCATCACGCTCAAGCGTGACGCCAACGCCAACGTCGTGCTCAACAAGCTCTACAAGATGACGCAGTTGCAGGGCACGTTCTCGATCAACATGGTTGCGTTGGCCAACGGCGTGCCGCGCACGCTCACCCTGCGTGACGCACTCGTCGGCTATGTGTCGCACCAGATCGAGGTGATCACTCGGCGGTCGCAGTTCAGGCTCGACAAAGCCCGACGGCGCGAGCACATTCTCGAAGGTCGTATCAAGGCGCTCGACGTCATCGACGAGATCATTGCGCTGATCAGGGCGAGCGACGACGCGGCGGCTGCGAAAGCCGGCCTGATGTCCGACCCGTTCGAATTCAGTGAGCCGCAGGCGATCGACATCCTCGACATGCAGCTCCGTCAGCTCACCCGGCTGTCCAGGATCGACCTGCAGAGCGAGCTGGAAGATGTTCGTGGCCGCATCACCGAACTCGAGGCGATCCTCGGCGACGACGTTGTGCTCCGCACGGTCATCAAAGACGAAATGCTCGCCATTCGCGAAGAGTTCGCGTCACCGCGCGTCTGCGAGATCACCTACGACGACGGCGAGATGTCGATCGAGGATCTGGTCGACGACAAGGAACTCGTCGTGGTCATGACCGAAGCCCAGTACGTGAAAGCTGTTCCGGCCGGGTCATTCAAGACGCAGGGCCGCGGCGGCCGCGGGGTGAGCGGTGGCAAGTTGAAGTCCGACGACATCGTGCGCCACGTCATCTTCACCACGGCACACGCGCACCTGTTGTTCTTCTCGAACCGAGGCAAGGTCTACCGCCTGCGCGCGCTCGAAATTCCCGAACGCGAACGCACAGCGAAGGGCATGCCGATCGTCAACCTGTTGCCGTTGCAGCCCAACGAGAGTATTCAGGCCATCATCGACACGCGCGACTTCGCCGGCGAGCGATTCTTGTTCTTCGCCACGAAGAAGGGAACCGTCAAGAAGACCGTCTTCGATGCGTACGACTCCAGCCGACGTGACGGTCTGATCGCCATCAACCTGAAGGATGGCGACGAGCTGGTCAAGGTCATCGAGACCAGTGGCAGTGACGACATCCTCATGGTCAGCCGCGGCGGTATGACGATTCGTTTCCACGAAGGCGATGTACGACCGATGGGTCGCACCGCGGGCGGTGTCCGCGGCATGAAGCTCAAGAACTCACACGACAGTGTGGTGTCGTGTGACGTTGCCCGCGACGACACTGCGATCCTCGTGATGACCGAAGCGGGATACGGGAAGCGAACCCAGCTCGACCGGTTCAACCCTCAGGGTCGCGGTGGTCAGGGTGTTCGTGGAATCAAGCTCACCGGCAAGAAGGGTGAGGTCGTCGCGGCGTTCATGGTCGGTCTCGACGACGAGATCGTCGCCGTGTCGTCCGGTGGTATCACGATTCGGATGGAGGTCCGCCAGATCTCTTCGCAGGGGCGCGACGCCACCGGCGTGCGCGTCATGAACCTCGACGACGGCCAGACGGTCGCATCGGTCGCGCCGATCCTGGCTGCCGACGACGACGAATAACCCACCGATCCGTTTTCGTTTGGCGGCCGTGGCCGCCACTTGCAGCGACGTCTGCCCCGAAGTCGAACTCGAGGTGGTGCAGTGATGTTGAAACGGGAGCGGGGTCGACGCATTGACCGCGACCGCGGTCAGGCAGTCTTGGTGCTCTTCGTGGCCGTAGCACTGTGTGTCATCACGGTGACCGGTCTCGTGTCGCTGAGTGAAGAGATACGGGTCCACGCGCAGGCGCGCACGGCCGCTGACGCGGCGGCGTTGGCAGCCGTACACGGTGGCGCGGCATCCGCCACGGCGGTGGCTCGGGCCAACGGGGCAGAACTGGTCTCGGTCGTCAGAATCGGTCGCGATGTCGAAGTGGTCGTGCGGGTCCGCGGGACCACTTCATCGGCACGCGCCACTGACGCACCCTGACCGTTGCCTACACTCAATGAGGTGAGCTCCAGCGACCCCGAGGTCGAGACGCCAGAATTCAAGATCCCGGACATCGTGCCGGCGACGTCAGATCTGCCGACCTCGGAGTCGAACGGCGCAGACGCGCCGGCGCAGGGCGCCGAACCGCTCCCCACGATCATGGTCGACGCAGACGAACTGGAGTCGGCACCGCGCGCTGTCTTGCAGCCGGGGGTGATGGAAGTGATCCCCTACGAAGCGCGGAGCGAGCCGACGATTCCACCGTCGGTCCCGAATGTGCCCCGTCCTGCCAACCCGCCGTCTGTTCCCGTTGCCCAGCGAGAGCCCATCGCCGACGTCCCGTCAGCCGGTTGGGGCTCGGTCGATCTTCCGGTCACGCACAGCGCCGCACTCCGGCCGGCCGGCCGTCGCCCGCGTGTGCGCAAGGTCAGTCGGGTCCTTCGCCACATCGATCCATGGAGCACGTTCAAGGTCGGTGCGATCTTCAGTGCGGTCACGTACGTGGTGTTGCTCACTGCCGGGGTGCTGTTGTGGCAGGTGGCCGAGACAACAGGAACGATCGCGAACGTCGAGCGTTGGTTCACCCAGTTCGGGTGGGAGACGTTCGAATTGCACGGTGACGAGATCTTCGACAGCGCATGGGTCATCGGGTTGTTCGCTGCGGTCGGCCTGACCGGCGCAGCGGTGCTCTTCGTCACGTTGTTCAACTTGGTCAGCGACATCGTCGGCGGCGTTCGCATGACGGTGCTCGAAGAAGAGGTGATCGAGCGAGCGGCCACGTCGAGTCGCCGATATGTGGTCCGCCGCCCAGCTCTCGGCGACGACGCGGGCGCATCGATGGGTGCCGAAGCATGGAGCATCGACGACGACGACCCGGATGCTGCCGCGCCAACGGCTGCGAGTACCGATTTCGATGGCGGCGACGCATCGCCTGATCTCGATCTTTCGAACGAGGGCTGGAGTGTCGACGATGACGACGACGTCGATCATGAAGAGCGCGGTCGTCTACCAGGTTGAGGAATGCCCCAACGCAGCGATAGCCTCGCATCCTTGCCGGGGCTATAGCTCAGTCGGTTAGAGCGCATCCCTGATAAGGATGAGGTCACAAGTTCGATTCTTGTTAGCCCCACCAGAAACCACCTGGTAGACACGATGAGAGGCCTCCGCGAGGGGGCCGCCTACATTCCCAGGTCCGCGTCACGTCCGCGTGAGATACGGCCGATCGGCCCCGTGCTCCACGAATTGTCGCGAGAACGCCGTTTCCGAAACTAGGCCATCAAGGTCTTGCGCATCGGCCGGCCTCTCGGCTACTCACTCGCTCAGGAGTATCTGAATTCGGGCGGTACGTCGGGGCTTCCGGTGATCCGGTTCAGTGAGAAGTGTTACCGGGTTCCGCGTTGGGCGCTGAGCGAGCTCGTGACGACCGGCCGGGTCGTGCGACTGTGCGATGCGGAGGCACCCGTCGACGGAGCCTCCGTTGCCCGCTGACCTGACCCGCCGCACGATCGTCCTCGGTCCGAAGACGCACGAGTTACGCGGGTACGTCGGCTCGACTGCATGGGTTGTGCTGGAAGAGATGATGCAGCGCTCGAGGGGCGATGGCGTTCATGTCGCGCGGGTGTCATCCGTTCGCTCGCCGCGTCGCTCGGTTTGGCGAAGGACACGGTCGCTCGCGCTGTGTGTCATCTTCGCGATCTCGGTGTCGTCGTCGCGGTCTAGGCGCGCTCGGAGTCTGGTGTCTTCGAGGCTGGCTCGTATCGCCTCGCTGTTCCCGTCGCTTGCATGTCGGTCGCGTGCACCTGGCAGCCCTCCGGTGTTCGGTCGGCTGTCCGTTCGTCGTCGGCTCGTCGCTCGTCGGGTCAGCTCTCGCTGCTCTCCGAGGTCTGAGAGCCCTTCCCGTGTTCGTTCGTCGTTCCCGTCGGGTTTTGGGTTTCAGACAGGTGACGGCGCCTGAACGGCAAATGTACTGCCGCTCTCCTGGCGGGAATATGCAGTGGCCAATTCCGGCTGCGACCTCCCACATATCGCCGGCAGTGCGGCGCACGCACTGACGTTTCCGGCGGCGATTATCGTCGGGTAGCGGCGTTTCTTTACCGTACTGGCTCGGCTGCACCGGGCACCGTTGCGACGACGGGTGATCAACTCGAAGGAGCGGTCCCGTGATGAAGTCGGACACTAGAGCCAGTTGCGCCGCCGAGCGACGACGAGCGTTGTGAGCGCGACCAGAACCATCACGGCGATCACGACCCAGAACATTCTTGGGTCCTCGAAGAGGCCGACTTGGAAGTTCATGCCCATGACGCCCGCGAGAACCGCCGCTGGCAGCAGCGTGACAGATACCCATGTCAGCAGACGCATGACGTCGTTCGTGCGTTGGGCGGTGCGCGTCATGTGCACGTCGAAGGTGCCGATCAGCATTTCGCGTGCATGAGCGACGGCCTCGGTCGCCCGTTCGAGACGGTGGGTGAGTGCGGCGAGCGCTTCGGCTTCTCGCGGCTCGATCTCTGGAATGAAATCCGGTCGACCGACCTCGGCGTACATGTCTCGATGGAGGCTGAGCAGCCGTCGCACGCGAGCGATCCGTTGTCGCATCTCGACGAGCCGTGCCAACACGTCGTCATCGTCACCGCGAAGCGCCACCTCGTCCAGTTCGTCGACGTCGTGCTCGAGCCGCTCGGCTGCGGTGAAGAAGGTGTCGAGGTGCCAGTCGAGCATTGCTAAAAGGACCAATGTCGGCGTCAGGCGGCCGACCTCGCGCTCATCCTGGATGCGTTCATGGTGCTCATCGAGTAACGCGATCGGAACTGGATGCCAGGTGACGACCCATCGTTGACCGATCAGGATGTGGAGTACGTACGGTGACTCGGTTACGTCCTCGCGAGGCATTTGGACGGTGACCAGGATCCCGTCGTCGAGTACGTGTGCGTCCGGGGTGGCGTCGCCGCCACTCAGGGCCTCGAGCGTTCCGTCCCCGAGCGACAGAGCCGACGCGAGGAGGCAGCGGTCGTCGTCCGTGGGGGCCTGCACATCGATCCACAGCAACTCGCTGTCTCGGATCTCGCGTGAGCACCAAGTGGTTAGGTCCCCCGACTCGTCGGCGCCATCACTGTTTGACAGCAATGTTCGGGAACTCATTCCCACGCCCCTTCGTTTCGGATCGACGTGCCGTACCGTGCGCCACGGCATCAACGGTTCCACACACGTTCGAATCATGTCACGGTTCCAAGCGCCGACCGGGCACTACGCCATGACAGACCCCGCGGCTCCACCGCTGGCGTCGCGCTGGCGGCGACGGGTCGGGTTCAGCGAGGTTGTCTGAATCTCGACGGACCCCGCCTGAGCAACACCAAGGGCGCAGATGATCGAGCCTGCGCCTGCCGGTCAGGTCGACACGACTAGACCCTGCACGCTCCGGTCGTGCCCCGTGGGGTGGTGGGAATCGGTGTTGTGATTCCTGGTGGCGTCAGGTGATGGCGATGATGCCGTCGCCGGGCGCGATGTCAGTATCGCGCCCGGTGTAGAGCTTAGCCATCGACGTCTCCGAGAGGTAGTGGCGGTGGGTTGCCCAGTCGTCGTGTTGCTCGGCGAGGACGGCAGCGACGAGTCGGATGATGGCGGCGTTGTTCGGGAAGATCTGCACGACGTTGGTGCGTCGTTTGATCTGTTTGTTCAACCGCTCGAGCGGGTTGTTCGACCAGATCTTGCGCCAATGATCCGACGGGAACGCGCTGAATGCGAGCACGTCGCCCTTGGCGTCATTCATCAGCTCAGTCACCTTCGGGAACTGGGCGGCGAACATGTCCGCGGTGCGGTCCCATGCCGCGGAGATCTCTGTCGGGTTGGGGTGCACGAACACGGTGCGCAACGCTGCAGCCACGACATCTTGATGGCCTTTGGGGACCCGGGCGAGGACGTTGCGGGCGAAATGCACCCGGCTTCGAGCTCGATCAGCTCTTGCATCACGAGACGCACCGCGTCGCGGATCAGATCGATGCCATCACCAGCGCGTAACGCGTCGAGAAGTTCGGGCAGGGCAGACTCATCAAGAGCCATCGGTGTGTTCTCCTTTGGTGGGTTCTTACAGGAACACACCAAGAATCACGCCGATGGCTCATCTCACGGCGGACCCCGAAAACCCACCACGCCGCGGGACTCAAACCGAAGTCGACGGACGGATCCGAGGGGCGACCAGCGCCTACCCCGGCGGCCTGAATGGGCAAACGCTCGGAGACATCACCGGCCGAACCGAACCGATCGTTGCTCGAATCTCCGTCGTCGACGGTGGCGACTTCGTTCTCCAAACCACCGGCAACATCGAACTCACACCACCCACGAACTGACGGGCCACGTCCTGTTGCACTGACCACCTGAAACCAAGCTCGATAACAGTCCGCAGAATCCCGCCCTACCGATCGGGCCATCCGTGCGATATCGGCCCGACTCGTGGCACCCGATAATCGCGCCTGCCAGCCGTGCTCGGGATCGGCGCGAGCATGGGTGGCAGGCCACCATGGCCGAGACCACCGAAACCACCACCGTCCACACCGCCGAGGTCGTCCGCTACGACGACCCGGTGATCATCACCGAACGCGTCGCCGTCGCAGCATTGAGGCCATTCCCTGCGACATCGCGGGTCCTTACACGTTGCTCGGTGGACCATCGACGCGCACCGGTGTCGTCGTTCCCCAGGGCGAGGGCCGCAGCTGGCGCTGGCGGGGGCTATCGGGCTTGGAGCCGGAACACGACAAGTGCGGTGGCGAGAGCGACAACGCCCCATGCCATGGCTTTGAGCGCTGCTTCGAGGGGTGCGAGCATCAGGGTGGTCGTCAATGGTTCGGAATGGCCGTTGTGGTACACGACTTCGCCTCGGACCGTGGCGACACGACGGCGTAGCTGGCGGGCTCGCGTGCTCAGTGAGCGTTGGGCGTTGGACAACAGATAGCAGCCTCCGGCGGCGAGTACCGCGGGAGCCCCCAGTGTCCGGGATTGTGCGTAGTAGGCGGTGAGCACGGGGAATGCGCCCCACGCGAACGCGAATGTGACGTCGTTGTGGAGGCGGCCACCGAGCAGTTCAAGGTTGTAACCGCAGGTGAGCACGACACCGATCGCGATGAACGCGGCCAGACCTACTCCGACCCGGGTGATGCCGACGATGCCGAGCGCCACGGCTCCGCTGAGCGCCAGTGCGGCGACCGTGATGAGCTGCCAGGCGGCGATGTGGGTGCGTAGTGGTCGGCCGTGGAGTTCGTCGAGGGCGTGCGCGCAGACACCGACCGCGAGGAAGAACGCTATGACGGTAGCGGTGAGTGTGCCTTCGTCGAATCGGGGGGCGATGGTCGCGCCGATCACGACGTACGCGAGGTGCCACAGCGTGTATGGCGGGTGGAGAACCACCCACCAGTCGGCCCACGCCCGGCGGCGAGCGCCGCGTGGGGATCGGGGGGCGTAGAACGCCGGCGGCAGCGACCGTGGCGTGGTACTCACTGTGGCGCACCTGGCATGACTTGTTGGACGCGAGTGGCGCTGGCAGCACGCGTGCCCCACATGACCAACCCGCCGCCAAGACTCATGGACCGGACGGTGACGTCGGTGATGCCGGCTAGGCGCCACGCCTCGAGGTGGTCAGCCAGAGGGAACCGTCGGTAGTGGTCTTCGATGTTCGGGCCGAGAAACCGGCCGACGTCGAACCAGGCGCGTCCGCCGAACACGGCGCCGCCCAACGGCAGCACAACCCGCGTGTACAGCCGCCACAACCATCGCCAGAACACGTTTGCCGGCACCGCGAATTCGAGGTTGGCGATGGTGCCACCCGGGCGTACCACCCGGGCGAGTTCGCTGATGGTGGCTGCGGGGTCGGCGACGTAACGCAGTAAGTAGGTGAACGTGAGCGCGTCGAAGGCGGCGTCAGGGAATGGCAGTCGCTCGCCTTGGCCCAGCACGAGGTTGATGCGGTGCTCGGCTCCCGCAATGCGCACGTTGTGTCTGCCCATAAAGAGCATCTCGTCGCTCAGGTCGATCCCGGTGATGTGGGCGGTCGTTCGTGCCGCCACCTGCAGGGCGACACCCGCGGGTCCGGTGGCCACGTCGAGGACCGTCTGCGGATCGGCGGCGACGACGTGGTCAACCATCTCGCAGCGCCACCGACCGTCCTGGCCCATGGAAAGAACCGCGGCCAGCCGGTCGTAGCGGGCGGGGAGACCGGAGAACAACCGGCGCGCCATGTTCGTAGGTGGAGTCCGGACTGCCCCAGCGTGCATAGAAACCCCTCCCATCGGGGCATGCTGTAGACCTGCTCATTCCCCAGGATCCCCGTGTCTAAACCACTCTACGACGTCGTCGTGGTTGGTAGCGGTCCCGGCGGCAGTGTCGCCGCCCTCATCCTGGCCCGCGCAGGTGCTCGGGTGGCGCTCGTCGACACGGCGGCATTCCCGCGGGACAAGGCCTGCGGCGACCTCGTCGGACCCCGCGGGCTGGCCCTTCTGAGCGAACTCGACCTCACACCACCGCCGGGCCGGCCGGTCGGCGAAATGGTCGTGCTCGGGCCCACCGGTCGCCGCGTTGTACTCCCGGCCCGAGCCGGACAGACCTATCCCGATCATGGGCTGGCCATCACACGACAGCGCTTCGACGCCTGGCTCCATGCCATGGCAATCGACGCTGGAGCGACGCCGGTCACCGCACGGGTGACCGGCCTGGCCGGCCCATCGTCGGTCGAGTTCGATGACGGCCGCCGACTCGACGCCGACGTTGTGATCGGCGCCGACGGCGCCATCAGCACCATCGCCGCCAGTGCCGGGCTCATTCACCGCCCAGCAGTGCTGTGGGGGTTCGCGTATCGCGGCTACGTCGCGCAACATCTCGATCGTCCGGTCATCGCTCTGTGGGACCAGACACCCCGCCACGGCTTCCCCGGTTACGGCTGGATCTTCCCGAACGATGACGCCACGGCGAACATGGGCCTCGGTATCGGGCTTGGCGCCGACCGACGGTCGGCGTCGCGCGCCGTCGCGCAATTCGACGCATTCTGTGCGCATCTGCGCCATCACGACATCCTCACCGGTGACGTGGACCGTCGTCGTCTCGGCGGCTGGCTCAAGATGGGCATGGTCGGCACCATCCCCGCTCGCGACCGAGTCCTCCTCGTCGGCGACGCCGCAGGTCTCGTCAACCCCCTCCAAGGCGAAGGCATCGCCCCTGCCATGACCAGCGCCGCAGCCGCCGCCCACGCCATCCTCACCAGCCCTGCTGCCCCTGCTCGCCTCTACCACGCACAACTTGCCGCCGGCCCCAGCCGCTTCGCCACTGCCACCGCGCCGGTGCACGCTGCCGTCAGCGCCACTCCGCAGCGCGTCGCCCTCATCGGCCGGGCTCTCACCGCACCAGGAATCAGCACACTCATCGCCGCACCTTGGGCGCTGTTGTGGAACGACCTAGCCGATGGCGCACCCAGCGGACCCAACCGGACCGTCGTACGCGGCACCCTCAAGCTCGGCCGAGTGCTCGCACGCCGCTCGACCATCGCGCGCAACCTCGCCGACACACTCACCCCGCCCACCTGAACACCAACACACCCACCAGACAGCTCGACATTGTGGACCGGATTCCCGCCAGAATGGATCTGGTAGCGCCACCGCAAACTCCTCACCATCGAGCCCGCAGCCTGAAGATTTGCTTCAGAGCGCTCGACAACGACGAGCGAAAACCCGTTCCTCTTGCCGAGTCGACCCGCACAGTGCGGCCCTACTGCAGTGCTCTGTATTTGCGAGATCCTGACGGCCTCGGACCCATCCGGGATCGGGCAGGCTGCTCGGCGCTCTCCGAGCGCGGACCGGACAGAACGCGCCGCTGGATAGCCCGGTGCTTGGTGGTTCTAGTCTTGGACGATGCGGAGGGCCGTGGTCATCGTGATTGCGTTGGGCGCAGGTTGTTCGTCGACGCCGCCGAGTACTGGCTCTTCCACGAACGACGGGTCTGCGAGTTCGACGACTGAGAGTGTGGCCGTTTCGACCGACAACGATGTGGAGGTGGCGTCGCCACTCGGTGTCGCGTGGTCGGTGGTGCGGGCCCGCGCTGCGCACACGGCGACGACGTTGCGGGGTGGTGGGGTTCTTGTCGCTGGGGGTTGCGTCGCCGATGGGTGCGGCGAAGCCAGCGATGCGACGTTCGTCGTGAGTGACGATGGTGCGACGATCGTGGCTGGCCCTTCGATGTCTGTCCCGAGAGACTCGCACACGGCGACGCTGCTCGACGACGGCCGTGTGGTGCTGATCGGTGGGTATCCCGGCGAAGGACTCGGTGTGCTCGATTCGATCGATGTGATCGATCCGCTGTCGATGACGACTGCTGTGCAGATGCCATTGGGTCAGGCCCGCGGCGGTCATGCTACGGCCGCTTTGGTCAACGGTGACGTGTTGGTGGTTGGTGGGTGGATCGGCTCTCGGAGCTACACGGCGTCGGCGGAGTTGTTCGAACCGACCACGGGCGGGGTTCGCGCCGTGGCCGATGCACCGTACGGGGCCGATGCGCTCGACGCAGTCTTGCTTGGAGACGGTCGAGTGCTGGTGACCGGCGGCCAGGTCACCCCCGGTCAGGCGACGGCGGCCGCAGCAACGTTCGATCCCGGGACCGAGGCATGGACTCGCGTCGGCGATTTGTCGACGCCGCGCCTCAAGCATTTCAGTGTCTCGCTCTCTGACGGACGCGTCCTTGTCATGGGTGGGACGAGCGACGACGAGACCCTCCTGAGCTCGACCGAGATCTTCGATCCTGTCGCGAACACGTTCGCGCCGGGTCCGGACATGTTCGAGCCCAGGTACAAGTTCCCGGGCGGCGCCGTACTGCTCGACGATGGCCGCGTGGCAATCGCCGGCGGTGGTCGAAGTACGGAGATCCTCGACCTCACCGACGGCACCAGCCGAGTCGTGGCCGAGTCCGCTCAGCGAGGTTCATTCGCAACGATCAATCTGCTCGGGTCCGGCGACCTGCTGATCGTTGGCGGTTACGACGACCGCATTCGACTTCGCGACGAGATGGTCATCGTTCCCGCGCCGACGACATGATCCGGGCCCCGACCGCACGACTGCTATCGCTCCCGCCCGCTCGCCACCGGGGTGACCGTCGCATTGTACGAGTCGGTCTCCCGGGCGAAGTCGTCGGGGGACGACGGGTAGTCTTCGCGCATGGCGAACGAGAACGACCAGAGCGACGACGCGGCGACCGAAGATGAAGAAGAAGCGGCTCGACTCGACGCCTACGACCTCGACGAAGACGGCAAGATCTCGATCGTCGAATCCGAACGCGCCCGTTTGGGCATCGTCGACGCTCGGTTGGAAGAACTGTCCCACGAGAAGGGGATCAAGGGACGTCTCGCTGACTCCGTCCACAAGCTCATCGACAAGATCGACAACGACTAGGACGCGTCCGTGCCGGCTGGTTACTCGCCGATGTTGTAGATGAGCTTCACGGGTGCGATTTCACCGGTGACGACCAACTCAGAGTCGGCCTGAGCAGACTTGTAGATGCCTTTGGACATCAGCGACGTCTCCGTCGGACGCCGAGCCGCATAGATGGCCGAGCGCGCAGCATGAACGTCGTGCGACTCGGGCTCGGCGGCAGCGGCGAACTCGATGACCTGAC
>JBBKWQ010000143.1:0-7140 GCA_037969115.1 Ilumatobacteraceae bacterium
GGGGCGGGTCGGTGAGCTGGATGGCTTCGGACCGGTGGGCGCTCAGCACCGCTTCCGCCGGACCTGGAACGATCGGATCGGCGATCGTGGTACTCGGCGCCGGCGTCACCTTGTCGGCCGGATCGTCGGGTTCCGTGGTGGGTGCCTCGATCGTTGTGTCAACAGGGTCGGGCGCGCCGACGGTTGCGAGAGGCAGCGATGCGGTCGCGGCATCGTCGGTCGATCCGGTCGAACTACACGCCAACCCGATCATGCAGAGGGCCACGCACAGCGACGCGCGAGCCCGATTGATTCCAAACATCTTCACTCCGTGCGCTCGGCAGCGCAGAACAGGCCCGCTGCGAGCTTTCTAGCGCGGTTTTCGGCGCGATCTGCGTCGAGAGTGAAACTCGGCGATTGGTCAGCCGGGCGGGACCGACCGATCGCTGACCCAGTTGCCGTGGAAACCGAAGGGAATCCGCTGCGGCAGCTTCACCTGGGCGACGTAGTCGGTGCGCGAGAAATCTTGCGCGTCCACCACCACGAACTCGGCTGAATCGGTGTTCAGGTCGTGCACGTAGGTGACCAGCCAACCGTCGTCTTCGACCGAGCTGCCGGGCCGCGCCACGAACACCGGCTCGCCTGCCGCGCGCCCCGGACCGTGATCGAATTCGAACCGTTCGCCACTGCGTAGATCGTGCTTGACGGTGGCCCAGCCGTTCGCGACGACCGGGTCGACCTTGGCGCAGTATCCGTACTGGTACGGCTTCGTGCTGAGCGAGCCGCGATGACGAGGAAACTCGTTGTTCGAGCCGTCGATCACGGTGATCGACGCGGTTCTCGTGGCTGGGTTCAACACCCAGCGCTCGAGCCGGCTCTTCGCTCCGTCGCCGAACGGCCCGAGGATGTCGGCGTCGAACATCACGTCGTACATGCACAGGTCGATCACCACGCTGCCGTCGTCGGCGTCGTAGGCGTTCATCGGGTGGAACGAATACCCGTTGGGGACGTCGATCCAGACGATGTCGTCGGCCGTGCCCTCGCGGGGGAGCAGGCCGACGCGGTTGCCGTAGTCGGGGTTCCACCGGAACGGGAACCGCCCGGCGAACGCCAGATCGAGGTCGACGGTGCATGGCTGGTCGTACACGACGGCATAGCGCTGCGTCAGCGACATGTCGTGCAGCATGGTCATACCCGGCAGCGGAATGTCGACGGTGTGCCGCACCATGGCGTCGGTGCCGACCACGACGTACTGGACGTGATCCATCCACTCGGCCCAGGCATAAACCATGGCGTGCATCTCACCGGTGTCGGGGTCGATCTTCGGGTGGGCGGTGAACGCTCCCGGCAGCGTGCCGTTGAAATCGTTGCGGGCGACCGTTTCGAGCTCGTAGGTGAGTTCGACCGGGCACCCGCCTGCTTCGACCATGGCCCACGTGGTGCCCGCGAAGCCGCCGACGTTCGTGTTGGGGCCTGTCGGATTGTCATTCCAGTTGGGGCCGGCGATGTCGGGCTCGTTGCGGAGGGCACTCATCGCGGACGACCCGACATAGCGGTTGCGATACCAGGAGGCCTGTCCACCGTCGAGGCGGATGCCGTGCACCATGCCGTCGCCCATGAACCAGTGATGGGTGTCGTGATCGACGGGCCGCGCCGGATTCGGTCCGTTGCGCAGGTAACGGCCGGTCAGTTCGGTCGGGAGCTCGCCGATCACCGGCAGATCGAACGACGTGATCTCCTCGGTCACGGGTGCGTAGTTGCCCGCGACGTAGCGGTTCACCTGTGGCTGCCCATCGTGTGTGGTCGTCTCGGACTGGCCGGTGTTGTCGATGGTCTGTGACATCGTGACTCCTCGATCGTTCTCGATTGCTCGAACCGTAACTAAGTTACGGTGTAACTTAGTTACATGCACGCCCACAAGTCAACGCCTGATCAGCGCGACGTGATCCTCGCTGCTGCGATCGACATTCTGGGGAGTGACGGTGCATCGGCACTCACCGTCAGGAACGTCGCAACGATGTCGGGTTGTTCCACCACCGGCGTGTACACGTACTTCGGCGGCAAAGGTGGTCTGGTCGAAGCCATCTTCGTCCAGGGATTCGATTCGTTCGATCAGGCGCTCGCGGAGGCCGAGCGCTCCGGCGACCTGCTCTCTGCGGGGATGTCGTATCGCCGGTGGGCGCTCGACAACCCGACCCACTATCTCGTGATGTTCGGGCGCGCGGTTCCCGACTTCGAACCGAGCGAAACGGCATCACTGCGCGCGATGCAGTCCTTCGAACAGCTCGTCGACATGGTCGCCAAAGTGGTCGACGACGATCGAAGTGCAGCCGAGCTGACCGAACTGGCATTCCACGTGTGGGCCACGGTCCACGGCTACGTGATGCTCGAGCTGCTGGGAATGGCGCCACCACACGTCGCCGACGCCGACCATCTCTACGCTCAGGGCCTGGAACGGCTTCGGCAGGTGTTCACATGACGGTCTGGGTTGCGATGCTCCGAGGCATCAACGTCGGTGGCAGGAACACGCTGGCGATGGCCGACCTCCGCAGGCTCGTCGGCGATCTCGGCCATGCCGACGTCGCCACCTACATCCAGAGCGGGAACGTCGTGTTCTCATCGCATCGAAACGATCGGGAAGCGATGTCGGACGAGATCAGCGACGCGATCAAGGGTCACGGCGGGCTCAGCGTGTCGGTCGTGATGCGAACCAGCGACGAGATGGCAGCGATCGCGCGCCGTCACCCGCACGACGGCCAGTTCGACCCGAAACTTCTCCACGTCGTCTTCCTTGCTGCGACGCCGCGCCCGGGAGCGGCAGCCGTCCTCGACCCGCATCGCTACGCCCCCGATCGGTGGTTCGTCGATGGCAGCGAGGTCTACGTCACATACCCAGAGGGATCCGCACGGTCGAAGCTGACGCTCGACGTCTTCGAGCGGCAGCTCGGTACGAGCGGTACCGCCAGGAACCTGAACACGGTCCGCAAGCTCGTCGAGTTCGCCCGCCCGGCGCCGGAAGCGTGAGAATGTTCGACGTGCCCACTGCTCCCAAGGATGCCAGCGCCCACACTCGATCCGCCAACGAATCGCTCGACAAACAGTTCGACCCGGCCGACTTCGAGCGCGCGAGCCGCGGGTTGATCGCTCAGCACGCCACCGGCGTGATCGAGGGTGAGTGGGGTACGTGTTGGGACTGCAACAAGTACAACTTCATCGAGCAGGGCTCGGCGAACCCCGACACCGTGAATCCCAGCCTCTGGCGCCAGGCGCAGCTGAACAACATCCACGGGCTCTTCGAGGTCGACGACGGCATCTGGCAGGCCCGCGGGTACGACATCTCGAACGTCACGTTCATCGCCGGTGACAGCGGGTGGATCATCATCGACCCGCTCACGGTGGCCGGCACGGCGCGGGCGTGTCTCGACCTCGCCAACGAACATCTGGGCGAGCGGCCGGTGACCGCCGTGATCTACACGCACTCGCATACTGACCACTTCGGGGGCGTGCTCGGTGTCACCACGGTCGACGACGTCGAGGCGGGCCGCTGTCGGATCATCGCGCCCGAAGGTTTCATGCACGAGGTCGTCGCCGAGAACGTGATCGCAGGCATGGCCATGACCCGCCGGGCGCTGTACCAGTTCGGAGCGCTCCTCCCAGCCGGTCCGCGCCAACATGTCGACTGTGGGCTCGGTAAGGCCGTGCCGATCAGCCCTCCCGGTCTCGTCGCGCCCACCGAGGACATCACTCACACGGGGCAGGAGCTCGTGGTCGACGGCATTCGCATCGTGTTCCAGATGACGCCGAACGCCGAGGCTCCCGCCGAGATGAACTTCTTCTTCCCCGACCGCGGCTGGCTGTGCATGGCCGAGAACTGCACGCACAACATGCACAACCTCGTGCCCATCCGCGGTGCGCAGGTGCGTGATTCGCTGAACTGGTCGAAGTACATCGGTGAGGCGCTCGCACTGTTCGGCGCCGAGTCGACCATCATGTTCGCCTCGCACCACTGGCCGCGATGGGGTGGCGACGACGTCCGTCAGTTCCTGGCGATGCAGCGCGACATGTACCGCTGGGTGCACGACCAGACGATGCGGCACGCGGCGAAGGGTGAGACGGCCGTCGAGATCGCCGAGCGGCTCGTCCTGCCCGACGAGTATCGCAACGAGGCACACACGACCGGTTACTACGGCCACCTCGCGCACAACGTCAAGGCGGTCTATCAGCGGTACTTGAGTTGGTACGACGGCAACCCTGCGAACCTGTGGAAGCTGCCGCCGGTCGAGGTGGGGGAGCGGTACGTGAAAGTGGCCGGTGGACCCGATGCGCTCTTCGCATCGGCCAAGGCTTCCTTCGACGACGGCGACTACCGATGGGTGGTCGAGCTGGTGAACCACCTGGTGTTCGCTGACCCGACGAATCTCGCGGCCCGAGAGCTCCAGGCCGACGCGCTCGAGCAGATCGGCTTCCAGAGCGAGTCGGCCACGTTCCGCAACGCGTTCTTGATGGGCGCCCAAGAACTCCGCAACGACGGTTTGCCGTCGCGCCCGATGACCAGGTCGGGGTACATGGACGCCATGACCGTCGACCAACTCTTCGACTCGGTGGCGTTCCGCCTCCGCTCGGAAGACGTCGGCGGACTGTCGTCGACGCTCGCGTTCGAGTTCACCGATCTCGGCGAGTCGTGGACCCTCGGATTGTCGAATCGGGCGCTCCACGCGTTGGCGCAGCGCCCGACCGACGCCGACGCGACCTTGACATTGGCGAAGAAGTCGCTCGTCCGAGTCGTCGCACGCGAGACCGATTTCCCGTCGCTGATCGACGAAGGCGACATTCAGGTCGTCGGCGACGTGGCAGCTGTCGATGCGATCTTCGGCAACCTCGACACGTTCATGTCGATGTTCAACATCATCGAGCCCTGACCGAGGCCGAGAGCGACTGGTGAGGCCGACGCGCCGAACGACGTCCACCAGCAGCCGAGCACGAGCGCGGATCCGGCGCTCGTGACCACTCCATAGCCGATCAGCGCGGTATCGCCGATCATCAACCCGTAGACGCTCCAGATTCCTGCTTCGCAGATGCTGATGATCCAGGTGATCGGTGACACTCCTGCCGGGCACGCTTCCCGGTACACGGCGACCAACTGCGGCGACAGTTGAACTGCGGGAACGACCGCCAACGTGATGCCGAAGTCGGCTATGCCGCCGATGATTCCGATTGCGGCGAGGACGACGCCGTATCCCACGGCAATGACCAGCCAGGCGTGGCGCCCCGTCGGCGCGACGAGTCTCAGGACGATCGCGTAGGTGACTACGGCGAATCCGGGAGCGATTGCGGCGACCCAGAGATCGAGCACTCCGAGGTAGATGACCCAGGACACGTTCGTCACGAGCCCGAACGCAGCCCACGTCACCGCGACCCCCGCGGTCTGGCGGCGGCGGATCAGCCGAGCGATCTGGGGGACGAGGATCGCTCCGGACAGGATCGTGCCTGCGGCTGCAACGTACTGCTCAAGCATCGTCACACCCGGTTTGGCCTGGCCGCGGTACCACGGTCGTTCTCAACGGCGGGACTCCGGCCGCACGCCGCGGGATGGCGATGACCAGCCGCGATGCCATGGCAGCCGCGTCGGCGGTGTCGGAAGTGATGGACATGCGTTCTCTTTCGTCGAAGGTCTGCGAGATGGTTCCAATCTGGACGAGACCCAGCTGGACGGTCCCGGATACGCGGTTCTCGACCGGCGATCGGGAATTCCGCCGGAGGGTCGACCTTCGACAGGCGGCTACTGTTCGGCAATGCGGCGCCTCCGCTCCTTCGCCGAGCGATCCGTCGTGATCACCGGCGGTGCTTCCGGGATCGGCCTCGCGCTCGCGGGCCAACTCGTCGGCCTCGGGGCCACCGTGACGCTGGGCGACATCGACGCAGAGGGCGTACGGCAGCAAGCGGAACGGCTGAACCGCGAATGCCGCAGGGAGTCGGTTTTCGGCCGCTCCCTCGATGTGCGCGATCTTGCTGCGTTCCGAGCGCTCGTCGGCGAAGTGGTGGATCGTGACGGTTCAGTCGACTACTTGTTCAACAACGCCGGTATCTCCATGGGCGGCCCGACCGAGGAGTTCACCGCCGCCCATTGGGATCGAATCATCGACGTGAACGTGCGGGGCGTGGTGAACGGCGTGTTGGCCGCCTACCCGGGAATGGTCGCGCGGGGCCGTGGGCACATCGTGAACACGGCCAGCGGTCTCGGTCTCGTGGGTGCTCCGTTCGTCACGGCGTACTCGGCAACGAAACACGCCGTCGTCGGGCTCTCGACAGCACTTCGTGCGGAGGCGTCGTTGCACGGCGTCGATGTCAGCGTCGTCTGTCCGGGGTCGGTCGACACGCCTATTCTCGACCGGCCGCCGGCCGGCGACCTCCCTGCGATGCCCACTGCTTCAGCGACAGCCCGTGAATACGGCGCAGTGCTGGGCTTTGACCCCTGCGACGCCGATCACTTCGCCCGACGAGTTCTGAGGGGCGTCGGCCGCAACCGCGGCATTATCGTCGAGCCGATGAACGTGCGTGCGTTCTGGTACCTCAGCAGGGTGTCGCCGCGCCTCGTCGACGCGATGAACCGATCCATCGCTCGCAAGGTCGACCGCGAACTCGTTCAGGCGCGCCGGTGACGATCTCGTGCTGCGGGCAAAATTCGGCGTGTCCTGAACCGGCACTTTGAGGGCACCACCTTCGTTGGGGTAGGGGCTCGCGTCGGCGGACCGAACCGGGCGATCCCGGACCGGCCACTGGCGGCTCACCGACGAAGACCGTCTTCTAAGCGGCTCGGTCATCCCCGCATCACGTAGCGGGATGACCAGACGGCTGCCAAGGCGCTCGGCCAGGCATCACCGCACGCGATGCTTGAGCCGTGCGCAATCCCGATCCCTACGACTACCCATCCGATCAGAGAACGGTCTCCTGGTTCCTCTTCGCGAATGCGACGACTGCGGATGATCGACGAAAGCTGATGGACCCGCTTTATGACGGTGCCCGGTGGTATCCGTCATCCTGGCTACACAGTGACCTTGAGTCGCTCGCTGATGATGGAGATGACGTGGAGGTCGAATGGGACGACGAGGGAGCCGGGCTAAGGACTCGCGCGGATAGGTGGCGAATGGTGACCATCCACCG
>JBBKWQ010000144.1:0-15680 GCA_037969115.1 Ilumatobacteraceae bacterium
GGTGCGATGCCCCGCCACTCGAAATCGTCGACGCCGAACACTCCCGCGAGGAAATTGTGGACCGTTACGGTCGACACGATCAGGGACGAGGCGAGCGCAGTGTTGAGATAGGCGGCCCACGCCAACGAGGTGCGCTCACCGTCATCGTCGCGCAGGCGATTGCGGGCGAACCGCAAGAGGAACGCGTACGCGGGACCAGCCACGAGCATGAACGCGAGCCCGAGGGCGAGTGCCGTGCGCTCATCATCGGACCAGCTGGAGGTCAGGAGGGTGCGGCCGATCATCGTGGCGCCGACCGCACCGAGAATCAACGTCACGAGCATGAGTCCGTAGACGAAGAGGCGGCGGACCGACGTGGCGCGATCGACTTCTCCCTCCTCACCTTCTTCGCGACGGCGCCCCAGCAAGCGGACGATCGCCCACGCGATCACCCCGAAGAACGCCAACTGCATCACAATCCCCAAGATCCCGGCCAGAACTTCCATGGCGCCTCCTCGGTTGAATGCCAAACGCTCCAAATTCAATGGTCGCGCCGCTTGCCGGGTACGTCCATGGACGTTCGGCCCATTCAACCCATCTCGTTGGCACCGCGAAGATCCTCGTCCGCTGGTCCTGGCTGGATCCGCGCGATCGACGCGCAGCGAACCCGCGTGTCCAAACTGCGAGAGTGGTCACAGGTTCTGCGGAGCGCGTGCTAGCTGCTGCAGCTGAGCATCGAGCACCCGGCGCGAGTTCGAGCCCAATCGGGCCGACGCTCGGCGAAGCGATCGCGGCCTGGCTGATCGGTGTACGGGTACCGCAACGTGTCGAGCAACTCGTCGAGAACTGAATTGTCGCCCTGATCGGCTGCATCGATGGCGAGCTGTGCGAGGTAATTGCGCAGCACATATCTGGGGTTGACGGCGTCCATCGCCGAGCGGCGTTCTTCTTCGGTGAGACCGTCGGTCAGGACTCGTTCACGCCACCGCCTCAGCCAGGCGACCGCCGACTCTCGGACGTCGCCGACGATCTGCTCGGGCACGTAGAACGCCTCTGAAATTGCGGCCACCAGTTCGTCGTCGGCCCCTGCACCTTCGGCGGCGCCGGGCAGCGAGCGGAAGAAGATCGTCATGTCGATCTCGGCGCTCGACATGACCGTGAACACCTCGTCGAGCAACTCGTCGTCGCCCTCGTGTTCGTGGACCAGGCCGAGCTTCGCCCGAAAGGCGTCGCGGTGCCCCGCGCGGAACACGTCGGTGTAGCGGTCGAGCGACGCCTGCAACGGCTCTGGCCGCTCGGTGACCTGATGGAGCGCCTCGGCGAGGCGGAACAGGTTCCAGAGCGCGATGTTCGGCTGATGCGCATACCGATACCGGCGTTGTCCGGCGTCGGTGGTGTTGGGTGTCCAATCGGGATCGAAGTTTTCGAGCCAGCCGTACGGGCCGTAGTCGATGGTGAGTCCGAGGATCGACAAGTTGTCGGTGTTCATCACGCCGTGCACGAAGCCGACTCGTTGCCAATGCACCATCAGATCGGCAGTACGTACGCAGACCTCGTCGAAGAACGACTCGATCACCGACGCGTCGAGTCGCGATCCAGCGATGGTCGGGTCGAGGAGGTGTGCGAAGTCCTCGCGGATCGTGAACTCGATGAGACGACGCAAGTGATCGAGTTCGCCGAGGTACGCGGGCAGCTGGAAGTTGCCGAACCTCACGAACGACGGCGCGACACGGCAGACGATCGCACCGAGCTCAGGCTCGGGGTTGCCGTCGTAGAACATGTCGCGCACCACCCGATCGCCGGTCAACACCAGGCTCAATGCACGAGTGGTCGGCACACCCAGGTGGTGCATGGCCTCGCTGCACAGAAACTCGCGTACCGACGATCGAAGCACCGCTCGGCCATCACCTGAACGTGAGTACGGAGTGGGCCCCGAACCCTTGAGCTGCAAAGTCCGCACGGTGCCGTCGCCCAGCTCGACTTCGCCCAACGCAATGGCGCGTCCATCGCCGAGCTGACCGGCCCAGTTACCGAACTGGTGGCCGCCGTAGCGGGCGGCGTAGGGCTGCATGCCGTCGACGAGCAGATTGCCGCCCAGCACATCTGCCAGAACTGTGCGTTCGGCACCCGACGGATTCGTGGGCAGACCGAGCTCGGAGGCGAGGTCGGGCGACCAGCCGATGAGTGTGGGCGACGAGACCGACGTGGGTTCGACCAACGAGTACGCGGCGTCCGCGACCTGGCGGCGGCGGTTCTCGGCGATCGAGTCGCGCGGGAGCGCGTCGACGAATCTGGTCCTCCAAGCAAGGCGATCGAAGCCGGGTCCCCCGGCGGTGACAGACGGTGGAAGATCAGTCGAGGTCACCTCAAGAGTGTGCCGGAAAACGGGTGAGCATCGCGCTCGTCGCACCGAGGAGACCGGTTCGTCCTCAGAGGCAGGCGCCGACCGCGTCGCTCGTACGTGCCAGGAGGTGGACGGCGATGCAACCGGGGTTGAGCTCGCCGCCGTCGACGGATGCGCCGGCCCAGGCGTGTCCCATTCCTTCGACGACCTGGAACACGACCCGCGAATCGCGCCCGCATCCTGTCCAGGTCGTGAGTGTGGTGACGTCGTCGTCCAGGGCGCGGAGATCGCGCTCGGTTGCGCACTCCGCTTGTTGCGCCCATAGGAGTGCTGATTCGGGAACCGGATCGAGTCGTACCGTCGAGTCGCCGACCACCACGTCGCCGCCGTCGAACGCGACGGCACCGTCGTCGGTGCCATGGGCGATCAGGATGTCGATGTCGGCTGCGGGGTCGCACGAATTGCCCGGCACACCGGAGGCCATCAGCAGCAACGCGACCTTGTCGGCGTGGGCGCATCCATAGTCCCCTGTCCACCCGGCACCTGCGCTGAAACCGGCGAGCCCGATTCGTTCGCTGTCGACGCATGGGTTCGCGGCCAGCTCGGCGAGCAACGCATCGACGAACGCCGTGTCGGCCGCCGGGTCGCCGAGGTTCCACACGGCCGGAGTCCCGGCGGCTTGAGGAGCGATGAGGTGAACCCCGGCACCGCCGGCAACCTCGACCAGACGGGTCTCGGTGGCGATACCGCTCGCGGTACCGCCGGGTCCATGAAACAGCACGAGTGCCGGCGATGGCTCGGGCGCGAACGCAGGATAAACCTGCGCTGTGCGTTCGATGTCGGCCACAACAATCGACCAGGTCTCGGGAAGCAACGGATCGCACACCGGCAACGAACCGTCGATTGCGGCGGCGTCGGCGTCGGCGTCGGCGGCTTCGGGATCAGTGCTTTGAGCGTTCGCCGATTCCCCGTCCTCGGCCGGTTCCATCGGTTCGACAGTCGGAGCGAGCGGCGCCGAATCGATCGGTGACGAAGGCGCGGCTTGGTCAGAAGCGGAGCAACCGGCCAGCACCGCGCCGATGGTTGCGAACGAGACGAGCCATCTGCTCACGTCGCCACGATCTTTCATCGAACGCGCGACAACGTCCATCGACGAAGGCATCCGGGCACGCTACCCATGTAGTTGGGCCCTTGGCCCCTGTTTCGACAGTCGATGGGGCGAGATGATGACGGTGATGTTTGCGGTACGACCTCTCGGAGGTAGACCTAGGGTCGATCACGTGAGATGTCTGGACTGCGCTCGTTGTAGCCGCGGTCCGCGCTCACCCCGTTATCTCAAGCACAGCCATGGAGGCACATCATGCAAGACGGCCGCGACGTGAACCAGTCCGACGTGACGACGGAGTCGCTGAACCTGCTGGGCACACCGATCGAGTTCTCGTCGCTGGGTGCGATCTCGAAGGGAGATCGCCTGGCGGTCGTCGACATGCTGGAGAAGGTGCTCGACTCGGTCGACGACCCGGTGACGCACCTGCGGGTTCGGATGGAGCACGACAGCAACCGCAATCGGGACCGCCAGACCACCGTCCGCACCATCATCGATTTCAAGGGCGGAGCGGTTCGGGCGCACATCACGTCCGAGTCGACGCGGTCGGCGATCGATCTACTCGAAGCTCGACTCCGCTCGCAGCTTCGCCATCGGTCGCAGCGGCGCAAGGCCCAGCAACACCGAAGTGCATCATCAGGCGCAGGGGAGTGGAGGCACGGTGATCTGACAACTGAGCGCCCGCCGTACTTTCCGCGTCCGGCCGACGAGCGCGAGTTGGTGCGTCACAAGTCGGTCGCCCCAGCGGAATCCAGCGTGGAGGAGGCGCTCTTCGACCTTCAGATGATGGACTACGACTTCTACCTCTTCATCCATCTCGGAACCGGTCGCGATGCCCTGGTGCGCCGCGAGTCGACCGCACGCAACGGCGATGAAACGACGCACGTCGTGCAGTTCGTCGGTGGCGCCGCCGACGTGACCGTCGACGAGTGGCTCGACGGTGTCGTCGTGGTCGACGATCCCGCACCCGTGCTCGATGTGGGAACGGCGACGCAGCTCCTCGATGTCGGCGACGAACCCTGGGTGTTCTTCCAAGACGCCAAGAGCGGGCGCGGTCATGTGCTCTATCGCCGCTTCGATGGTCACTACGGGATGATCGTTCCCATCAACGAGCCCGACTGAGTCACGCTGTCCGGCTGAACGTCGGTCCCCGATCACGCGATCGAGTGAGGCGGTCGAGCGATCGAACGGTCTCCCCGGCACCGACAGCGCGCGTGATCAGCTGTCGGGAAGGAGTGCCCCGATGGTCACGGTCAGTTCGTCGGCGACGGTGGCGTAAAGCGTCGCAAGGTCGTGTTGGCCAGTGGTCACGAAGTGCCCTTCGAGTTCCAGGGCGAGCGCGTGGGCTTTCGCATGGGCGGCCTGTCGGTGCTGCTCGGAGAGGCCCACCTGGTTCTGCCCGATGAGTTCGTCGGCGGTCACACCCGCCGCCTCGGTCGCCCCGGGCCAGCATGTTGACAAGATCGCCCACGCCAGCACGGCCTCGGAGGCGCTCTCGTCGGTCTCGCCGGCCACTGCGAACACCGCTGCCATCCGGACGTGGTACGCGAACTGGCCGGCCGTCGAGGCCGGCAGCTCGAGTTCGGTGAAATGGTCGGACGTCTGCTCCATCGTGGCTCCTGTGTGCTGCGCGAGGGGTGTCGGTAGCGAGTTCGACCACCACTGTGGTGGCCGAACGGCGTACAGGACAAGAGCACAAGGTCACTCCGGCACCGCACGCGCCCGCCCCGAAGAGGGGACTTTGTGCCATCGTCAGCAGCGGGCGGTCGCGCCATGATGGGGGCATGACCTCTGCCTGCGTCGATGGGAACGAGGCGGCCGCCAGCGTCGCGTTTGCACTGTCGGAGGTGTTGGCGATCTATCCGATCACTCCGGCGTCGCCCATGGGTGAACACGCCGATACATGGGCGTCGAGCGGTCGGACCAATCTGTGGGGTTCGATTCCGGAGATCGTCGAGATGCAGTCCGAGGCCGGAGCGGCCGGGACCCTGCATGGCGCACTCCAGACTGGCGCGCTCGCAACCACGTTCACCGCATCGCAGGGCCTGCTCCTGATGTTGCCGAACATGTTCAAGATCGCCGGAGAACTCACACCCGCGGTGATCCACGTTGCGGCCCGAGCAGTTGCGACTCACGCGCTGTCGATCTTCGGTGACCACAGCGACGTGATGGCCGCGCGCACGACCGGATTCGCCATGCTCTGTGCCAGCTCGGTGCAAGAAGCGCACGACTTCGCCGCTGTTGCGCATACCGCGACGCTGCGCACGCGGGTGCCGTTCTTGCACTTCTTCGACGGGTTCCGCACATCGCACGAGATCAACCGCATCGAGTTGCTCGACGACGAGACGCTGGCAGAGTTGGTGAGCGCCGACGACATCGCTGCTCACAAGCTGCGACGGCTCCGCCCGACGGCTCCCGCGGTTCGTGGTACAGCGCAGAACCCCGACGTCTTTTTCCAGGCGCGGGAAGTGGCCAACCCGATCTACGACGGGGTGCCCGGTGCCGTCGCCGATGTCTTCGACCACCTGGAGTCGTTGACGGGTCGTCGGTATGGACTCGTCGACTACGAAGGGGCGCCCGACGCCGAACGCGTCATCGTCATGATGGGTTCCGGAGCGGGAGCGACGAGTGAGGCGGTGGCCAAGCTCGTCGCCGGCGGTGACCGTGTCGGCGTGGTCACCGTTCGACTGTTCCGGCCATTCCCGGTCGAAGCGTTCCTGAGCGCACTACCCGAATCCGTTCGCTCGGTCGCGGTGCTCGACCGCACCAAGGAACCGGGTTCTGTCGGTGAACCGCTCTACCTCGATGTGGTTGCCACTCTCGCCGAGTCCGACCGCCAAGGTGTTCGGGTGATCGGCGGTCGGTACGGGTTGGGGTCGAAAGAATACACACCCGCCATGGCGAAAGCGATCTTCGACGAACTCGACGCGGAGACACCCAAACGGCGCTTCACCGTGGGCATCATCGACGATGTGAGTCATTCCAGCCTCGACGTCGATGCGGCGTTTCACGTCGACACCGGTGGACGGTCCGCCGTGTTCTACGCCCTCGGCAGCGACGGCACCGTCGGTGCCAACAAGGCATCGGTCAAGATCATCGGCTCGCAGCCCACGCTGCACGCACAGGGCTACTTCGTGTACGACTCGAAGAAGTCCGGGTCGATGACGGTGTCACACTTGCGGTTCGGAGCCGATCCGATTCGTTCGACCTATCTCGTCGAGGAGGCCGATCTCGTCGCCTGCCACCAGTTCGGACTACTCGATCGGTTCGACGTCTTGGAGACGGCGCGGCCCGGCGGGACCTTCCTGCTCAACGCTCCATTTGCGGCCGACGAACTCTGGCAGCACCTGCCGCGGGTGATTCAGCGCGAGATCCTCGATCGGCAGCTTCGCGTGTTCACGATCGATGCGGCCAAGATCGCCGACGAGCTGGGCATTCCCGGTCGCATCAACACGGTGATGCAGCCCTGCTTCTTTGCGCTCGCCGACGTGATGGATCTCGATGCGGCCATCGTCGAGGTGAAGCAGTCGATCGAAGATGCATACGGGCGGCGAGGGCGCTTCATCGTGGAGAGGAACCATGCAGCCGTCGATCGTGCGCTGGCGGAGCTGACCGAGATGGTCGTACCCGCAGGAGCCGCCGATGCGCTTCCGGATGCTGTTGAACAGCTCGACGTGGCGACCGCAGTGCTCGAGACCGATTTCATCGACCGCGTGACGATGGCCATGATTGCCGGGAAGGGCGACCGGCTCCCGGTGTCGGCAATGCCGCTCGACGGGACCTTCCCGAGTGGCACGACGAAGTACGAGAAGCGCAAGCTCGCGGCGTCGATTCCGGTCTGGGAGCCCGATCTCTGCATCGACTGCGGCAAATGCGCGATCGTGTGCCCGCACGCCGCGATTCGGATGAAGGCCTACGAACCCGATGCGATTGCGGACGCACCCGAGCACTTCCTGACCAAGCCGTTCCGTTCGCGTGAGATCAAGAACCATCAGCTGACCGTGCAGGTAGCGCCCGACGACTGCACCGGCTGCGGCATCTGTGTCGACGTGTGCCCGGCCAAAGACAAGACCAACGTGCGGCGCAAGTCGATCAACATGAGGTCGGCCTCGGAACACCGCGATGCCGAACGCGTGCGATGGGACTTCTTCCTGCAGATCCCCGAGCTCGACCGAACGCTCGTTTCACACGATTCGGTGAAGAACGCGCAGTTGCTCGAACCGCTCTTCGAGTTCTCGGGTGCCTGCGCCGGTTGTGGCGAGACGCCGTATCTCAAGCTGCTCACCCAACTGTTCGGTGACCGGCTGGTCGTCGCCAACGCGACCGGCTGTTCGTCGATCTACGGCGGCAATCTGCCGACGACGCCGTGGTCGAAGAATGCCGACGGGCTCGGTCCGGCGTGGTCGAACTCGCTGTTCGAGGACAATGCCGAGTTCGGTCTGGGCATGCGGCTCGGCGTGGAGCATCACGAGCGCGAGGCGCAACGGCTGGTCGACGAACTGAGCGGTGCCCTCGGCGTCGAGCTTGCCGCCGCACTGCTGGCCAACACTCAGCCGACGGAGGCCGACATCGACGGCCAGCGTGACCGCGTTCGAGAACTCCGAGCCGCACTGACTTCGATCGAAGACCCCCGAGCTCGGCGCCTCGAGGTGATCGCCGACGAACTCGTTCGTTCGAGCACGTGGATCGTGGGTGGCGACGGCTGGGCCTACGACATCGGTTTCGGTGGTGTCGATCATGTGTTGGGCAGCGGTCGAAATGTCAACTTGCTCGTGCTCGACACCGAGGTGTACTCGAACACCGGCGGGCAGGCATCGAAGGCCACACCGTTGGGCGCCGTCGCCAAGTTTGCATCGGCCGGCAAGAACACGGCCAAGAAGGATCTCGGCGCCGTCGCCCGCCGGTACGGCAACGTCTACGTCGCTCAGGTTGCGCTCGGCGGCAGTGAGATCCAAACGGTCAAGGCGCTGCAGGAGGCCGATGCATGGGACGGACCGTCGCTCGTGATCGCCTATTCGACCTGTATCGCACACGGCATCGACATGACCACCTCGATGGCACATCAGAAAGATGCCGTCAAGTCCGGCTACTGGCCCCTGTATCGCTACCGACCAACCACGGAGGAGCACGAGCGGCCCTTCCAACTCGACTCGGCGGCGCCGAGCATTCCGATGCGCGAGTTCGCGCTCAGCGAGGCCCGTTACGCCATGCTCGCCCGATCCGACCCCGAACGATCGGAACACCTGCTGAACCTCGCTCAGGCGAACATCGACGAGCTGTGGCACTACTACGAACAGCTCAGCGCACTGGAACGCATGGTGCCGACCGTGCCCGAGCCCGACTTGGGCGTGTCTGTCGACCTGTCGCCGACACGCGCGACGCAATCCCCGGAGGTTCCCGACCATGACTGACCTGCACACCCAGTACCTGGGACTCCGCCTCAAGTCGCCGATCGTCGCATCGGCGGGTCCGCTGACGGGCGACGTCGACCGGATGATGGAGCTCGAGCGCGCCGGGGCCGCTGCGATCGTCATGCCTTCGCTGTTCGAGGAGCAGATCGAACACGAGACGAGCGAGATCGATCGACTCTTCTCCCTGCACCGTGACAGCTTCGGCGAAGCGTCATCGTTCTTCCCCGACGTCGATGAATACAACAGCGGGGTCGACGCGTACGCCGAGTTGCTCGCCGCCGCCAAAGCGAGTGTCGACGTGCCGGTCATCGCCAGCCTGAATGGCACCAACATCGGAGGATGGTTGAAGTACGCGCGGCTGCTCGAAGATGCCGGCGCCGACGCGATCGAGCTGAACCTGTATGCAGTCGCCGCCGACCCAGTGGTGTCTGGCTTCACACTCGAGTCGGAGCATTTCGGGCTGGTCGCGCTCCTCGCCGACGAGGTGAACGTTCCGGTAGCCGTGAAGATCTCGCCCTACTACTCGTCGTTGGCCTCGTTCGTGGTCGGTCTCGAGGAGGCCGGCGCAGCGGGCGTCGTGATGTTCAACCGCTTCTACTTGCCCGACATCGACCTCGAAACGCTCGATGTGACGCCGCGCATTGCGTTGAGCACCCCCGAGGAGCTGCGTCTACCCCTCCGTTGGACGGGGATCCTGCGGGAGCACCTGTCGATGTCGATTGCTGCGTCGACCGGCGTCCACAGCGGCTTCGACGTCGCCAAACTGATCCTCGCCGGTGCCGATGTGGCGATGACGACGTCCTCGTTACTGCGCAACGGCACGCAACATCTCGCCACGATCGAGGAACAGCTTCGAGACTGGATGCGCGAGCACGATTATGAGTCGGTCGACCAGATGCGTGGTGCCGTGGGCCGGTCGTCGAGCGCTGACCCGGCCGCGTACGAGCGAGCCAACTACATCGGCAATCTCGCCAGTTACACCAGCAAGTTCCTCGGTGCCTCACCGATCGGGCTGCGAGACCACTGAATCAGCGGTCGGTCCCAGCACGGTCTGGCGTCCGGCTCGGGGTCCGCGGGTCTCGTTCACGACAGTCCAGCGACCTTGCCCATGGTCGTCGGCGTAGATCACGACCCAATCGTTGGTGTGCCCGAGCGCGTGTGCCCGTGCCGAATTCGAGTACATCGCGGTGTAGTGCCGGTCCCCGCGACTCGTGTGGAGGATGGGCAACCAGCTCGTGTGCTCGGGATTGAACCGGTGTGGTGCAATTGTCGGCAGCAGTCCCCGATCCGCCTTCCGGCGGTACTCGTCGTTCACGTCGATGAGTTCCTGACTGGTGGGATCGGTCTCGTCCAACTCTTCAGCGGTCTGCGGCCGGTTCTCGCCGTCGATGTCTCCCTGTAACCGGTCGAGCCATCGCCAACGTCCGATATCGACCACATCTGCAATGGCCAGACCCAGAACGCGGCCGATCGTGGGCAGTGCGACGAGTCCGGGCATGCCGGCGCGTCGGTAGATGACCGACGCGGGTTCGGTCATGTGTTCGACGGTGTCGGCGGCCCGTAGACATGCCTGCACGCGGTACCCGTCTGCGTGTTGGGCTTCGAGGAGCCCGGCGGCCTGACGGAACAGGCGAGCCATCTCCGCGTTGAAGTCGTCGTCGGCGATCGCCTGTGCGCACAGGTGAGTCTGGGCGGGCCCGTCCACGGCTGTCTCCATGTGTTCATCGTCTCTCCCCGCCGGTTCTCCCTTCCAGAGGACATCGTCCCGATCCGTCGGCGCGAACGAGATCCGTGACGTTCGGCTCTGTTGCGCGTCGCAGCTCCAGGTCGACGATCGACGTATGGAATCTCTGCTGCCCCATCGTTGGAAGCTCACCTTCGAGAGCCGTGAGGACGAGGATCACTGCGACATGGTCGTGCATCTCGACGCGGGGGATCGTTCGCTGTCGGGCCGAGGACGCTCCCGCCGGAATCCGAAGGATCCGTCCGTGCCGCAGATCGGCGAAGAACTCGCCGCCGCTCGAGCCCTCCACGATCTTGCGAACCATCTGACCGAGGATGCCCGCACTATCATCGAGTCGTATGACCCGTCGACCGGCGGTCGTTGACGAAGTCAGTACGGAGACATGAACACCGATCAACTGATCAGCCATATTCGAACGTCGGTGATCGGATCCGATGAGGTGATCGAGGGTCCGTTCGGGCCGCGTCCGGTGGTCTACGCGGACTACACAGCGTCCGGTCGGTCGCTTGCCTTCATCGAGGATTACATCCGAGATGTCGTGCTGCCGTTGTACGCCAACACGCACACCGAGTCGTCAGGCACCGGTCTTCAGACCACTCGTTTCCGGGAAGAGGCCAGGGCGATCGTCGCTCGTAACGTCGGTGCCGGGCCCGAGCACGCAGTGCTGTTCTGCGGAAGTGGCGCCACTCATGCAATCGCCAAGATCATCGGTGTCATGGGGTTGCGGATTCCGTCGGGTCTCGACGACCGCTACGGCTTCACCGCGACCATCCCGGCTCACGAGCGACCCGTGGTGTTCATCGGGCCGTACGAGCACCACTCGAACGAGTTGCCGTGGCGCGAGTCGATCGCCGATGTCGTGATCATCGACGAGGACGCCGATGGGCACGTCAGCCTCGACCATCTCGAACGTGAGCTCATCCGACACGTCGACCGTCCACTGCGTATCGGGTCGTTCTCCGCCGCCTCGAACGTGACCGGGATCATCACCGACTCTGCGGCGGTCTCCGAACTCCTGCACCGACACGGCGCGTTGTCGTTCTGGGATTTCGCCGCGGCAGCACCGTACGTGGCGATCGAGATGGGCTCGACAGACGACGGCAGCCTCGACTACAAGGACGCTGTTTTCATCTCGCCGCACAAACTGATCGGCGGTCCGGGTACGCCAGGCGTGCTGGTTGCGCGTCGGGAACTGTTCACCAATCGAGTTCCGGATGTTCCCGGCGGCGGCACCGTCAGATATGTCAGCCCGACCGGGCACGATTTCCACCCGGCGATCGAACACCGCGAGGAGGCCGGCACGCCGGCCATCGTCGAATCGATCCGCGCGGGTCTGGTTTTCCAGCTCAAAGAAGCCGTCGGCGTCGACGTGATCAGCCGTCGCGAGCACGATTTCGTCAAGCGGGCGATCGATTCGTGGGAGCAGAACCCCAATCTCGATGTCTTGGGGAGTCACGCCGCAGACCGGTTGTCGATCGTGTCGTTCGTGGTCCGGTACGGCGAGCAACATCTGCATCACAACTTCATCGTGGCGCTGCTCAACGACCTCTTCGGCATCCAATCGCGTGGTGGCTGTTCGTGCGCCGGTCCCTACGGCCATCGGCTCCTGGGCATCGACCCCGAACGCTCGCACGAATTCCAGCGTGAGATCAACCGAGGTTGCGAAGGCATCAAGCCGGGTTGGGTCCGGGTGAACTTCAACTACTTCATCGACGAGCCGACGTTCCGCTACATCGTCGACGCCGTCAACATCGTTGCCTCCTCCGGCGCTGCGCTGCTGCCCGAGTACCGGTTCGAACCCGACAGCGGTCTCTGGCATCACCGCAACACCGTTTCTGATCCGGCAATGAGCCTGAATGACGTGAGCTACGACTCGGGAACGATGACGTACGAGAACCGACGGGTGCGCGGGTCGATCGAACTCGCAGACATGATCGCCGACGCCAAGCAGCGATGCCACGACGCGCACGACGGCGACGCGACGCTGTGCACGGTGCCCGAGACGACGTCAGACTTCGAACATCTGCGTTGGTTTCCCTATCCCACCGACGTTCGTCGCGAGACGGTCTGAGTTCGCCTGGGCGTCATTCCCCGGCGAGTTCGTCGCGTACCGCCGCCACGTTCAACGCGAGTCCGGTTTCTCGCTCGGAAACCTCCCAGAGTCGAGCGATGGAGCGAGCGCGACGCGGACGGAAGTGGCGCCGCCGTACGGCTGCTCCGTTGTTGATGAAGCGGGGAGCGAAGAAGGATCCACCGTCGGCCGTCGGGTCGGTAGCAGCGCGAATCTGTGGCAGTGCCCCCTGCTCGGTGTTCATCCCTGTTCGGGTTGCAAGCGTGTGAGAGAGCGACGCGAGCACACCTCCACCGCCCTCGGCGAGCGTGTGGGATTGGAGGTCGGAGTTCGTCAGACCGGGGTGGGCGAGCAGGCTCGAAGCCGAAACACCAGCGCGTTCGAATTCGGACTGCAGACCGAGTGCGAAGTGGTAGTTCGCCAGCTTCGAATGGCCGTACGCGCGCCAGGGTTTGTAGCGGCCGCGCAGATGTGGGTTGTCGGGATCGACCGGACGTCCCATGTGATGAGCAGTGCTCGTGACCGTGACGACCCGGGCGTGATCGGCGCGGAGCAGGGAGGGCATGAGGCGCGCCGTGAGTGCCCAATGACCGAGGTGATTGACGCCGAACTGCATCTCGAAGCCGTCGGCTGTCGTGCGCTCTGGCATCGCCATCAGCCCCGCATTGTTGACGAGGATGTCGATGCGGTCGTGTCGGGCCTCGATGGCTTCAGCGGCTGCTTTCACCGAGTCGAGCGAGCCGAGGTCGAGCCCGACGATCTCGAGCGATGCGTCGGGGTGTGCGGCGAGGATCTCCTGCCGGGCGTCCTCGGCTTTGGACTCGTTGCGGGCAGCCATGACGACGTGGGCTCCGGCACCGGCGAGGGCCTTGGCGGTCTCGAGTCCGAGACCGCCGTTGGCACCGGTGACGACGGCAGTGCGGCCGCCGAGGTCGGGAATGGAGGCTGCGGTGTAGGGCATGTCGATGTTCCTTCGATGGCTGGATGACTGATCATTGATTCAACACGGAACAGAGTGTGTCTCAACAGATCGCAGTCTGCTTCGGACCTCACTCGTACGATTCGACCGGCTCGAAGCGACGTCGGAACGTGAACGCGTGAGGCGTGGGGCCGTGCCGGCGAAGGTGATCGAGCCGCTCGATCGCTTCGGTCGTGGACGGGCGATGTCCTGCCGGAACCCACCACAACACGACTGCCACGTCATCGAGTCGGGTGAACCATTCGCGCCGACGACGGAGGAACTCGGCGTGGGCCGTGCGGAACACGTACTCCGAGAGCGCGTCGATCGACTCCCATGTGGAGAAGTTCACGAGAATGGTGTCGTCGTCGAAAGGCCGCTCAGCGGTGGCATTGCCGTCGTCGGTCTGAAACCGCCACACGAAGCCCGGACTGTGGTCGGCCAGCTCATTGATCGGATCGAGCGCTTCCATGAACTCGGCGACCAGCGGAGACTCTGTGGGTGCCACGAGTCGACCGACGTTGAGTTGAGCGAGGTCGTGCTCACGCATCACAACGAAGCTAGTGGCCGGTCGGCGATTCCTCGTGATGTGCCCGGACGCGCCGGCGCCACCGGGCAAGAACCCGGTGGCGCCGAAGAGGGGCTGAGGATCAGATTGCGGTGCTGACGTAGAACCCACTGACGTCGACGACGAGGTCGATCGACGCCGATGTGTAGAAACACACCTTGCCGTCGGAGTCCACATCGACGGTGACCAGGTTGGCCACCGACACGCCGCTGCGATAGTTCACGCTCGATGCTTCAGGCATCGAGTCACCGCACGGGAATACGGTGAGGTGGCCAGCAGACAACCCACTGGTGACGGTCACGTTGAGCACCGCCGCCTGTGTCCTGGCGGGCGCCATGCCGGGACCGACGAAGTCGACTTCGTAGGTGGCTCCTGCTGCGAGCTTGGCACCAGTCGAGATCGGGGCCGTCGCCGACTCGGCACGCCGCGTGTCGACGACGCGTCCTGGCACCATCGACATGAGGTCACCGTCGCCGCCGGTTCCGAACGATCCTTCGAGATCGACGATCACGTCGGTCGGTGCACTCGTGAAGATGCAGACCGATCCGCGTTCGCCGACCTTGACGGCGACGTTGTTGGCGACGTCGGTGTCCTGCTCGAAGTTGACGTTCGATGCCTCAGGTGCGTTCCCGCCACACGGGAACACCGTGAGGTAGCCGGCCGCGCCTGCTCGGGTCGATGTGACGTTCAGGAGTACGGCGCTCGAGGTTTCCGGCGCCAGCCCTGCTCCGATGACATCCACTTCGAGCGTTGCGCCCGTGCTGAGCGGTTCTGCCTTGCGGGTGTCGACCACGCGAGTCGGGCCGTGCCCGCTCATGCGTTCGCCGCTGACCGTGGTGAAGTAGCCGCTGATATCGACCACGAGATGTGTCGCAGCGGTCGAATAGAGGCAGATCTCGTCGCCGGGTGCGGCCATGACGAGCGCCATGTTCGCCACATCACTTCCGGCGATCAGGTTCAGTGTCGAGGCCTCCGGCCGGTCGCTGTCACACGGATAGACCGTGACGTAGCCGTCGCCGGCCGACTGTGTTGCCGTCACGTTGACGGCGACGGCGCGCACACCGGCGTCGACGTTCCAGCCGGGGCCGATCTCGAGTGTCCGAGTGCTGTTCGCTTCCAACTTGGAGCCGGTGCGTGTGTCGAGAACACGCTTCGGGTCCCGAGCCGTGTACCCGGCATTGTCCGGTTCCGCTGCGATCGAGCCGGACCAGTCGATGAACAGTGGATCGATCACCGTGATCGGCAATCCTGTCGGCGGCGTGACCACCGTCTTGATCTCGTGCTCACCTGTACCGAGGTTCGACGGCAGTTTCACGGTCACGGAGATCGTGCCCGATGCGCCGACGACGCCGGTTCCGAGCACTTGGCCCGTGACCAGCTCGATGCGGTAGGTCGATCCCGGGGTCAGGCCGGTTGCTTCCACGACGACTGGAGCCGCGGCTGCTTTCGTGCCGGGTTTCGTGCTCGCCTTGACCGTCGGCGCACTCGTCGGCGGCACGG
>JBBKWQ010000145.1:0-2601 GCA_037969115.1 Ilumatobacteraceae bacterium
GGAACGGGCTCTCGCTCCGAACGACGGAGGTGACGATCATGGCCGACGCCGTGATGAATGCAACTCCGACCCATGCGACGATCCACTGTCGTCGCAGCACGAGGGCCACGGCCCACACCACAGCGATCGGGATTGCCCACACCCACTCGATGAGCACGGCGCCGGCGAACACGCTTGCGGCTGCGACGGCCCAGGTCTGATGGATCGGCGCCTCCAGGGGTTCCGTCGTTTCGTCGGTTTCGGTCCGGAAGCGGTCGCTCGCTCGGCGTCGCCCGACAACGAGAGCAACGCAGCCGAAAACCGCGATCGCTGTGAGTAGGAATGCGATGTTCAATTGGCGTTGGACGGGCCAACGGATCTCGACGGTCGTGGACGATTCGGTGGGATCAAGCCACCAGCCGTTGGCGTTGCCGTCGATGAGACGCGGAGGGCCGAGATCACGGCCGTCGGCGGTGGCAGTCCACGCGTCGTTGTATCCCTCGCCGTGAATCACCCAGCAGCCGGTCGGGCACGCCGGAACCGCCAAAGTGCGCGAACGGGCCGAGGAATCAGCGACGATCGACTGGTACAGGTTCGGTTGCGCTGGCCCTGTCGTGTCACCAACCGGTTCTGGCGCCGTCGACAGCGTGACGCGGTCGACGTCGAACCCGCTCATCGCTCCGGGTGTCGAGAGGAGCCGGTGAGTTCGCGGGCCGAGGTCGAGCGACTCCGTGCACACAGTGGCGTCGATCGGATCGCCGGAGAGCGCATCGGATGCGGCGACATCGAACGAGATGCCGATCGACTCGCCGTTGATCGTCAGGAGGTCGTCGCGACACTCCGCCGCCAGACGATCGCTCGGCACGACGGAGGGGGAGACCCCATCGAACTGGATCTCGGAGAGCGCACCGGGAAGAATCGTCGGCTCGTTGAACCGACGGTTTTGGGAGGGTCGCTCGTCGATGGCAACGATCTCGAGCGTCACACGGGCGAGGTCGATCTGTCGGGGGAGGTCGGCGACGGTGTCCGCACCTGGTGGGATCGAGATGTCGAACGAGCCCTGGGCATCCGTGACGCGCAACGTGGTGATGGGGGAGAAGGTGTCGCCACTCGGCTGGGCGATCGTCATCTCGGTCGCCGCTCCCACTCCCTCGTACGTCACGGTCTGGCCGATGACGTCATCGAACGGTGTGATCCACGTCGTGTCGTCGCTGCCGTCGAAGGCTGCTGCGCCACGGTGAATCGGCGCGCCGGTCAGGGAGGCAGACGCAACGACGGGTTCGCCGAGGAGAGCGGAGAGTGCACCGTCGTCGAGTCGACGGTCGAGTCGAAGCGTGACAGAGGGTTCGACGATGATCGCGGTCGGCAGCTCGAACTGGCGCGCGAGGCGCGGCTCGGGGTCGGTGCGCCAACGATCTGTCGGCTCGTGGCGGAGCCGGGTGAGGACGATGTCGACGCCGGCCGCATTTGCCAGCTCGTCCATTGCGTCGACCGGGGCCCGGATGACCTCCGTTGTCGGCGCGAGCCCGGTACCGATCTCGACGAAGCCGACGCCGCCGATGGCGCCACCGATCGGCGGCTGCGGCTCGGTCGTTGCGCTGATCGTGATCGACGCGGTCTCCGTCGCTGCGATGTCGATTCGCTGGCCCGCTCCCTCTCGCGATCGTTCGTCGAGGTCGACGAGAACGGGCGGCGACCCGTCCACCGCGATGCTCACCTGCGTGATCGTCCGCTCGTCCGCGACCGCCGAGGGCTGCAGCAGTTCCAGGTGGTCGATCGGTTCAGCGAAGTCGAGGCGGATGAACTCACCGATTGCCGGGGCGCGGTCTGCAACGATCCAGGCGGTGGCCGGATCGCCGTCGATCGCCATCACGGGTCGGTGCTCGGGAAGGTAGGCGAACCGTTCGCCGTAGCTGCTGGCCTCGGCGGTCACCGGTCCGTCCTGGATTGACACCGTCTGCTCGTCTGAGGTCACGGACGAGAAGACGGGCAGCCGCTGGTCGCCACTCTCGAAACGCAGCACGTCGGACTCGTCGTCGGCCGACTCGGTGAACCCCGTGACGTCCTGCGAGCTTCGCCAATGGTGCGCCCGATCCCGATTCGAGTCGGTGATGACGAATCGATACGACTCGGGCAGGGGAGTGGCCCGATCAATCCCCGCGGTGTACAGGATCGCCTGGGTTCCGTCGATCACGCCAGCCGCCGCTGCGTCGATGATGCCGTCGCCGCTGCCGGCCAGGAGCGCGACGCTTGCTCGTACGCGTTCGGTGGGCACCGGGTCTGACACGTCGGCAAGGATCACCGGAGCGATCGGTTGGCCGACGCGCGGATCACCGAGCGTGCGATTGTCGAGCATCGGGATGCTCGTACCCATGACGACTGGGTCGCCGAACGAGGTCGACTCCAGCCCGCTCAGTTCGTCGGCGACCACTTCGGGCCGAGCGAGGCGAAACCGGTCGTAGGCGACGTCACCGGTGATCCAGATCGTGTCAACGCCCATCAAGCGAGCGACAGCCTCGACGGCGTCGGGTTCGATCGTGTCGGTTTGGAACCTGTCGTCGAGCGCGAAGGCGAGATCCATCGCGGCAGGGCTTCCGAGGGGAAGCAGGTCTCGGGTGATCA
>JBBKWQ010000146.1:0-19851 GCA_037969115.1 Ilumatobacteraceae bacterium
CGATGTTGGTGGAGTTGGGGAAGCCGATCGCGATGGATGAGGGATTGCGTTTCGCGATCCGTGAGGGTGGCCGTACCGTGGGTGCAGGCCGCGTCATCAACATCATCAAATAATTCCGAATTGGAAACGTCGGGTCGGCGTCCTGCCGGCCCAACAGCGAGCGAAGCGTCCAGTGGATGTCTTCCAGAAATGTCAGGTCGGCGTCCTGCCGGCCCAACAGCGAGCGAAGCGAGCGAATTGAATGGCGAAGTCAGACAAACGGGTGAAGATCACCCTCGAGTGCACCGAGTGCAAGTGGCGCAACTACATCACGATGAAGTCGAAGGTCAACGATCGTGAGCGCCTCGAGATGAACAAGTACTGCAAGAACGACCGGCGGCACACCCTCCACAAGGAGACTCGCTGATCGATCCGGTCCCGGGCGCTCGCAGCGCCTCGACGGGAGTCGCTGGTACGCTGGCTGCTCCCATCCGAGGGCAGTAGCTCAGCTGGTAGAGCATCGGTCTCCAAAACCTACGGTCGGGGGTTCGAATCCCTCCTGCCCTGCCCAGACCAAACGATCTGTGAAACATCACCATGTCAATGGAAGATCTGAACCGCGAACAGAAGCGCCTCCTGAAGCGTCAGGGCGCCCTCGATGAGAAGGGTGCGCCCACCCGCGCGCCCCGGCAGCAAGCCACACACGAACGAGTGGGTCCACGCCAGTATCTGAGCGAAGTCCGCGACGAGATGCGCAAGGTCGCGTGGCCGCACCGTCCCGAGGTGGTCCGGTACTCGATCATCGTGACCGCGACGATCGTGGTCTATGCCTCCTTCATCGGCTTGTCCGACTACGGACTGTCGTTCCTGTCGGCTTGGTTCTACGGATGAGCGAGGAATCCACCGACATGACTGAGGCCACCGAGATGACCGACACGACCGACACCGAATCAGCCGCCGCTGACACCGAATCAGCCGACGCGGGCGACACCGCCGAAACTGACGTGTCGACCGAAGCTGACGAGTCCACCGCCGCTGACGAGTCGACCGAAAGTGACGAGTCGACCGAGGCGAGCGACGACGTCGTTCCCGACGCTGTCGAACCCGTGGCTGTCGAAGAGATCGACGAGGACGATCCCTGGACCCGTCCGGGTTCGTGGTACGTCGTGCATACGCAATCGGGTTACGAGAAGAAGGTCACCGCGAACCTCAACGCCCGCATCCAGTCCATGAACATGGAAGACGTCATCTACGAAGTCGTCATCCCGATGGAGGAAGTCGTCGAGTTCAAGAACGGCCGGAAGCAGACGGTGCAGCGCAAGGTGTTCCCGGGCTACCTGCTCGTTCGCACGCAGATGACCGATGAGTCGTGGTACTGCATTCGCAACACGCCCGGCGTCACCGGGTTCGACGGCCAGAGCGACCGCGGCCAGAAGCCCACGCCGCTGCGCCGTCGCGAGGTCCGCAACTTCTTGTCGACCAAGTCCGGCGACACCGATCAGGCCGCACGCCCCAAGCCGAAGCTCGAGTACGAGGTCGGCGAGAGCGTCCGCGTCAAGGAAGGCCCGTTCGCCGACTTCTCAGGCGAAGTCGCCGAGATCAACCCCGACCACCTGAAGCTCAAGGTTCTCGTGAACATTTTTGGTCGCGAGACCCTTGTCGAGATGGATTTCAGTCAGGTCGCCAAGCTCTGACGCTGGCGTTGACTTCACGAGGAAGAGAAAGTTTTCATGGCAAAGAAAAAAGTCGCTGCGGTCGTCAAGATCCAGATCGAGGCCGGCAAGGCGAGCCCTGCGCCGCCAGTCGGTACCGCGCTCGGACCACATGGCATCGCAATCATGGATTTCGTGAAGGCGTACAACGCCCAGACCGAGAGCCAGGCCGGCACCATCGTGCCCACCGAGATCACGATCTATGAAGATCGGTCGTTCTCCTTCATCCTGAAGACGCCGCCCACGGCGGTGCTCATCCGGCAGAAGGCCGGCATCCTCAAGGCTGCGAACAACCCGGGCTCCGAGATCATCGCCACGATCAGCGAGGCCGATGTCGAAGAGATCGCCAAGATCAAGATGCCGGACGTGAACGCGTTCGATCTGGAAGCTGCCAAGCAGCAGGTTCGCGGCACCGCTCGATCCATGGGCGTCGCCGTCGGCTGACGCCGCGGCGCCGTCGGCGCCACTTCATGTTGGAGTGACTCTCCAACTCGACCAACTCACAACACACCAACAGCTCGGCCTCGGATGACCTCGCCGGGGGAGCTTCACACCTGAGGGAGACACACATGTCCGGTAAGAAATACACCGATGCGATGAAGAAGTTCGATCGCGACCAGTTCTACGGAGTCGCCGAGGCCATCAGCATCGCCAAGTCGACAGCGACGGCGAAGTTCGATGAAAATCTCGACGTCGCCATCCGCCTGGGAGTCGATCCGCGCAAGGCCGACCAGATGGTCCGCGGCACGGTCGCGTTGCCGTCGGGCACGGGTAAAGACGTCCGCGTCGCCGTGTTCGCCACCGGCGAAGCCGCCGACGCCGCCCGCGAAGCCGGCGCCGACATCGTCGGATCGGAAGAACTGGCGGCTGAAGTGGAAGGCGGCAAGATGGATTTCGACCTCGCCATCGCCACGCCCGACATGATGCCGCTCGTCGGTCGTCTGGGCCGCGTCCTCGGCCCGCGCGGGCTCATGCCCAACCCGAAGACCGGCACCGTCACCACCGATGTGGGCCGAGCCGTCGAAGAGTTCAAGGGTGGCAAGGTCGAGTACCGCACCGATCGCTACGGCAACGTCCACGTCCGCATGGGCAAGGCGAGCTTCGACGAGAAAGCGCTCGAAGCCAACTTCCGCGCCGTCATCGACGAGATCCAGCGCGCCAAGCCTGCGTCCGCCAAGGGCAGGTATCTGCGCAAGATCACCTTGTCGGCCACGATGGGCCCGGGCGTCCATGTCGACACGGGCCGTTTGAAGCCCGAGCAGGACTGATACCCTGCGCAACTGATCTATCCGGTTGCTCGCCGCAGACCGCTGGTCCAGTCATCCGCAAGTCGTGGATGAATGGGTAATGGAAGTTCCGCCAGCCGAGGTGTATGCCCCCTGGAACAACGTGTCGCCCTGCGGTTCGTTTCACTCCTCGTGGTGTTCGCCAAACCCGACTTCGTTCGGGGCGAGCCACGAGTTGAAGTGAAAGGAGGTGTACATCCAACATGAGTACTGAACCCCGAGAGCCACGCGCCGACAAGGTCGCCATCGTCAAGGAAATCGCGACGAAGATGACCAACGCCAACGCAGTGTTTCTGACGGAGTATCGAGGCATGACCGTCGGACAGCTTGCTGACCTGCGTACTGCGCTGCGTCCCAACGATGCCGAGCACACGGTGTACAAGAACACCCTGGCCCGTCTCGCTGCAGCGGATGCGGGAGTGGAAGGACTCGACGACCTGTTCGTCGGCCCGACCGCGCTCACGTTCGCGAACGGCGATATCGCCGGCGCTGCGAAGGCGCTGAAAGAGACTGCCAAGACGAACCCGCATCTCGTCCTCAAGGGCGGTTCGCTCGGTGGCGCCGTGTTGTCGGCTGACGACATCAATGCGCTGGCCGATCTTCCGTCTCGCGAGGAACTGCTCGCGCAATTCGCCGGAGCGCTGCAAGCGCCGCTGGTGAAGACCGCCGGCCTGCTCCAGGCGCTGCCACGCAACTTCGCGTTCGGCCTCGCCGCACTCATCGACCAGAAGGCCGACGCCTGAGCGTCCGTCCCTGAAGGCGCCGGCCGTTCCGGCGCAACGTACACGATCCATACCAACCCATTTCTCGGTGCCCCAGATGGGCATCGAAACCCGAACAAGGAGAACCACCATGGCCGCCAAGGACGACATCCTCGATGCCATCAGCAAACTGACGGTGATCGAGCTCAAGGAATTGCTCGACGCCTTCGAAGAGAAGTTCGAAGTCACGGCCGCTGCACCCGTTGCGGTGGCCGCTGCCGCACCCGCAGCGGGCGGCGGAGAAGCCGAAGCCGAGGAGAAGGACGAGTTCGACGTCGTCCTGACCGAGGCCGGCGGACAGAAGATTCAGGTCATCAAGGCAGTTCGTGAACTGACCAGCCTGGGTCTGAAGGAAGCCAAGGACCTCGTCGACGGCGCCCCCAAGCCCGTCCTCGAGCATGCCTCGAAGGCCGACGCCGAATCCGCCAAGGCCAAGCTCGAAGAGGCCGGCGCCACTGTCGAACTGAAGTGATCGTCGGCGTCACACGACGCTTGCCATCGATCAGAACGTGAACCGAGCCCCGGGGCGACCCGGGGCTCGGTCGCGCCCGAGCACCGATTCCCTTGACATCCTTGTCCGGATTCTTTACCGTGTCCCGCAATTCGAGCCGTCGGCCGGGAGGCAGACGCTGTTCGATGCATGAGATCACGGGTTGTAGTCCTCGCGTGCGCGTGGATAGGATCGTCTGTTGCCGTGCGTCGACTTCCCTTCACCTTCTTTTTTGGTGCAGTTTTGTCGCGTCCTGCCGCAACCGTCCGTGCACACTCCGCAACTGAGGTGATCTGTGGCTACTCGCTCGACCTCCCGTGAGCGTTATTCGTTCGCAAACTTGGACGAACCGCTCGAACTGCCGGATCTGATCGCGATCCAGCGCTCCAGTTTCCAGTGGTTCCTCGAAGAGGGACTCGCCAACACGTTCCGAGACATCAGTCCGATCAAGGACTTCTCGGAATCGCTCCAACTCGAACTCGATTTCGATCCGTTCGACGAAGACCTGCGCCCGCCGCCCAAGTTCACGGTGGAGGAGTGCAAGGAAAAGGACATGACCTACAGCGCGCCCGTGTTCGTGCGCGCCCGGTTCATGAACCGCAATACGGGTGAGATCAAAGAACAGACCGTCTTCATGGGCGACTTCCCGATGATGACCGAGAAGGGCACGTTCATCGTGAACGGCACCGAGCGCGTCGTCGTGTCGCAGCTGGTTCGAAGCCCCGGTGTCATCTTCGAGCCCGGTGAGCGATATCGCCTCCGCAACCTCACCAAGCATCAGCTCGTCAAGGGAACGATTCACCCCTACCGCGGCGAGTGGATGGAGTTCGACGTCGAGCATCGCCCTGGCAAGGACGTCACCTGCGGCACCCGAGTGGCCCGCAAGCGTCGCCTCGGTATCTTCACGCTGCTCCGCGCGCTGGGCTACGACGAAGAGAACGCCCCAGGCTTCCTCGATCGTTTCGTCGCCGAGTTCGACTTCCTCGAGGGGCAGTGGGACAAAGAACGCGACATCGCTCCCACACAGGACGAGGCACTCGTCGAGATCTACAAACGTGCCCGTCCGGGCGAACCGCCCACGGTCGAGTCGGCCAAGGGCTATTTCCGCAACGCATTCTTCGAGAATCGTCGCTACGACCTGAGCCGTGTCGGTCGCTACAAGATCAACCGAAAGCTGGGCGCCGAGCTCGAGAAGATCGGTGAGCAGTTCGGTCTGCTCGGCAAGCACAACGCCGAGGGTGAGCCGTTGCTCGACATGCCGGAAGAGGGCCAGCACGTGCTGAGCCGCTGCGAGGTCCTCGCCGCGGTCACGTACATGCTCAACCTCGTCAAGCAGGAGCCGGGCTACCGACTCGACGATCAGGACCACTTCGCCAACCGTCGCATCCGCAGCGTTGGCGAGCTCATCCAGAACCAGGTCCGCATCGGTCTGAGCCGCATGGAACGTGTCGTGCGTGAGCGCATGACCACCCAGGACGTCGAGGCGATCACGCCACAGACGCTCATCAACATCCGTCCCGTGGTGGCAGCGATCAAGGAGTTCTTCGGCACCTCGCAGCTGTCGCAGTTCATGGACCAGGTGAACCCGCTCTCGGGCCTCACCCACCGCCGCCGCCTGAGCGCACTCGGACCCGGTTGTCTGTCGCGCGTGCGTGCCGGCTTCGAATTCCGCGACGTGCACTTCAGCCACTACGGGCGTATGTGCCCCAACGAGACTCCCGAGGGCCCGAACATCGGCCTGATCGGCGGCCTGTCCACCTACGCCCGGGTGAACGAGTTCGGCTTCATCGAGTCGCCGTACCGGAAGATCGAGAACGGCAAGGTCACCGGCGAGATCGTCTACATGGCAGCCGACGAGGAAGAGAACTACGTCGTCGCCCAGGCAAACACGCCGATCAACGCCGACGGCACACTGCGTGACAGCCGCGTGCTCGTGCGTCGGTCGCCACAGGCAGCCAGCCTCGACGACCTTCGTAAGATGCTCGAGCAAGAGAGCTTCTTCGGTGCGACCACCGACATCGGCTACGTCCCACCGACCGAGGTCGACTACATGGACGTCAGCCCGAAGCAGATCATCTCCGTCGCCACGGCGCTGATCCCGTTTCTCGAGCACGACGATGCGAACCGCGCCCTGATGGGAGCGAACATGCAGCGTCAGGCGGTGCCGCTGATCCGTGCCGAGGCACCGTACATCGGCACCGGCATCGAGAACCGTGCCGCGCGCGACGCCGCCGATCTGGTGCAGGCCACCGATTCCGGCGAGGTCCTCGAGGTGTCGGGCGACTCGATCACCTTGCAGTACAAGAGCCAAGGCAAGAAGGTCTATCGCCTGGCCAAGTTCCGCCGCTCCAACCAGGACACGTGCATCAACCAGCGACCGCGCGTGAACGAGGGCGACAAGGTCGAGGCAGGCACGATCCTGGCCGACGGCCCGTCGACCGATCACGGCGAGCTCGCGTTGGGCAAGAACCTGCTCGTGGCATTCATGCCGTGGGAGGGTTACAACTTCGAGGACGCGATCATCTTGTCCGAGCGCCTGGTGAAAGATGACGTGCTCACGTCGATCCACATCAAGGAGCACGAAGTCGATGCCCGCGACACCAAGCTCGGCCCCGAGGAGATCAGCCGCGACATCCCCAACCTGAGCGACGACATCCTCGCCGACCTCGACGACCGCGGCATCATCCGCGTCGGCGCCGAAGTCGGTCCCGGTGACGTGCTCGTCGGCAAGGTCACGCCCAAGGGCGAGACCGAGTTGACCCCCGAGGAACGCCTCCTGCGTGCCATCTTCGGCGAGAAGGCTCGCGAAGTTCGCGACACCAGCCTCAAGGTGCCGCACGGCGAGACCGGCAAGGTCATCGACGTCAAGGTGTTCAACCGCGACGACGGCGACGAACTGCCGCCCGGCGTGAACCAGCTCGTGCGGGTCTACGTGGCGCAGAAGCGCAAGATCTCGGTGGGCGACAAGCTCGCCGGCCGCCACGGCAACAAGGGTGTGATCTCCAAGATCCTGCCCGTCGAAGACATGCCGTACATGGCCGACGGCACCGCCGTCGACATCATCTTGAACCCCCTCGGCGTGCCGAGTCGCATGAACATCGGTCAGGTGCTCGAAGCGCACCTCGGCTACTGCGCCCGATGGGGTTGGACCGATCCGAACACCGGCGAGAAGATCGGCGACGACCCGGTACCCAACACCGCTTCCAAGACCCGGCCGAACACGCCGCCGTCCACGTTCGTGGCCACGCCCGTGTTCGACGGTGCCAACTGGGACGAAGTCGAGAAGGCGGGCAAGCACCCGACGATTCAGCAGATCTTCGAGAACATCAATCCGGAAGGCGCCGACGGAAGTCGGGTCATCGGCAACACAGGAAAGACCACGCTGTTCAACGGTCGCACCGGTGATCCGTACGACAACGACATTACGTGCGGCTTCATGTACATCCTGAAGCTTGCTCACCTGGTCGACGACAAGATCCACGCTCGATCCACCGGCCCGTACTCCATGATCACCCAGCAGCCGCTCGGTGGTAAGGCCCAGTTCGGCGGCCAGCGATTTGGTGAGATGGAAGTGTGGGCGCTCGAGGCCTACGGATCTGCGTACTGCCTCCAGGAACTGCTCACCATCAAGTCCGACGACGTGCTCGGCCGTGTCAAGGTGTACGAGGCGATCGTCAAGGGCGACAACATCCCCGAGCCGGGCGTGCCCGAGAGCTTCAAGGTCCTCATGAAAGAGATGCAGGCGCTCTGCATCAATGTCGAGGTCCTCGCCGACGACGGCTCGGAGATCGAGATGCGCGATCTCGACGACGAGGTGTTCCGCGCCGCCGAAGAGTTGGGCATCGACATCTCCCGTCCCGAGCGCGGCTCGGACGACGACGACGACCGCCAGCGCGCCAGCCGCTGATCACGACCGAACCAGCAAAGCCACATCCCCACAAAACTGACACCCACTTGCGACGAGGGAAGCGCCATCGACGCGTCGCAGGAGGGGAGCAGCCACAGCGAGCGCCAGCGAGCCGAGGCCAGTCCCCGATCATCTGAAAGAGACTTCAATGCTTGACGTCAACATGTTCGACCAGCTCAAGATCGGGCTGGCGACCGCCGACCAGATTCGACTGTGGTCACACGGCGAAGTGAAGAAGCCCGAGACCATCAACTACCGCACGTTGCGTCCTGAGAAGGACGGGCTCTTCTGCGAGAAGATCTTCGGACCGACTCGCGATTGGGAGTGCTATTGCGGAAAGTACAAGCGCGTCCGGTTCAAGGGCATCGTCTGCGAGCGCTGCGGCGTCGAGGTCACCCGCTCGAAGGTGCGTCGCGACCGTATGGGGCACATCGAGCTGTCGGCTCCGGTCGTGCACATCTGGTACCTGCGTGGTACCCGTTCGTGGCTCGCCTATCTGCTGGCCGGCATCGAGCCGAAGGAAGAGCTGAAGGCCAAGCAGCTCGAGAAGGTCATCTATTTCGCGGCCAACCTCGTCACGTGGGTCGACGAGGACAAGCGCCACGAAGATCTCTCCAGCCTCGAAGCCGAATATCTCGAAGAGCGCGATGCGATCCAGAAAGAACTCGAGCTCGCGATCGATCGTCGATACAAGGAGCTCGAAGTCGAAGCCGACGCCGCCGAGGCAGAGGGTACTGACACCAAGAAGCTGAAGCGTGACGCCGAGAAGGAGATCGAGGCGTTGCGGGAGCGCTACGACATCGAGCTCGACCTCGTCGCTCGCGCATGGGACGAGTTCAAGAGCCTGCACTCGCGCAAGATTCTCGACGACGAGATGTTGTGGCGAGAGCTCAAGGACAAGTACGGCGACTATTTCGAAGGTGGCACCGGAGCAGACGCGATCAAGTCGTTGATCGACCGGATCGACTTCGACGAGGAAGAGATCAAGCTGCGCGAGGCGATCGACCCGGGCGATTCGGGCCGCAAGCCGTTGAGCACGCAGCGCCGTCAGAAGGCCATCAAGCGCCTCAAGATCGTCGCGTCGTTCAATCGCCGCGACGAGCACGGGCGACGCAGCAACGATCCGAAGGCCATGATCCTCGACGTGGTGCCGGTGATCCCGCCGGAGTTGCGCCCGATGGTGCAGCTCGACGGTGGCCGTTTCGCCACCTCAGACCTGAACGACCTCTACCGACGCGTCATCAACCGCAACAACCGGCTGAAGCGACTCCTCGATCTCGGCGCTCCCGAGATCATCGTGAACAACGAGAAGCGCATGCTCCAGGAAGCGGTCGACGCTCTGTTCGACAACGGTCGTCGCGGCCGTCCGGTCACCGGTCCGGGTAACCGTCCGTTGAAGTCGCTCTCCGACATGTTGAAGGGCAAGCAGGGCCGGTTCCGTCAGAACCTGCTCGGCAAGCGCGTCGACTACTCGGGCCGTTCCGTCATCGTGGCCGGTCCCACGCTGCGTCTGCACCAGTGCGGCCTGCCGAAACTGATGGCGCTCGAGCTGTTCAAGCCGTTCGTCATGAAGCGCCTCGTCGACCTCGAGCTCGCGCAGAACATCAAGACCGCCAAGCGCATGGTCGAGCGTCGCCGCCCGCAGGTCTGGGACGTGCTCGACGACGTCATCAAGGAGCATCCCGTACTGCTCAACCGTGCACCGACTCTGCACCGTCTCGGTATCCAGGCGTTCGAGCCCGTGCTGGTCGAGGGCAAGGCCATCCAGATCCATCCGCTGGTCTGCACCGCCTTCAACGCCGACTTCGACGGTGACCAGATGGCCATCCATGTGCCGCTGTCGGCAGAAGCGCAGGCCGAAGCCCGCATCCTCATGCTCAGTGCCAACAACATCTTGTCGCCGCAGTCCGGGCGACCCATCGTGACGCCGACCCAAGACATGGTGATCGGTGGCTACTACCTCACCGAGCACGTCGAAGGTGCAAAGGGTGAGGGTCGGGTCTTCCGCCACAACTGGGAGGCGCTCCAGGCGTACGACGAAGGTCAGCTCGACCTGCACGCGTCGATCACGTTCCGTCAGCCGGGCAAGGAGACGTTCGAGACGACGCTGGGCCGTGCGCTGTTCGAGGAGACGCTTCCGGCTGATTATCCCGATCGGTTCGAGCACATCGCCGACACCGTGAAGAAGAAGGAAATGGGCGTCATCGTCGAACGCCTCTCCGACAACTATTCGGCGGCGATCGTCGCCGAGTCGCTCGACGCGATCAAGAACCTCTGCTATCGCTACGCGTCGCAGTCGGGACTGACCGTCTCGATCGACGATGTGCGTACGCCGAAGATCAAGCGCCAGCTGCTCGACGGCTACGAAGCGCAGGCCGACAAGGTCGAGAACCAGTTCCGCCGCGGCATCATCACCGACGGTGAGCGTCGCCAGCAAGAGGTTCGGATCTGGACCGACGCCACCGCCGAGGTCCAGGCCGCGATGGAAGCCGAGTTCAAGGCGGCCCGTTTCAACCCGATCGACATGATGGTCGGCTCGGGCGCCCGCGGCAACATGACGCAGATGCGCCAGATCGCCGGCATGCGCGGTCTCGTGGCCAACCCACGCGGTGACATGATTCCTCGTCCCATCAAGTCGAACTTCCGCGAGGGCCTCGAGACGCTCGAGTACTTCATCGCCACGCCCGGTGCCCGCAAGGGTCTGGTCGACACGGCGCTGCGTACCGCCGACTCCGGCTACCTCACCCGTCGACTCGTCGATGTTGCCCAGGAGCTGATCGTCCGCGAGGAGGATTGCGGCACCACGCTCGGAATCTGGATCGAACACGTCGCCGAGGACACGCCGAGTCGTCGTGCATATCTGGAGACGAAGCTGTTCGGCCGGGCACTGCTCAACGACGTCACGCTCTCCGATGGCACCGTGTTGCCTCGCAACACGATTGTCGGCGACGAGGAGCTCGTCCAGCTCCGCGACGATCCGGAGGTGAACCGGGTCCGTGTCCGCACCGTGCTCACGTGCGATGCCGAGCTCGGCGTGTGTGCCCGCTGCTACGGCCGTTCGTTGGCAACCGGCAAATCGATCGAACTCGGCGAAGCCGTTGGCGTCATCGCAGCGCAGTCCATCGGTGAGCCCGGCACGCAGCTCACCATGCGCACGTTCCACACCGGCGGCGTCGCCGGTAAGGACATCGCCGGCGGTCTGCCTCGCGTCGTCGAGCTCTTCGAGGCTCGCACGCCCAAGGGTGCGGCGCGCCTCGCCAAAGCAACCGGTGTGTTGCAGCTCGGCGAGGACGAAGGCAAGGGCATTCCCGTCGTCGTCGTCGACGATGCCGGTGACGAACACGAAGTGCTCCTGCCGCTCGGTGCACGTCCGATCGTCACCGACGGCCAAGACGTCAAAGCCGGCGACCCACTCACCGATGGTCCCTTCGATCCGAAGGAGCTGATGGAGATCAAGGGCATCCGCGAGACGCAGATGTACCTGTCCGAAGAGGTGCAGCGTGTCTACCGCGACCAGGGCGTGTCGATCCACGACAAGCACATCGAGTTGATCGTGCGTCAGATGACCCGGCGCATCGGCGTGCAGGAGACCGGCGGTACCGACTTCCTGCCCGGCGAGCGCGTCGACTCGAAGGTCTTCCGCGACACCAACCGTCGCATGGTCGAAGAGAGCAAGCGCCCCGCCGAGGGACGCCCCGAGATCATGGGCATCACCAAGGCGTCGCTCGCGACCGAGTCGTGGCTCTCCGCCGCATCGTTCCAGGAAACCACCCGGGTACTCACCGAGGCCGCCATCGACGGCAAGGGCGACAGCCTGATCGGGCTCAAGGAGAACATCATCATCGGGAAGCTCATCCCGGCCGGTACCGGCATGATGAAATACCGTGAGTTCGGCATCGAAGCCCCGGACTACGAGCCGATGACGTACTACTCGAGCGATGCGACCGAGGAAGACCCGGCCGCGTTCCTGGCGAGTCTGCACGGTTCATTCGAAGGCGACGCGGCGAAGGGCTGAACTGGCGCCCCAGTCGCTCGCCCTCAATCGGGGGAGTAGCACCGGCCCGGAGGTTCGCCTCCGGGCCGGTGCGCGTCACGACGCAGGACGACCAAACCGAGTGACGGACGATCGCTCAGAAGCCGCAGGCGACGATGTTCCTTTCGGTTTCGCCTCGGGGTGCTCGGGTGACATGGGCGACGACCTCTTGGGCGGGATCGCGGAACGGCGTGCAGTCGGGGACTTGGAGGTGTTGGTGCGCCAACGCAACGAACTCGATCCCCGCCCGAGGTTGGCGCTCACGTCTTCGGCCAGGCCGTCGAGTTCTGACCTCGGCAACGCAGCGCGTGTCGCCGCGATCTTGGCCTCCTGGCGCTCTTCGAGCGTCACGCGCCGTGGAAGTCGCCCGGGCTCGGTGTTCGACATCGGCGTACCTTGAGACGCAGTCGCAGCTGAATCGACCGGCGGATCGACAGCGGCTGCGGCGAGTACATCGCGTCGAGGAAGTGGCGACGCCGATTCCTCGGGGTGATCGGGAACGACACGGAGAACAGGTGGGGATGTTCGGTGCTGGCGCAGTGGCAGGTCGGGGGGCTCTGCATCGGCGAGATCCGCCGGTTCGTTCCACTCCTCGACCGGTTCCGCTCCTGATTCCGCGTGTGGCGGCACCTCGACCAGCTGCAGTGAGGTCACCGGGAGCGGTTCGAGGCGCTCGATCGTCTCGTTCGGTGCGACGGTGTCGGGCGTCTCAACACTCGGCACGTCGATGACCGTGCGTGTGGGCAACGGGGCGACGATTGCCGCGGGCTCGAGATCTCGCTCCGATGTGGGCGGTGCCTCAGTCTGCGGCGTATCGCGCCGTCGTCGACTCGCGTTGAGAGCGGCCCGTCGTAGCTGGTCGACGGGCACCCCTCGACGCCTTGATGGACCGTGGCTGTCGTGTTGACTCATATCGTCGCTTCCAATCTGGTGATGCTGGAACTGTTTCTTGCTGTTCGGTCGGTCGTCGCTCGGTTCGCTGACGCGAAAACTGACGACCGCCGGCGTGAACGTGTCGGTCGCCATCGCACTGAGCCATCGCTTGGCCGACGCTGCGGCTTCCGGATGGCCGACGGCCCACCACTCGTAGCCGGTCGCCGCGTACGACACGGCAGAGCGTGGGAAGTCGAGAATTGCGGCACCGGTCGACGCGGGAACTGGCGCGAGTTGGTATTCGTGCTCGTCGGCAACGGTGGTGTCCGCTGTCGCCATGATGTTCGCCGGCACCAACTGGCGCCCGAAGATCGCCGTGAAGGTCAGCACCGAGACGATCTTCCAGCCGACATGGAGCGACACCTCCTCGAACATCGACTGCACCCACCAGGTCGTCGCGAGCACGAACGATGCTGCGAGCGAGACGCCGATCAGCACACGGGTCGGACTGGTGCGTTGAGCGTCGTTCGCGAGTAGCCCGGGTATGAACAACGGCGTGAGCGCGAGCGATCCGATGTCGAGGTGCTCCTGAACGCCCGGGCCGAAGAACTCTGCTCCAGTCCACATGAGTGCCCACGAGATCGACGACGCGGTCAGCAACATGGCCGAGAACTTGCGGCGGCCGAAGAGAATCATGTTCTTCATGAACACGCGCGTCACGAGCACGTACGTGATCGCCGCGATCGTGACGGCGATGACGAGTTGCCACGGGTCGCCGAGCAACATGCCGACGAAGGCTGCGCCGACGAACCCGCCGCTCCGTAGCCCGTAGTTGTTGGCCACGCCCCAGGCCGCTGACGCCGAGAGCAGCACGGCGACCGGGAGCCAAGCAGCGTCGAGGGCCATGTCGCCGAATCCCGTCAGTGGAGCGAGATCGTTGACACCGGGGACGTTGAACGCGAGCGCCAGAACGATCGGGACGCCCACGATCGAAGAGGCCAGCAGGACCGACTTCGTGGTCTTGGCGATGCCCTGCCGGCCCATGTCGTGCGCGATGAGTGCCGGCACCACGTAGCCGACGCCGACGATGAGCTTGAAGTCGGACTCCCAGAGCCACGGCCCTGACGGCGTGAGCTTCAGCATTGCCGTCTGGATCCCGATCGAGATCATGGCGAGCACGGTGATCTTGGTTCGTCCGTAGAGCAGAAACCATCTGCGAAGCAGGCGGTTCACGAGCCAGTACGTCATCAGCGCGTTCGCGAACGTTGCAACGATGATGAACGGGTAGATGAAGAACGTTGCGATGTAGCCCGGGACCACGATCGAACCGGTCGTGAGATGCCGCTTCTCGTACAGCAGCATCGACACGGCCACGCCGAAGATGAACGCGAAGCGCACCATCTCGGTCGAGAGCAGATAATCATGCACGAGCGGTCACCCGCCTCGCCGGGGCAGCTCGAACGGCTCGCTTCCGACGGGGGCCACGACGTCGCCCTCGCGCCAAACCTCCGCCTCGTGCTCGAAGTACTCGAGCATCTCCTCGGCCTGGTGCGTGTGGATGTTCACGAATCCGACGACGAGCACGTGCGCCGACGGCTGTTGAACGATCATGCGGTCGATGATCTCGGCCTGCGTCGGATGGTTCTCGTCGCCGAGGTTGAGCACGTGCTCGGTCGGATACCCGTTCGCCTTGAGCCTCTCGCTGACGAGCGCTTCGTACGCGCCGAAGGTGACCAACCGGTCGAAGTCGAGGTCGCGCACGGCGACGTCGGCGAACTGAATGGCCCGACGTTCGCGGTCGGAACGGTTGTTGAGAATGCCGACGGTGATCGTCTCGTCGGTCTTGAACGGCTCGAGCTTCTCCATCGCGGCGACCATCGACTCTCGGTCGTTCACGGCGAACAGGTTGGCCCAGGTGACCTTCTTGCCGCCGATGGCCAGTTCCTTCATGCGCAGCACCCCGGGATCGGGCTCGGCCTCGACCATGCCCTTCATCGCTACGTCACGGGGAATGTCGAGCATGTTGGCGATCGCCATCGCGATCGTGACGTTCTCCTTGAACGAGATGTAGTCGAACCGTTCGTTCTCCTCGTCGGTGATGTCGGTCGGGTCTGCGACGTGCAGCCGGCTGTTGTTCGTCGCGCAGACCTCGCGCATCACCTCGAGAATCTCCGGATTCTGTTCGGACGTGATCAGTACGCCGTTCATCGGACACGTCGACAGCAGCGACCGTGCGATCTCGGGCAACGTCTCACCCATCACGTCCTGGTGGTCCTCGCGCACGTTGGTGAGCACACCGATGTTCGAACGCACGATCATGCGCTCGCTCACCTTCTGGTACTCGGGTTTCAGCGCCATGCACTCGATGACCAAGGCGTCGACATCGTCGGTCACGTACTTCTTGACGATCTCGATCTGCTCGAGAATGGTCGGCGGTCCCTTGCGCTCGATCGGCTCGTCGACGCCTTCGTTGTTGATCACGGCCGCGAACGTCCCCGTGGACTTGGCGATCGTGGTGAAACCGGCTTCTCTGAGCATCCCGGCGATGATCCGGGAAACCGTTGATTTGCCTCGGATTCCGTTGACGTGGATACGCCACGTCAAGGACTCGACTCGCCGGCGATGGGCGACGAATTCGCTTCGCCAACGCGCGAGAAGCGCGGCGCTCACGATCAACCCAGCGGCGATGATGATGGGCACCCCTGTATATCGGCACAATTTGCCCTATTCTTGAGACTGCTGGGCCTCCGCGAGCAGGTTGCCGCACCGTCAGTTCGCCCATAACATTGCAGGGTCCTGTGCAGAGGTGTGCCTCTGCCCGATGAGCATGTCTCGCTCATCGCCCAGACCCGAGATTCGTACTTCCTCGACACCGAAATCGACAACGTAAAGGTTGCACTTGTGCCCACCATCCAGCAGCTCGTCCGACAGGGCAGAAGCTCGAAGTTCACCAAGAGCAAGACGCCTGCGCTGAAGGGTTCTCCCCAGCGTCGCGGCGTCTGCACGCGCGTGTACACGACCACTCCGAAGAAGCCGAACTCGGCGCTCCGCAAGGTCGCTCGCGTTCGCCTGTCGAGCGGGGTCGAGGTCACCGCGTACATTCCGGGTGAGGGCCACAACCTGCAGGAGCACTCGATCGTGCTCGTGCGCGGCGGTCGTGTCCGCGACCTGCCCGGCGTTCGGTACAAGATCATCCGCGGCGCGCTCGATGCGGCAGGCGTCAAGGGTCGCAAGCAGTCTCGGAGTCGCTACGGCGCGAAGGTGGAGAAGTAAGTCATGCCCCGCAAAGGTCCAGCCCCGCGGCGCGAACTCGTCGCCGACCCGATCTATCGCTCGGTTCAGGTCACCCAGCTCATCAACAAGGTCATGCTGCACGGCAAGCGCAGCATCGCCGAGAAGATCGTCTACGACGCGATGACGCTCATCCAGACCCGGACGGGTGATGAGCCGCTCGACACCGTGAAGCGCGCGCTCGACAACGTGAAGCCGCCACTCGAGGTGCGCAGCCGTCGCGTCGGTGGTGCCACCTACCAGGTGCCCGTCGAGGTTCGACCCAGGCGATCGACCACCCTCGCGATCCGCTGGATCGTCGACTACAGCCGTGCCCGCCGTGAGAAGACGATGGCCGAGTGCCTCGCCGGCGAGCTCATGGACGCAGCCAACGGACTCGGCGCGGCGATGAAGAAGCGCGACGACATCCAGAAGATGGCCGAGTCGAACAAGGCGTTCGCCCACTACCGCTGGTAGTCGCAGACGCTGCCCTGTACCTGTCGTTCCGAACGGCCCTCCGTCGTCTTTTCAGACCGCGGTGGGCCGTTCGGCGTTTGTCGGCCCGTTCCCAGTTCTTCGTTGCATCCCGCCTGGCCCGGCCGGGGTGACCATCGTCTATCCTTCTGGGGGGCGAGACCGAAGGAGGGTTCAGTTGAACGTACAGTCCATTCTCGGAACGAAGGGTTCCGACATCGCAACGATCACGCAGGCTGCAACGCTCGACGATGCGGCTCGCCAGCTACGCGAGCGGCGCGTCGGCGCACTGGTGGTGTCGGGCGATGGCAAAGCCATCGAAGGAATCATCTCCGAGCGCGATGTCGTGCGAACGCTGGCAGCGTCCGGCGCAGAGGCATTGACGCACAGCGTGGGATCGGCCATGTCGACCGACGTGATCACCTGCGCGCACGGCGACGGTGTCGACCGTTTGATGGAGTTGATGACCGATCGCCGCATCCGCCACCTTCCCGTCGTGAACGGACAGGGTGAACTGGCCGGAATCGTATCGATCGGCGATGTCGTGAAAGCGCGGCTCAGCGAGCTGGAGCACGAGAACAAGGCGATGGCCGACTACATCAGCGGTCACTGATCGCTCGCAGAAATTCCCGGCGGAAATCCGCCCGAAACCCCGCTCGCCAGGGTTGTTGGAGCTTGTGAACCGATACACTTGCTGACTGCGCCCGAGGCCATGTGAGGCTGGCGCGTTCGAGAATTGCCCCTTGAGAGTTCGACCGAAACGGACGGAAGTGATCTGACGATGGCCAAGCGAGAGTTTCCACTTGAGCGCACCCGCAATATCGGCATCATGGCCCACATCGATGCCGGCAAGACCACCACGACGGAGCGGATCCTCTACTACACGGGGAAGAGCTACAAGATCGGCGAGGTCCATGACGGCGCTGCGACGATGGACCACATGGCACAGGAGCAGGAGCGTGGTATCACCATCACGTCCGCTGCCACCACGGCCGTGTGGAACAAACATCGGATCAACATCATCGACACGCCGGGCCACGTCGACCTCACCATCGAGGTAGAGCGCTCACTGCGGGTGCTCGATGGCGCGGTCACGGTGTTCGACTCGGTGGCAGGCGTCGAGCCGCAGACCGAGACCGTCTGGCGTCAGGCCAACAAGTACCACGTGCCACGCATCTGTTTCGTCAACAAGATGGACCGCATCGGCGCCAACTTCTATCGCACGGTCGACATGGTGAAGAGCCGCCTCGCCGCCGTTCCCGCCGTCACGCAGCTGCCCATCGGCTCCGGCGGCCCCGAGTCGAACGAACCGTTCATCGGCCTCGTCGATCTCATCAAGATGAAGGCCCTCGTCTGGCGCGACGAGGAGCTCGGTGCGAAGTGGGATGTCGTCGACATCCCCGAGCACATGGCCGACCAGGCTGCGGAATATCGCGAGTTGTTGCTCGACACCGTCGCAACGAGCGACGAGGAGTTGATGGAGACGTTCCTCAGTGGCGAGGAAGTCAGCGAGGCGATACTCAAGCGCGCCATTCGCGCCGGAACGCTGGCCAACGAGTTCGTGCCCGTGCTCTGCGGGTCGGCGTTCAAGAACAAGGGCGTGCAGCCCATGCTCGACGCCGTCATCGACTACCTTCCCTCCCCGCTCGACATCCACCCGGCCAAGGGGACGAACATGCGCGGCGACGAGGAACTCACCCGAGGTCCGAACGACGAAGCGTTCGCCGCTCTGGCATTCAAGATCGTTGCCGACCCGTTCGGCAAGCTCACCTATTTCCGGGTCTACTCCGGCGAAGTCAACAAGGGTGACGAGGTCTACAACTCCACCAAGGAGAAGCGTGAGCGCCTCGGGCGCATCCTGCTGATGCACGCCAACCAGCGCGAAGACCTCGACACGGCCATGGCGGGCGACATCGTCGCCGGACTCGGTTTCAAGGAAGTCACCACCGGCGACACGCTCTGCGACCGCGATCACCTCGTGATCCTCGAACGCATGGAGTTCCCCGAGCCCGTGATCCACGTGGCCATCGAGCCGAAGACCAAATCCGACCAGGACAAGCTCGGCAAGGCTCTGAAGTCGCTGTCCGACGAGGATCCGACGTTCCGGGTTCGCAGCGACGAAGAGACCGGCCAGACCGTCATCTCGGGTATGGGCGAACTCCACCTCGAAGTGCTGGTCGCCCGGATGATGCGAGAGTTCGCCGTCGAGGCGACTGTCGGCAAGCCACAGGTGGCGTACCGCGAAACCGTGACCAAGACGGTCGACTCGGTGGAATACCGCCACATCAAGCAGTCGGGTGGTTCCGGCCAGTTCGCCGTGGTGAAGCTGAAGATCGAGCCGAATCCCGGCAAGGGATTCGAGTTCGAGGACAAGATCACCGGCGGCCGCATTCCTCGCGAGTACATCAACCCGACGAATCAGGGCATCCAGGCAGGGCTCGAGTCCGGCGTGCTCGCCGGCTATGGCATGGTCGACGTCAAGGTCAGCCTGATCGACGGCCAGTACCACGATGTCGACTCGTCCGAGATGGCGTTCAAGATCGCCGGCCAGATGGGCTTCAAGAAGGCAGCCGAAGCGGCCAAGCCGGTGTTGCTCGAGCCGATCATGGCGGTCGAAGTCGTCACCCCCGAGGACTACATGGGTGACGTGATGGGTGACCTGTCCAGTCGTCGCGGCCGCATCGAAGGCATGGAAGCCGTCGGCAACGCCCAGACCGTGCGTGCCCAGGTCCCGCTGTCGGAAATGTTCGGTTACAGTACCGATCTCCGTTCGCGCACCCAGGGGCGTGCCACCTACACGATGCAGTTCGACAGCTACCAGCAGGTGCCGGAAGCGATCAGCACCGAAATCGTCAAGCGAGTACGCGGCGAGTGATCGCCGAGTCCTCGACACAGATCATTCAGAAATCTGCACTATTAGTTACTACGACATGGAGTCGATGAAGTCATGAGCAAGGCGAAGTTTGAGCGTACGAAGCCCCACGTGAATATTGGTACGATGGGTCATATTGATCATGGTAAGACGACGTTGACTGCGGCTATTTCGCGGACGTTGGCTGATCGTGG
>JBBKWQ010000147.1:0-7960 GCA_037969115.1 Ilumatobacteraceae bacterium
GAGCCGGCCACAGCTCCGTGCCGGGATCGTCCGGATCGGTGCTGCCCTGCGGCGGAGCCACGAGCACCGTGCCGACGACGTTGCGGGGGTCTGGCAGGTCGCACGTCACCTCGGGCCGCTGCGTGAGCCCCGCGAGCCGCTGGCGCGGCCTGCTGATGCTGCGCATCTGCGACCCCTTCGTCCATGCCCCCGTGACGCGCACGTCCCACACGTCGAAGCGATGTCCGACGATCATGCGGTGGGCGACGATCCAGTCCTCGCTGGTGGAGGTGAACGGCGTACCGACGGTCGGCGCCGTGTCGGGTCGAACGGTCAGCTGCATTCGCAACAGCACGCTGGATTCCGCCGACGAACCGGGTGGACGCAGCGCGAGTGGGACGGCGATTGAGAGGTCCTCAGAGAAGGCGAGGACCACTGGCTCCTCGCGGTACAGCCTCCCACGGCCTCCGGAGTAGGCGCCGCGAACGTATGGCTGGAGCTCGTGGCCGACTCGCTCGACCGCGTTCAAGCCGGGTAGGCCCTTCGTCGCGAAGTACAGGTACTCGGTCACGTCCGCCGACTCGGGGGACGTGCTGGGGTGCGCGACCGTCACCCGAGTGGTCAGCCCGATCTCGTACTCGTGGTTGGGCAGGAACGACACCTTGCCCTGGCCCTGGTACACGTCCGGGCCCCCGCCGGCGTCGTCGCAGCGCGTGTCGATGCCGAAGTCGGCGAAGTCACGCAGCGATACGTACAGCGCGCTCTCGATTTCGAGCGAGCCCCGCCTTTGCCCGACCGCGCGCATCGCTAGCGCCGGAGACCCGGCGCCGATCAGCCGCAGCTCCACCTGACGGATCGGTGCCGTGCCACCGACATGGAGCAACGTCATGTCGCTCGCGCTGACGAGAGGGACCTGACGGCTACCGACCTGCTCGCCACCGGCGTCGAAGGCGACCAACGCAAGAGCGCCACCCGCATTGCGCCAGGCCAGCCTGACCGCGCAGTACGCGACGTCCTCGGAGAACGAAATCCTCGCGACCACGCCGGGGACGTCGGGCTCGACTCGAGCGACGATGGCGCCGGGTGGAAGCACCGTGCCGATGACGTGGGGAGCCGCGACAGCGGGACGCAGGAAGCGCCACGTGCTCTGGCTGTCGGTGAACGTACGTGGTGTGTCGATGTCGGCGCCCGGCACCTCGGTGCGGAACGAGAGCGTGTGGGTGTGCATCGTCGGCTTGTCGCGGCCGTGGCAGCATGGCCACGAGGGGTCGCCCTTGATCAGCTGCTCGTCTGCGGCGGGATCGCCGGAGATGTACTGGAACGGTGTCGACGAGTTGATGAGCAGACGCTTCGGTGCCGGTTGCCCGCCGATGCGGACGTCGGTGTCCCAGGTCGCGGAGATCACCTGTGGCTCGAACGATCCCGACAGCTGCACACCGTCAGGGTCGCTGAAATCGAGCGGGATCTCTACCCGCTCGTCGACGGGCTGCCACGACTTGTCGAGACCGAAGCGGGAGCGACGGCGGACGGTGATGCCCACGAGGTCGTAGACGAGGCCGAGGTCGCCGGACTTCTGATCGCCGAGTCCGGCCTGCAGACCCGTGCCCAAGCTGAGCTTGTCGTTGACAGCAACTGCCCAGTCGACGCCGATCGTGGCGTCCGTCGCCACGGGCACGACCACCGCGTTTCCGGCGAACGAGGCGAGTCGAGCCGCCTCCGGGCGGCCGAGCCCACGCAGTTCCTTGATCGAGAACGTCCGCGACGCCCGGTCCTCGCCGAGCTCCGGGTCGGTGCCGAAGGCGGGGTCGGCGTGTTCTACGTGCAGCGCCATGCTCTGCTGCGATGCCTCCGTGGCTCCGGCTGCCCGCAGCGGTGAGGTCGACGTCGCCAGATCTGCCGGGCTCAGCTCGCCGAACGTAATGGCCCACGTGAAGCTGATGTCGGGAAGGAACCACGGCGTCTCGAAGGACAGTTCCAAGCGCAGTTCGCCGCGGCTCGGGCGCGAGCCAACGGAATGGAGCGTCGCCCCGGCCCGAACGCCGAGGCGCAGGAAGCCGAACAGCTTCACCCGGAACGCGAACTCGATCCAGATCACGATCGCGAAGTCGGACGAGGTGGTCGTGAAGATGGCGACGGAGAAGCCGAAGCCGCCAGTGAACGTGGCTTCGATCACGTCGACGTCGAAGCTGCCCGTCATCCGGATCGCCGCGCCGAACCCGTTCGGACCGGCCTCGACTAGCTCCAGGCAGACGATGAACTCTGCCCTCAGCGTGGCTAAGAAGTTGGCGTCGAAGCGGATGCCGAGCCAGGTCCGCTGGTCGCTGAGGCGACCGATGGCGAAGGTGGGAGGGTCATTACCGATGAACAGCGTGCCGGTCAGCTGCCCGATGTCAGAGAGCCACGCCGGCGCCGACTGAACGAAGTTCTCGATGCGCAGTGCAACGCCGAGCACGGCGCTCCACCGGCCGTTCTCGAAGTCGAACTCGATCGCCAGGAAACCGATCGGGTTCGGGTTCTTGCCGAACCGCACCTCTATGACGATCAGCAGCCCGTTCTCGTCGGGGCTCGAGACGTAGAGTACGAACGTGGTGAGTGCCACGGTCGATCCCAACCCGGCGAACGAGATGCTGAGCCCCGCCCCGAACGCCCAGGAGTCGTTGCTGCTCTCCCACGCTGCCAGACGCCGGTCGGCAGGCACGGTCAGCGGATCGTTCTCGCGGTACCACACGAAGTAGCGCAGGTCGCGCGCCTCTCGATCCACCGGGCGCAGCTTCGGCTTCATGTTGTTGGCGTAGAGCACCCGCAGACCGACCAGCTCCACCGCGTAGATGAAGATCGATCCGCGCACGACGAGCTGTGCATACAGGTACGTGAAGTCCTCGGCAGGGGTCGTGACGTGGCCGCGCAGGAAGTCGATGCTCAGACCCCACTGCTTGCCGGCGACCTCGAAGTAGATCGACCCGGCCAGTCCGAGCTCCTCGCGGGTGAGCGCCGGCTCGCGCACCACCAGGTAGTAGCCGAGCACCTCGACCGAGAACACCGAGGTGGTGATCGCTAGGTAGAACCCGTCGAGCTTGAACGGTGGAGCGGTCTCCGGCCCGCGGATGCGGATCCGTAGTCGCTTGAGAAGGAAGAGCACCTTCCACCCGGCCTGTGGCGCGAGCATGATGCCGCCCGAAAACATCAGGTAGGTGGCACCATCCTCGGCCGTGATGCCGAGCTCTTGGATCACGAGCCCGAAGGGACCGATCACCAGCACCACACCGTCGGGGAGGGCCAGCCCACCGAGGCTCAGTTCGCCATGGCGCCATCCCACGGCTTCGGCGACCACCTTGGTCGGCTCACCGTTGAGGGACTGCAGACCCAGTGGGAACGATCCGCTGGTGTTGCCCGACGCGGGCATGTGGATGAACAGGTCGGCGGTGACCTCGAACGAGTCGGTGAACGATCGACCTTCTCCGATCAGGCGACCGAGCGACACGCCGAAGCGCAACGTGAGCACGTCAACGGTGAAGTTGGCGATCTCGAGATGCAGGAACTTGTTGACCTTCTCGATCAGGTCGTCGAGGGTCGAGTTGCCTGTCGAGGGCCGCACGACGGGCAGTCCGGTGGTCGAGTCGATGTCGCGCCGGTACGACGTCACCAACGAGTAACCCTCCTCGAGGGCGATCCCGAAGGCGATCGCCTCGGTCTTTCCGGTGCTCGAATCGGTGGTGTCGCCGAACACGAACGCCATGTCGAACGTGACTCCGGCACCGGAGGGCTGCGACGTGAAGAAGAACGAGTTGATGATGAGGCCGCTGGGGGGATCGGCGCTGAAGGTGATGTTCACGGGCGCTGTCGCGAACTGGTGGCTCTGCACCGTGTCGTCGAGGTCGAGCACGCGGCGCCGGATGCCGGCAGTCACGTGGCGCGGGATCGGCAGCACCCACGGCGAGAAGAACGGCACGACCAGGTCGTTGAGGACGAACTCGGCGTGCGTGTCGCCCGTCGCACCCGGTTGCGGCGCCGGAGAGGTATCGGTGACCGACCCGGGGGTGCGGCGATGATCGTTCATCCACCCCGCGAGGTCCTTCACCGGCTCGGTCTCGGGGTCGATCTGCACCGAGCGGATGCTGAAGCACCCGTCGATGAACTCGGTGAGCTGCGGAGCCCACGGGGTCACGTCGTGGCGTAACCAGTGCACGTTGCGTCGTGCGAGGGCTGGTGACGGGATGAGCTGGAAGTCGTGCAGCGCCAGACAGGGGACGCCGGAGAACACGCAGCGACCGAAGCTGATCGGTACGGCCGGACGAACGTCGAACTCACCGTCCGGGGTTGCGTGAATGCGGACGTGGACGAAGATCGACGTGGGACCGTTTGCGCGGTAGCGGATCGTCAGCTCGTCGAGGTGACCTGGGTGGAACGTGCCGACGTCGAACTCAGGCGCGCCCGGGGGCACGCCACCGCCGGGCGTCGGATGCGGATCGACGAGCCCTAGCGGCAGCCGGATCTCTACCGGAAGCCGCTCGACCACCACTTCGACATCGCCGAGCGGGGACTTCGAGACGAACAGGTCGATCTGGTTCTCGGTGGGCGTCGCATGCAGCACCCGGAACTCGACGTCGGGCATCGACGAGATGACGAACGGGAACCCGTCGGTGTACGTGGTCACCCCGGTCGTCGACAGCTTGGCCTGAACGGCGACGCGGTCCTCGTCGGCGCCGGTACGCACGTCGCCGACGGCGAATTCGTTGTTCAGCGCCGCCAGCCACTCGGGGAAGCCGGGTGGTGGCCAGTTGCCGATGAACCCGGTGATGGGTTGCACGATCTGGGGCCACCGGGCGACCACCGCGTCGATGTCAGGTTCGCCGAAGAGATCGAACAACGTGAGCGGCTGAGGCATGACTTACTCTGTCCGGCTCCCGGGGTCGACGACCTGTGTGTAGATCGTCTCCTGCTCAGCCGCTGCGATGGCAAATCCCAGGCCTTGCAGGATGGTCATGAACGCTCCATCGCCGGTCGTCCATCCGAGCATCAGGTTCGGCGTGCGCGCATCGAGGGGGCAGAACCGGTTGCCGGCGAACGGTGATCGGTGGAAGAGCGCCTCACTCGCCAGCGGGTCGCTGAGCAGTGGGGAGATCATCGCGGCCGGCAGGTCGAGCATCTCGGCCCACAGACGGCGCCGAAGTGCGAGGACGGGGTTGCGCGGCGATGCCCGTAGGGACGCGGGGACGCTGAACACGTTGATCTCGCCGTCGTAGAACAAGCCGCGCCGGTTGAGGTTGGCGGAGCCGATCCCGACGAAGATGTCGTCGACGATCATCATCTTGGCGTGCACGTAGATGTCGCTGAGGTCCACCGCGGTCACCGGCGCACCGCGCTTATGCTCCCTGGTGGTGGTGCCCACCGGTGGTTCGGTGCCTCGCGGGCCCCGAACCAGATTGGTGGTCGGCCCGCGCTCGCAGGTGAACGCCTTCATCTTAGAGGAGTCGGGGTTGGGCATGAGCGACTCGTCGTAGACGTAGATGAGCTCACCCTCCACGGCCACCCAGAACGGCAGCGACGGGATCCTCGACAGCGGGCCGAGGAAGATGGTCGGCAGCGTGCCGCCCGCTGCCGGTAGGTCTTCCATCAAGAACAACTTGCCGCTGTCCGCACGGAAGTTGTTGTCCGTCGACGTGAATCGCCGACGCGGATAGCCGATGCGAACGACGTTCGTGCCGGCGACGGCGTCGGCGTCGAGGAGATCGGTCACGAAGCCCTGGCGCTTGGCGTCGCCGAACGGTTGGTCGGTGAGTCCGGGGCAGACGATGATCAACTGCCGGATCTCCCGGTTCTGCACCTTGGCAACGAGCGCGGCGCGGTATTGGTCGGGTGGGGTGAGGTACTGGTCCTCAATGTAGATCGACTCGGTGGCCGCCGCGATCGCTGCGAGCATCGTGTCGGCGATCGTGCGGTCGCCCGCTTGCGCGAACGTGCGCGCCCGCGCCGCGGCGCCGGCTGCCGGCTGGAAGTAGGTCCGGGCCACCTGGACGATGTCCGAACCCGGGGCGAGCGTCGGGTTGAACGGCGGCAGCGTGATCGCCGGTGCGCCTGTTCCTTCCTCGAGCCAGCGTTCCTCGAAGCTGATCCCCAGTTCGCGAGCGGCGTTGCCGTCGATTCGTGCGTGCACGTCGTGGTATGGGCCCGGCGCCAGGTGGTCGACATCGTCGAGCCGGTTGGGATGCAGGTCGATGCCGCCGCAGTAGCCGACGAGTCCGGCAGGGGTCTGCACGACTCCGAACTTCTGGTGGTAGATGCCGAAGTTCCGGACGTTCTGGAACAACACGGAGAGCGGGAAGTTGCCGAAGTCGGGGGGCGGGACGTTGTCCTCGACCGTGGCCGGGTAGGGCGCGAGCGCTGCGATGGCGTTCGCCAGCGCGGCATTGGTCGCGGTGGTGAGTTGCTCCAGCGCGCCCTTGTTGGGTTCCTTCGGGTCGCCGTCGTTCTCGAGCACGTAGGCCGTGTAGGCGGTAGCCCCGGCCCAGGCCAACAGGAGCAGGACTGCGCCCACCGCGTCGGTGCTGGCGAAGCTCACGCCCGCCGCGTCGAGGATGAGGATGCCGCTGATCAGGAGGTGGAAGGTGATCGCCTCGATGGCCCCCAGGTTCTGGCCAGGGAGGATCTGGATGAACTCGGCGGGGAGGAACCGAGTGCCGCCACCGGCCGCGCCGATCATGTGTGCTGCCTGTTCCAACGTGAACGGCACGTTGTCCCCGGCGAGCAACTGCATCGCTTCGGGCAGGAGGAGGTCGTTGAAGGGGTCGTCGTAGAATGCTCGCCTCGTCAGCTTGGTTCTCGGGAACATCGACCACCCGGCGAGGTGGAATCCGCCCGAGCCGAACTGCGCGTCCTTCAGCGCGACGAACAGGTCGTCGAAGAACTCCGGACCGTTGACGAGCGGTCGCATGACGTTGTTCCGAGTGAAGCGGGCGAGTCCGGCCGTGGCGGTGGGGTTCTGCGCCGCAAACCACGTCTCCAAGTCGGTGAACGTCACGCTTCGGTTCGACGGGGTGATGGTGATCTCGGTCGCTGCCATCAGCCCGTCTTCCAGCCGCACGAGCTGGGCTGCATCGAGCGCTGCCGCGGGTCGGAGCCGGAATGACGTCGCTCCACCTCCCCACAGGTCGGCCATCGGCAGCGGGCTGGCGGGCGCGGAGTTCAGCCTGGCGACGGCTCGCTGCAGGTCGCCGTCGTCGGCCGCGGTCATCGTGACCGTGTGGCCGGAGCCGGGCGCAGCCGTGCCGAACAGGATCTCCACGGTGCCGTCGGTGCGGAGCTGTCCCGCATGGTCGTAGAGGTACACACTCGACGTCGGCGCGCTGGTCAGCGCGCCGACGGTGGCGGCGGTGAACGGTTGCCACGACGCGAGGTCCGCGCCCGCGGCGACCATCGCGACTTCGATGCGGCGTGCCCACAGGGCGGGATCGGCCATGATTCGGTCCTGCCCCACGGCGATGACGGTCACGGTGGTCGCATCGCGAAGGACCTCGCCGCCGGCCACGGCGTCGCCGTCGGCGAAGACGAGGTAGAACGTCGGGAGTCCGCCTTCGATCGCCGTCGCCACCTGGCTGATGGGAAGCGGGTTGGGCTGCAACTCGACGAACACTTGGCCTACCGAATCGGTGGCTCGACGCACGATGCCGGTTGCCGGAGCCTGCACCCCGGTGGCGCCGGCGATGGTGGCCCGTAGGCCGGGCGCGACGTAACCCCCGTAGCGGAGGCCGTCGGGAACGGTCAGCGGCGACGCTGCATCGATCGTCCACGCCGCAGCGTTGGCGAACGGGGCTACGAACGCAGCCATGTCAGACCGGCCCAACCGCAGAGCCGAACGCCGACTGCCCGGTGCGATCGCGCAGTGCCATGCGGTACTGCCGCGGCCCGCTGCCAGGTGCGGTGAACGTGGTGATGGTGAAGGGCAGCCAGGGCGAGACCCGCTCCCAGGTCGCGCCCGCGTCGA
>JBBKWQ010000148.1:0-7966 GCA_037969115.1 Ilumatobacteraceae bacterium
ACGCGGCAGCGCAGGTGACGACAGGTCAGGCCTCATACCTCGTCCTACCGATAACACCGTACGGCACGGAACTAACGGTGTCACGGGCCGTACGTCACGATGTCGTGACGTTTCGTACACGTCCGTGGCGTCGGCGTTGGCGTCGGCGTCGCGGCGGTAGAATGGTTCGGTCGACCGATGGTCGGTTCGGCAGTCCGAATCGCACCGTGCAGCAGCTTCCCGTCGTCGTTCCGAGCATCCGCGCCGTCGCGCGGCACGCCATTCCGAACGTGGTCGAGGGCAAGATCGTGCCGTTGCTCCTGTTCATCGGCTTCCTCGAGTTGATCGGCACGATGTGGGCCCTGATGGTCGCGTTCCTGTGGTCCGTCGTGACGATCACCTATCGCGTCGCAACCCACCGACGCGTTCCCGGCCTGATCATCCTGAGCGCGATCGCGCTCGGTGCACGGACCATCGCTGCGCTGCTCACCGGCTCGATGGTGATCTACTTCCTCCAGCCGACCGTCACCACGGTGGTCGTCGGCGCCGTCTTCCTCATCTCGATTCCGCTCGGCAATCCGTTGGCGCAGAAACTCGCGTACGACGTCTTCCCGTTCGATGACGCGACCAAGTCGCACCCCCTCGTCCGACAATTCTTCGTGCGTCTCTCGGTCTTGTGGTCGTTCACCAGCCTGGTGAACGCGTCCATCACCATCTGGTTGCTCTTCACCCAGTCGACCACGACGTTCGTGTTGGCCAAGGCCGTGCTCGGCCCGACCACCGGTGTGGTCACGGTCGGCACGATGTTCTTGTGGTTCCGGCTGAATCTGGCCCGCAGCGACACCCGCCTGATCTGGGACAAGGCGCCGATCCGACGGCGTCTCGAACCCGCGCTGTAGCACGACGACCGAAGTGTCGGGCATGTCCGGCGCTTCAGTCCAATCGAACCCGTTCGAGATATCGCGGCACGACCGCGGTCAAGGATTCGTGACCTGCGAGTGAATCGCGCAGTGCATTCGCACCGGCGGGCTCGCCGTGCACGACATAGGCCGTATCCGGCAGCGTGTCGGCGGATTCGAACCAGCAGACCAGCTCGTCATGATCCGCATGAACGGAGAACGACAGATTGTTGGCGACCTCGGCAGCGACGCGCACGTACTGGCCGAGCAGCTTGACGCTCGTGGCCCCTTCGGCGAGCAGTCGGCCACGCGTCCCTGCTGCCTGGAATCCGACGAGCGCCACGGCGTTGCGGTGATCGGGGAGCAGCCGAGCGAGGTGATGCAGAACGCGTCCGCCGGTGGCCATCCCGGACGCCGACACGATGATCGAGGGAGAATGCTGGTGGGCGAGCGCCTTCGACTCCTCGACGCTGCGAATTTCGTGCACGTTGCCGCCGTCGAACGGATCTCGGCCGTCGTGCAGCTCTGGGCGGACGTCGCCGTCACCGGCGGCCATCGCTGCGCGATACACACCGAGTGCACGCAACGCCATCGGGCTGTCGACGTACACCGGTAGCGACGGCGCAGCACCGCTCGCCATCAGCTCTCGCAAATGGAAGAGGACCACTTCGGTTCGGTCGACCGCGAACGCCGGGATCACCACCGTGCCGCCGCGTCGCGCGGTCCGTGTGATGAGATCGCCGAGCTGATCGACCGCTCCGACGTCGTCATGGCGACGGCCGCCGTAGGTGGATTCGATCACGGTCACATCGGCACCGGACGGTGGGCTCGGCGCGACGAGGAGGGGATGCGCCGGTCGGCCGAGGTCGCCGCTGAACACGACCCTCCGCCCGCTTCGAGCGAGATCGAGTGACACGATCGCGGAACCGAGAATGTGGCCGGCAGGGTGGAGTACGACCTCGATGTCGGAGCCGATACCGACTCGTTGGCCGAACTCGACGGTTCGAAGTTGGCTCAACGTGTCGATCGCGTCGGCCTCCGTGTACAGGGGTAGCGCCGGATGATGCTTCGAGAAGCCGACCCGGTTGGCGAACTCGGCTTCCTCCTCGTGGAGATGGCCGCTGTCCGGCAGGACGATTCGGGCCAGATCGGCTGTGCGGGTGGTACACCACACGTCGCCTCGAAACCCCGACCGCGCGAGGCGCGGGAGGTATCCGACGTGATCGATGTGGGCATGGGTGACGATGACTGCGTCGATGTGGGCCGGGTCGATGGGAAACGGCGCCCAGTTCCTCTCACGGCCCGCCTTGAAGCCCTGGAACAGCCCGCAGTCGACCAGCACCGTCGATTGTGGGGTCTCGACGAGGAATCGACTGCCCGTCACATCGCCGGCTCCGCCGAGGAACGACAGGATCGAGCGATCGGGACGCGCCCGCGGATCGGCGTTCTTCGGCATCTCCTCGAACTCCCCGTGCGCTGAGCCTCGACTCAGTGGTCACGCTCGTCGTCGAGCGGCGCGGCCCGTCGCTGCTCGATCAGGTCAGGCACTGGCGACTCCAACGGAGCGTCGAGCACGTCCGGCAACAACTCGGCGTCGGCGTCTTCGACGTCGTCGACGACCCGCTCGGCATCGGAATCGGACTGAGGGACTGGTCGCGCTTCCATGCGACCAGCGTCGCGCCGGACGTCTACGACGAGTAGGGGCCAACGGCCTTCGTCATCGAATCGCCACATGACGAACGGGCCACGCGGAGTGACACGACCGCGGTATGACCTTCGACCCTGTGCCACAGCGGCGCCGCAGAGCGATCATTGGGAAGCGGCCCGACTACTCGAGCGAGGGTCTCGGAGGGAACGCCATGACACACGTCACCGAAACCCGCGACGCCATCGGACTCGACGAGGTCCGTCGCACAGACGTCGACGTCGTCGGCGGCAAGGGTGCCAATCTCGGCGAGCTGATCGCCGCGGGCTTTCCGGTGCCTCCGGGCTTCGTCGTCACCGCCGATGCCTACCTCGCTGCGATCGATCGGTCCGGCGTACGCGCCGAACTCGCCGAGATCTGCAGCCGGGCAGCCACAGCGTCGCCCGACGAGCTGTCACGACTTGCCGGCCATGCGCGCGAACTGGTCGGTGGTGTCGTGCTGCCGGCGGACGCAGCCGAGGAGATTCTGCTTCAGTTCGACGGGTTAGGGGTGGGAACACGGGTCGCCGTGCGGTCGTCGGCCACCGCCGAGGACACCGCAGATACGTCGTTCGCCGGCATGAACGAGACGTTCACGAACGTCCGACGACCGGAGTTGCTCGACCGCATCACGGCATGCTGGGTCTCCCTGTTCGGTGACAGAGTCGTGGCGTACCGGGCCGAGCGTGACCTCGTCGACGAGCCGGCCATCGCCGTGATCGTCCAGCAGATGGTCGACTCCGACCGGTCGGGCGTGATGTTCACCATGGACCCCGCAGCGCGCGAACAACTCGTCATCGAAGGCGCGCTGGGTCTCGGCGAAGTGGTCGTGTCGGGTCGAGTCGAACCCGACACGTACCGGGTAGATCGCAAATCGGGCGGACTTCGAGAAGTGCGGGTCGGCCGCCAGGAGGTCCGCATCGTGAACGGTCCGGCCGGCGATGTCACGGAAGTGCTCGACGACTCGCTCGCTTGGGCCAGAGTGCTCACCGACGACGAAGTGGCGCGAGTGGCTCAACTCGGACTCGAGATCGAACGCCACTACGGCAGTCCACAAGACATCGAGTGGTCCTTCGTCGGCGACCGCGTCTTCATCGTCCAATCTCGTCCGATCACCACGCTCGACGCGCTCGATGCCGCCGCTTCGCGTGACTCGGGCGAGCCTGCCGTATTGCAGGGCCTCGGCGTGGGCGACCGAATCGCTTCCGGCAGGGTGCGGGTGCTTGAGGCCCCCGGTGATGGTCATCTCTTGGAGTCGGGTGAGGTGTTGGTCGCTGCGATGACATCGCCCGACTGGGTTCCGACGATGCGACGCGCGGCCGCATTGATCACCGATGCCGGAGGCAGCACGTGCCATGCGGCCATCGTGAGCCGAGAGCTGGGTATCCCGGCCATCGTCGGTACTCGAACGGCGACGACCATGCTGCGCGATGGCGATACCGTCACCGTCGAGGCTTCGTCGGGCCAGGTGTTTCGTGGCGACCGTCGGCCGACCCCGGCGGCCAGCGGGGCCAGCGGGGCCGGGACGGCCGTCGCTGTGGACGAGACGATCGGGACGAAGCTCTACGTGAACCTCGCCATCGCCGACCGTGCCGACGAAGTTGCCCGGCTCCCGATCGACGGCGTCGGACTGCTGCGCGGCGAGTTCATGGTGACCGAGGCCCTCGACGGGCAACACCCACGCCGACTCATCGCCGAAGGGCGAGGCGCCGAGTTCGTCGACAAGATGTCGAACCAACTTGCTCGGATCGCACGAGCATTCGGCACACGTCCAGTGGTGTACCGCACGATGGACTTCAGGTCGAACGAATTCCGAGGCCTGACCGGCGGCGAACAGTTCGAGCCGGTCGAGCAGAACCCGATGATCGGTTTTCGCGGGTGCTACCGGTACATCAAAGACCCCGAGACGTTCGCGCTCGAACTCCAGATGCTGGCTCGCGTGCGCGACGCACATCCCAACCTGCACGTGATGATCCCGTTCGTCCGAACCAGCTGGGAACTCGAAGCATGCCTGGAAGCGATCGACCACAGCGAGCTCGGATCGCAGCGCGGCCTCAGGAAGTGGGTCATGGCCGAGGTGCCGTCGGTCATTCCGCGGATCGCCGACTACGCAGCGCTCGGCATCGACGGCGTGTCCATCGGCAGCAACGACCTCACGCAATTGATGCTGGGCGTCGATCGAGACTCCGAGGTCCTGGCCGAACTCTTCGACGAAAGCGACGCCGCCGTGCTCTGGGCGATCGGTGAGATCATCACGGCGTGTCGCGCGGCCGGAATCACCTCGTCGTTGTGTGGTCTCGCCCCATCGGCGAACCCTGACTTCGCCGAACACCTGGTCCGCTTCGGCATCACCTCGATCTCGGTCGACCCGGACGCAGTTTCGGCAGCCCGCAGGGTCATCGGATCCGCCGAACGACGGCTGTTGCTGAACGCCGTTCGCTGACGTGCCGACATTTCCGGCCACAACGACCCACCCCCGAGGAGAGGAACACGATGAACACACCAGATCATGCAGCCCGCCGCACTGAACTCCGCGCCGGATATCGAGCACTCGCCGAGGTGCTACCGGCCCACATGAAGGGCTTTGCCGAGCTTCATCGTGCCGCAGTCGCCGACGGTGCACTCCCCAGGTCGATCAAGGAGCTGATGGCGCTCGCCATCGGCATCTGCGTGCCGTGCAGCGGCTGCGTCACACTCCACGTCCACGACGCACTCCGAGCAGGGGCATCACCCGAGCAGGTGCACGAGACGATCGGCTTGGCAGTGCTCATGGGCGGCGGTCCGGCTGCCACCACAGCAGTGACGGCACTCGAGGCGTTGGAGCAGTTCTCGCCCGGCGCATCCGCGGCGCCCAACAACTGACCTTCGTCCCTGGCCGCGCGAGCACACAAGCGCGGTGATGGATACGGACGCAGTCACGTCAACCCGCCGGTCGAAACCCATCGACTGGTCACCGAGGGGAGCAGCATCATGACCAAGAAACCCACCGTCAAGAAGGTCGAGCAAGTGGCCAAGACATCAACGCCCGCTCGAGTGTCGACACCCGCTGGATTCGACCCGATCGGCCGGGTCGGGCTGGCCCCGATCGTCCACAAGGGTTGAGTCGTGGCCACATCGATCGATCGTCAACGTGTGACGCCATGGCTCGCCGACTACGAGTCCGCGGTCGCAAACTTCAGCTGGGAGGACGCCTGGAGTGACCTCGGCGTACCCCGGAGTGAAGCTGTCGGTGTGAACATCGCCGACCTGGCGGTCGATCGACATGTCCGAGCCGGCCGGGGAGACCACGTCGCACTGCGCTGGCTCGGACGTGACAGCCACGACATGGCCGAGCCCATCGACATCACCTATCGCGCGTTGGCGATGAGGACGAACCGCTTCGCCAGCGCGTTGGCCCGACGTGGCTACGGGCTCGGGACGGGGGTGGCCACGCTGGCAGGCCGGGTTCCGGAGCTCTACGTGGCTGCGCTCGGCACGCTCAAAGCTCGAGCTGTGTTCACGCCGCTGTTCTCGGCATTCGGCCCAGACCCGATCGCTCAGCGCGTCAATCTCGGCCACATCAAAGTGATCGTCACCACACCGGTGCTCTACCGGCGGAAGCTGTCGCAGATGCTGCACCGGCTCCCGTCAGTCGAGCTCGTCCTCATCGCCGGCGCCACCGAGGACGATGTCGGAGCCATCGTTCCGGAGGTCACACATCCCGAAGTGATGTCGTTCGGTGTCTTCATCGGCGAGGGCGCAGACCACTACGACATCGCGCCGACCGACCCGGAGACTCCCGCACTCCTGCACTTCACGAGCGGTACGACGGGCACGCCGAAGGGAGCGATACACGTGCACGGTGCCGTCATCACGCACCACGCCACCGGCCGATTCGTACTCGATCTACATCCCGACGATGTCTATTGGTGCACCGCCGACCCCGGATGGGTGACCGGCACCTCCTACGGCATCATCGCTCCACTCACCAACGGGGTGACGAGCATCATCGATGAGGCGGACTTCGATGCCGAGCGGTGGTATCGCATCATCGAACAGTTCCGTATCGACGTGCTGTACACAGCACCCACCGCGATCCGAATGCTGCAACGGCTGGGGCGTGATGTCGCGTCGACCTATGACCTCGGGTCGCTCCGGCTGGTCGCCAGCGTCGGCGAACCGCTCGACGCCGAAGCGGTCGCGTGGTGCGAAGAGGTGTTCGCCGTGCCTGTGCTCGACACCTGGTGGCAGACCGAAACCGGTGGCATCATGATCGCCAACTACCGATCGCAACCCGTGCGGCGCGGATCCATGGGATTGCCGCTGCCCGGCATCGAAGCTACGTTGCTCGCCCGGGACGCCGAAGGTGAACTCGTCGTCGGCCCCGGTGGCCGCGTCACCGAGGTGATCGAGCCGTCAGATTTCGGCGAACTGGCACTGCGAGCGGGCTGGCCGTCGATGTTCCTCGGCTATATCGATCAGGACGAGCGATACCGGTCGAGCTTCGTCGACGGCTGGTATCGCACCGGCGATCTGGCTCGCCGTGATGCCGATGGCTACTACTGGTTCGTCGGACGCGAAGACGACGTCATCAAGACGTCCGGGCACCTGATCGGCCCGTTCGAGGTCGAGTCGGCGCTGAACGAACATCCCGCCGTCGTCGAGACCGGCGTGATCGGAAAACCCGACGAGTTGGCGGGTGCGATCGTGAAGGCGTTCGTGGTACTCGCCAAGGACCAGTGCCCGAGCGAATCATTGCGCCGCGAGCTGCTCGCTCATGCCCGCCGCAAACTCGGTGCTGCGGTGGCGCCGCGGGAGATCGACTTCGCCGAACGCCTTCCGCACACGCGGAGCGGCAAGATCATGCGTCGCGTCCTCAAGGCGCGCGAGCTCGGTGAGGATCTGGGCGACCTCAGCACCCTCGAGTCCGATTCACCTCTCCGGAGTTCACGGACATGAGCGACCTCGCACTGCTCGCCGACATGATCCGCGTGCGCGTGTTCGAAGAACGGTGTGCCGAACTGTACGGCGAGGAGAAGATCCGCGGCTTCCTGCACCTCTACATCGGCGAGGAGGCGATCGCCGCCGGTGTCATGAGCTGTCTCGGTCCTGACGACTCGGTCCTCGCGACGTACCGAGAACACGGCCATGCGCTTCTGAGAGGTGTGCCGGCCGAGGCGATCATGGCCGAGATGTTCGGCAAGTCGACCGGTTGCTCGGGCGGACGGGGCGGTTCGATGCACCTGTTCGATCTCGAGCGGCGGTTCTTCGGAGGCAACGCCATCGTCGGTGGTCACCTGCCAGTCGCCGTCGGGCTTGGCCTGGCCGACCAGCGGCTCGAGCGCAACGCCGCCACCGTCTGCTTCTTCGGTGAGGGGGCCGTTGCGGAGGGCGAGTTCCACGAGGCGGTCAACCTCGCAGCCCT
>JBBKWQ010000149.1:0-2756 GCA_037969115.1 Ilumatobacteraceae bacterium
CGTCGCGCTCCTCGATCGAGGCATCAACGTGGTGTCGATCGGCGACCACGTCGAGGACGTGGCTGCGATGATCGAAGAGGGTGAGCGAGCCGATGCCCACGACGCCACATTGGTCGTCGGGGCGGGCATGTCGCCTGGTCTCACCGGACTCATCGCGCGCCAACTCGCGACGCAGTTCGACTCGATCGACGAGATCCACATCGCACTTCACGGGACCGCCGGGCCATCTTGCGCACGCCAGCACCACCGTGCGTTGGCCGGCGAGGCGATCGCGTTCGACGACGGTGCGTTCACTTCGATGAGATCCGGTACGGGGCGAGAACTCGCGTGGTTCCCCGAGCCGGTCGGTGCCTATGACTGCTATCGGGCGGAGCTTCCGGCGCCGATGGTCGTCCATCGGACGTTTCCCCATGTGAGCCGCATCACGGCTCGGATGTCTGCCAATCGACGCGACCGCTTCACGTCGCGCTTGCCGATGCTGACACCGCCGCACCAGGAAGGCGGTGTCGGCGCCGTTCGGGTCGAGCTGCGCGGCGCCGATGTTTCGGGAGCGCGTCTGACCGTGATCGGCGGTATCGCCGAGATGGTCGGCACCGCCACCGCCGCGACCGCGAATGCCTACGTCGAAGCCATCCTGCGCGGCGACCTGCCTCCAGGGCTCGTGCTTCCGGGTGACGTGTCCGTCGACACGACATCGTTGTTGCGTGACGTCGAGCGCTTCGGGGTACGACTTCAGGAATTCACCGGTGTCCCCACCGCCTGCCCGACGAGAGAACTTGCGAACATGACGACCGACCCCGCACACACCGCGCCATCCGGCGCGGCAACACATGCGGACGCCCCGCCGCCCTGGCTGCCGCCCGGCGAAATCGTGCGCGTGGACGGGCGCGGCGAATTCTTCGTGCGTCGCCACGTCCACCCCGACCGCTCCGCGCCGACGGTGTTGTTGTTGCACGGTTGGACAGCATCGTCAGACCTGCAATTCCTCGCCGCCTACGAGGCGCTCGGCGACGTGTGTTCCTTCATCGGGATCGACCACCGCGGACACGGTCGCGGAATGAGGAGCCTGCAACCGTTCGATCTCGACGACGTCGCCGACGATGCAGCGGCGGTGGCTCGCAAGCTCGGAGTCGCATCGGTCATTGCGCTCGGCTACTCGATGGGTGGTCCCGTCGCGCTGCATCTCGCTCGTGCGCATCCGGACCTTGTGTCGGGTTTGGTCGTGCAGGCAACGGCACTCGAGTGGAGCGCGACGTTGCGAGAGCGGTTGGTCTGGAGGCTGCTGCCGTTCCTGGGCGTGGCATTGCGCTCCTGGACGCAGCCATTGGTGCTGCGCAAAGGCACCGATTTCCTGCTCGACGAGACGTCGCCGCTGTGGCCGCACCGTCGATGGATCGTCGCCGAGACGATGCGCAACGAGCCGCGCGTGATGATCGAGGCGGGCAAGGCTCTGAGCCGATACGACGCCCGTGAATGGGCGCCCGACATCGGCGTGCCCGCAGCGATGTTGATCTCGACGAAGGACCGGTTGGTCCGGCCCCGCAAGCAGCGCCAGCTGGCCGCGGCGCTGAACGCCACCGTGCTCGAAGTCGAGATGGACCACCTCGGCGCACTCGAACGGCCGGCTCAGTTCGCGTCGGCGACGGTCGAGCTCGTGTTGTCGGTTGCGGCGGCGCTTCCACCGGCGGCGGCCGGCTCCATACGGTCGGCCAGCGAATCCACCTGACGACCGAGGTTCACCATCACGTCGGTGAGCCGTTCGAGGCGGTCGTCGAACGCTTCGCCGGTGACCATGTCACTGAGTGACACGCGCACGCTCGCGATCTCGCGAGCGAGGAACTCGGTGTCGTTCTGGGTCCGCTCGGCGACGTCGCGATCGATCTCGGCGATGACGCGGTCACGGCGTTCCTGACGGGACTGGGCGAGCAGGATCAGTGGTGCTGCGTACGCAGCCTGGATGGAAAGCACCAGCGTGAGGAGGGTGAATCCCCGAGACCACGGGTCGAACACCAGCGCATCGGGTGCGAAGACGTTGTGCAGGATCCAGATCGTGATGAACGCGGTCTGGTACACGAGGAAGCGGGCGGTGCCGATGAAGCTTGCGATCGACTCCGCGAACGATCCGAACACGTCGGTGTCGAGCTGGACGCCACCGAATCGGCGCACCGTTCGGGGCGCGCTGAGGTCCTGTTGGCGCTTCATCAGTTGCCCCCGACGCCGGTCGCCTTCGGCCGAGCGGTCGGTCGCCGCCCCTGGCGCCATTGCTCTCCGAGCATGCGGTCGATCACGTCGTCGACGGTGACCGCACCGAGCAGGCGGCCTGCGCTGTCGCACACGGGAACGGCGAGCAGGTCGTAGCTCGCGAGTTCGGCGGCGGTCTCGCGGTCGCTGAGCTCGGGTGAGATGATCGGCACGTCGTCGATGAGATGGCGCAATTCCATCGCCGGCGGTTCTCGCAGGAGGCGCTGCATGTGCACCACGCCAAGGAACTTGCCGGTTGGTGTCTTGAACGGTGCCTGGCACACGAACACCTGGGCCGCGATGCTCACGACCCAGTCAGGGTCGCGGACCTGGGCGAGCGCCTCGGCGACGGTGGCCGACGGGTCGAGGATGATCACTTCCGGAGTCATCAAGCCGCCCGCCGTGCCAGCTTCGTAGGACAGGAGACGGCGGACCACTTCTTCGTCGTCGTCGTCCATCGCGTCGAGCATCTGCTCCTGCTGTGCCGTCGACATCTTGCCGAGGAGGTCGGCGAC
>JBBKWQ010000150.1:0-10749 GCA_037969115.1 Ilumatobacteraceae bacterium
GCCGCGGCCGCGTCGCGGCCGATCGATGCGAGCCATCGTCTTCACCGGCCCTTCCTTCGACCAGCCGCGTGGCACCCAATAGCCGTCGAATGCGTCCCACGTGGTCAGCTCGAGTTCGGTGACCCACTTGGTGGCGCTCACGTACCCGTACAGGCCTGGCACGACCATTCGAACCGGGTATCCATGGTCGGCTCGCAGCGGCTCGCCGTTCTGCGCAACCGCCAGGATCGAGTCGCGCCCGTCGGTGACCGCCGAGATCGGAGTACCGCAGTTCCATCCATCGATCGATCGGCTGACGAGTTGATCGGCACCCGGCTGAACACCTGCGAGGTCGAGCACGTCGCTGATGCGGACGCCTTGCCACATGCCGTTGCCGACGAGGTTGCCGCCGATCTCGTTCGACACGCACGACAACGTGACGATGGTTTCGATCTGATCCATCGCGAGCAGGTCGTCGAAGGTCAACTCGACCTCGGTGTCGACCATGCCTCGAATCTTGAGGCGCCATGAGTCCTTGGGGATCTGAGGCACCGTGATCGCAGTGTCGATCCGGTAGAAGTCGTCGACGGGGGTGACGAACGGGGAAATGCCCTCGATGCCGAAGTCGTGGTCGGGTGTGGTCTGCACCCCACGTGCCACCGGCTCGGGGAGAGCGAGGTCGGCCCGCTCGTCGGCGACCTCGAATCGACGTTGCAGCGAACGACCGAACAGGCCGGCGACCAGCGCACCTGCGGCGACCAGCCCACTGCTCTGGAGCAATCGGCGCCGCTCGAGGCCGGTGGCGACACCCGCCGATTCGTCGTTGGGTTCCGCCGCCGTCTCCTCGCGGGGTGCCAACCACCAGATCACCCCGATCGACACGAGTGTTCCGACCAGGGCCGGCATGAGCTTGGCGAACGACGGAGCAGGGCGGCTCAACACGGCGACCATGCCGATCAGACCGACCACGGCCGTGGTCGCGTAGGCGGCAGCGCGGTTGCCTTGTACCGCCAGCTGACCCACGATCGTTCCGATGACCAACAGGGTGAGGAGCGATCCCATGATCAACACCGCCTTGTCGGCAGTCCCGAACCAGTCGATCGCCCAGTCCTTCACCGACTTCGGCACGTGATCGATCACGATCTGACCAACCGGCACCACGGGCGACGACGTGCTGCGGATCGATCCCACGACCACCTCGGCGGCGGCCAGACCGGCGAGAGTCGACAACGCGCCAAGGAGCGCCCCGTACCACCAAGCGCCGTAGAGTCGAGATCCCATGGAAGCAGGTCTACCGGAACACATCGCCCAACAGGTGAAGCAACTCGTCGAGGAACTCGGAGTTTCTCAATCGTTCCGCATCTCAGAAGAGTTCGTTTCCGAAGTGCTCGGCCTGGTCGCGGACCAGCCGGCGCAGGTCGATCTGAAGATCGCCTCAGCAGCGATTGCGGAGATGCGCGACGCGTTCGCCATGTTCGGGCCGTACGAGAACGTTCCGAAGGTGTCGATCTTCGGGTCGGCGCGCACACAACCCGACGATCCGCTCTACCTGCAGGCTCGCGATGTGGCCCGGCGACTCGCTGCGCTCGGCTGGATGGTCGTCACCGGAGCCGGACCCGGCATCATGCAAGCGGCGATGGAAGGCGCCGGCCGCGAACGCAGCATCGGCGTCTCGATCCGTCTCCCGTTCGAGACCGGTGCCAACCCGATCATCGCCGGTGACGAGAAGCACGTCAGCATGAAGTACTTCTTCACGCGCAAGCTGATGCTCGTGAAGGAGAGTCGCGCCTTCGTGTGCCTGCCTGGCGGCTTCGGAACGCTCGACGAGACGTTCGAGTTGCTCACCCTCACCCAGACCGGGAAGGGCATGCCGGTTCCGATCGTCTTCCTCGACACGCCCGGCGATCCGTTCTGGGAGGGCGTACAGAACTTCGTGAACGACCAACTCATCACACGCGGCCTGGTATCGGCCGGCGACACGGCGTTCTACAAGATCACCGATTCATGTGAGGAAGCGGTGCGCGAGATCGAACGGTTCTATGCCAATTACGATTCGATCCGCTACATCGGTGAGCATGCCGTCATTCGACTCCAGCACGCCCCGACCGACTTGCAGCTGGCGGAGCTCAACGAACGTTTTGCCGACGTCGTGCACGACGACGTCATCCGTTCGGTCGAGCCGTACGGCATCGAGCGGCGTCAGAACGATCGGCTCGACCTACCTCGCATCGCTTTTCGTTTCGACAAGCACGGGTATGCAGAGTTGCGGCAGCTCATCGACCACGTCAACGGATTCGCCCCGTAAGGCTCGCCTTGGGGCGCCGCCCTCATGCCGATTCGGGAGGGTCGGACTGGATGCCACGGAGGAGGTGCGCTGCCTTCTCCACTGCCCGCCGTGCCTGTGTGACCTTCTTGTCGCTCTCGGGTCGCCGGGTAGCACCGTCGGCGACGGCTTCGCGGAGGCGGTCGAATGCCAACTCGTCGAGGTCTTCGGCGATCACCTGCAGACGATCGGCGATCGATTCGTAGTCGTTCATCGCGTCGATCGCAGTGCCTCGGCCACGACGTCGATCGGGTGTTTGACGGTGACACCGGCGACGGTCAGGTGCATGGCGCATCCGGGGTTTGCCGACACGACCAAACTGGCGCCGGATTCACGCTTCGCCGACTCGATCGCGGCGAGCTTGCGGTCTCTGATCTGACCGGCGAGTTCGGGTTCGAGCGCCGAATAGGCGCCGCCGGCCCCACAACACAGGCCGTCGTCGTCGAGTTCGACGACGTCGGCCACAGCACTCACCACTGTTCGGACGGCGAGGTGCGAACGCTGCACATGGCGAAGATGGCACGGATCCTGCACGATCACGGGATCGCAGCGTCGATCGACACTCGGGAGGCGCTCGATGCGCTCGGCGATCCACTCGTGCACGTCGAAGACGCGATCACTGAACGCCGCCGCTGCCGGGGTGCCGAGTACGCGGCGATAATCCTTCAGCGCCGCGCCGCACCCCGCTGAATTCACCAGGATCGGTGCATCGCCCGGCATCGACGTCATCACCCGCTCTGCAAGCCGACGAGCGTCGGCCTCCAACCCGGCATGCACGTGCAACGCTCCGCAACACCCGGCCGCCGCAGGCGGAATCGAATACGTGACACCCATCGCGTCGAGCACCGCAGCGGTGGACCGGTGAGTACCACGCATCCACGCATCCATCACGCAACCAGTGAACAGCCATGTCTCCGCGCCCGTCGGCTTGACGGGCGCCCCTCGGCGCAACGGCAGCCGGGCCAGACCGAGCTGGGCCGGCACGAGGTGCAGCCGTTGAGCGACAGCGAGCATGGACGAGCCAGCCAGCAGGAGGCGATGGCGCCCGAGCACGCGAAATCCCAGCCGTTGCCACCAGGGCGTGATCTTGTGGTGTTCCGCCAACGCCACGCGGGTGCCTTCCATGAGGCGACCGAACGGAACACCGCTCGGACACGCCGGCTCGCACCCTCGGCATTGCACGCAGGACGACATGAAGTGGACGAAGTCGTCGTCGGCCTCGCTGCCGCGCCATTGCACGGCGCGCATGGCCTCGATCCGGCCCCGCGGCGAGAGCGCCTCCTCCCCCGTCACCCGGAAGGTCGGGCAGTGCGGCAGGCACAACCCACAGGCCACACATGCGGTCAGGTCGTCCTCGTCAAGGTCCAGCAGCATCGCAGATGCCATCGTACGGTCAACCGGGTGGAGCGAAGGTACTGACCGTAGGGTGAACAGCTCATGCCCGAGGGACACACCATCCATCGCATCGCTCGCGACCACGGTCGGCTGCTGCGCGGCAAGCCGATTCAGGTGACGAGCCCCCAGGGCCGTTTTGCTTCCGACGCCGCACGGATCGACGGGGCGACGCTGGAACGTCTCGAGGCGTACGGCAAGCACCTGTTCTACTGGTGGTCGACGGGCGACATCGGTCATGTGCACCTCGGACTCTTCGGCAAGTTCCGGATCCACCGCGGCACCGGCGCACCGGAGCCGCGTGGAGCCGTACGCATGCGCCTTGCCACCGACGACGTCACGATCGATCTCGCGGGCCCCACGGTGTGTTCGGTCGAATCGTTCGAACATCGCGATGCCGTCGTCAGCCGACTCGGACCCGATCCGCTGCGACGCGATGCCGATCCGAATCGGGCGATCGAGCGGATGGCCCGAAGCAACAACGCCATGGGCGCGCTGCTGCTCGACCAAGCGGTCATGGCCGGAATCGGGAACGTATATCGCGCGGAGGTCTTGTTCGCACGCGGCATTCACCCGGAGCGGCCCGGCAAGCGCTGCTCTCCGGCAGAACTCGATGGCATTTGGCAGACGTCGACCAAGATGTTGCGGGCGGGGGTGAAGGCCAACCGGATCGTCACAGTCGATCGCCGCGACCTCGACTTACCGCGCAACCGGCCGATCCCGCGCGCCGAGGCGACCTATGTGTACAAACGTGACCGATGCCTGAAGTGCGGTACGGCGATCGGCGTGGTCGAGGTCGCGAACCGAACGTGCTACTACTGCCCGTCCGACCAGTCGCACTGAAGTGACGGCCTGCCGACCGTCACTGCGCCCGCCAGATCGGAGCATCGATGTCGCCACGCCAGAAGAGCAATCGACGGTCGGCCTCGGCCCGAGCCGCTGGGTTCACCGTGCCGGCGCGCACCCGCATGAGGGTGGCCGCCACGTTTCTCAGTTCGGCGAACATGCGGGCGGTCGGGTCGTCGCGAAAGGAACAGCCGTAGCCGCGGGTGAACTGAAGGTAGACATCGTCATCACCTCCCCAGCGTTCGGCGAGTGTGAGCAACATGGCATGGTCCCATGCAGCAGGGGCCGCGCAGAGCAGGTCCCAATCGAGCAACACCGGCCCGCGGTCGGTCATCACCACGTTGCCCGGATGAACGTCGCCGTGACACAACCGTGTAGTGCGCGCGACCACATCTCGCCATGAAGCATTCCGGACGATCGTCTCGGAGAGCCCGGCTGTTGCTTTCGCATCGATCGAGTCCGACAACTCGATCATCAAGCCCTCGAAGTCCCACCACGGGAATGCGGCCGGGCTGGGTACCGGATAGCCGACCGGCACGTCGTCGAGCCGGAGCGCATGCACCTCGGCGATCATCGAGCCGACCTCGGCCCAACCGATGGGTTCGCCGGACGGAACGGCACGCTCCCAGCCCGTGACCGTCCATCCGTCGTAGACCTGCGGACGCAGGATCGGCACGGGAACTCGAACGCCGGCATCAGCGAGCCAGTCGGCGAGATCGAACGCCGTGGCTGCCGATGCCGTGGGTCGACCGACACGCAGCACGACCTCACCGGTCCGGAAAACGCCGTTCATCCCGAGCCTGATCAGTTCGGGCAACGCAAGGCCGTGATCGGACGCGAATCGCTCGGCCGCCGACCGGACCGCAGTCAGCGGTGCGGCCGGGGTGTCGACGAACGGCCGGTCAGGCCGAGAGCGCATCGACGCCCGGATTCAGCCGACCGTCCGGATCGAACTGCATCTTGATACGGCGGTGCAGTTCGACCACCGCCGGATCGAGGGAAGTCGCCGGCGCCGGTTCGCTGTGGTGGACGACACCCACGCCGATCTCGGCCACGAACCTACCCGTGAGCGAACGCAAACCCGCTGGAGGCGATGACCAACGTCCACCGGTCGGCAACTCGCCCGGTGGGTCGCCAGGTCGAAGTCCGTTTGCCGTCGCCTGGTCGGCGATGTCGCGCCGGTCCCCTTCGAGAAGTACCCAGGTGGTCATGCCGTTCCACAACACGGAGGTCGGGCGATACAACGACTCGAACAGGACCCATGGGTCGCGCTCCGACACGAACCACTGCTCGAATCGCGCCAGCGGGCGCGTCCGTAGGATCACCTCGCCGAGAAATCCGAGCGTGCCGTGTGAACCCACGAGCAGCCTGGGTAAGTCGAATCCGCTCACGTTCTTCACGGTCGGCCCACCCGCTTTCACGACGTCGCCCGACGCCGAGACGTACCGCACCTGAAGCACCGTGTCGCGCACCGGACCGTAACCCAACCGGCGGAGACCGCTCCGACCAACAGCCAGGGCCCCGCCGATCGTGCCGGTCGGCGGAATCGCGACGCTCTGACCGCACAACGCCAACACCTCGTCGACCTCGTGCACAGGCGTTCCCGCCCCACAACACACCGTCATCTCCTCCGGCTTCGACCACTCGACGCCGGTCGGCGCCATCACGACTCGTACCCCGTCGACGGGTCCACCACGAGTACCGAGGCCGGCGATCGTGACGGCGCCGGTGTCGCCGATCTCCTCGGCGAACTCGCTCAGATCCATGCGCCAGAAGGAACCGACTGCACGTCGCCACAGCTCGCCGCGCTCGGGAGCACCTTGCCCGGATTCGCTCGATGTGCCGGGTCGAACGCGTCACGCAGCGACGCCTGCGCGGCCAAATCGACCGCCGAGAACATCAGCGGCATGAAGTCACGCTTCTCCAAGCCGATCCCGTGTTCACCGCTGAGCACGCCGCCGGCGGCGACCGACGCCTTCACGATTTCCTCCCCCGCCGCGTGCACACGATCCATCACCCCAGGTTCTCGACGATCGAACACCAGGAGCGGATGGAGGTTGCCGTCGCCGGCGTGGAAGACGTTCAGCACCAATAACCCATACCGTTCGGTGATCTCGTACACCTGCCGGAGGACGCCGGGGAGCGCCGCTCGCGGCACCACCGTGTCGTGCAGGTAATAGTCGGGTTTGATCCGAGCGATTGCGCCGAAGGCCGACTTGCGCCCTTTCCACAGCAGCGCCCGCTCTGCTTCGTCCTGCGCCACGCGAACGGTCCGCACGTTGCGCGCCTGACCGATGGCAACGATCCGCTCGACATCGGCCGCGACCCCATTCGGTAGGCCGACGACTTCGACGAGCAGCGCTGCGGCGGCGTCGATCGGCAGTCCGGCATGGATGTACGCCTCGACCGCTTCGAGACAGAGTCGGTCCATCATCTCGACGGCAGCGGGAACCATTCCGGCCGCAATGATGTCACTCACCGTCGCGGCACCGTCGTCGACGGAGTCGAAGTCCATCAACATGGTCTTGACGGCAGGAGGATTCTGGGTCAGACGAACGCAGATGCGCGTGGCGATGCCGAACATGCCTTCGCTGCCCACGAAGACGCCGCGCAAATCGAGACCTGGCGGTTCCGGGTCCTCACCACCGAACACGGTGACGGTGCCGTCGGGCAGCACCACTTCGGTCGCCAGAACGTGCGACGCTGTCACACCGTCGGCCAGACAATGCGGGCCTCCGGCGTTGTTGGCCACGTTGCCGCCGATCGAGCAGGTCTGTTGGCTGCTCGGGTCGGGCGCGAAGTGAACGCCGTAGCGCCGTACCTGATTCGACAGGTCGAGGTTCAAGACACCCGGTTCCACCCACGCGATCCGATTCACGGCGTCGACATCGAGCACGCGATTCATCTTGGTCGTGGCGATGATGACCGCACCGTCGAGTGGCACCGCACCGCCGGCCAGACCCGTTCCCGATCCGCGCGCGACGAACGGCACGCCGTGCCGGTTTGCGATCTGCACGCAGGCCTGCACCTCGTCGACGGAAACAGGGAGACACACCACGGCCGTGGCACCCTCCATGGTGGACGCGTCCTTGCGGTACAACGCCAACTCGGTTGCACCCGACTTCACGCGGCTCGGCTCGAGGGCCGCTCGGAGGTCCTCGATGAGGGAGCCCACCGGGGCGACGACCTACTTCACCTGCCGGAGCACGATGACCCGGCCGACGTCGACGGGCTTTCCGTCGACGAGGAGTGTGTCGTCGGGCCCCACGTGCTCGTCGAGCGTGTCGACTCGCTGATCGCGTCGCGCCTTGAGCTCGTCTTCCTTGTTTCGCATCGCGTCGCGCCCCTCGCGCACCGCATCGACCACGTTGCCCACCTGTGACTTCACCCGGTGCGCCGCACCCCTCGCGACGTTCGCCGGAGCCAGATGAGCGGCGGTCTGCTTCACCTTCTTCTTGGCATAGGTCGCACCCGCGACTCCTGCGGCCACACCACTCGCAAACAAGGTCAATCGCTTCATGCCCCTCGTCTCCCTTGCTCCGTCGGAGTCTGAACGATATCGATGGCGTTCGACGAACCGCGGCGATGTGCTGCTGATGTTCCTCCGCGCAGGCGACGCATCGCCCGTGATGTGCCCGTCGCGATCCCGGCGATCTTGATGACGGGAGCCGACAGCGCGGTGCGAGCGACGCGGCCGGACCCCTCGACAGCACCACTGATCGCCTCGGCAGAACCGAGCACTCGATCGAACCGCTCCAGATCGGACCGCGCGTCGGCCATGGTCGAGCGGGCCTCGACCGTGCTGGCGCGGAGTTCGGCCAGCAGCGGCTGCGTCTCGGCCCGCATGGTCTCGACATCGCGACGCAGGTCACTCAACGTGTCGAGCACCCGAACCAGAACGACGATCAGGGCCGCGAAGCCGAGCGCGCAGAGCAATGCTGCGAGAACGACGGCGAGGTCGCCTGCGGTCATTGCTGTTGCTCCATACGCTTCGCGATCTCCTCTTCGAACCCGTGGATGGTCGGCTGGTACCAGCGTCGATCGGTCAGGCCGTCGGGCAGATATTGCTGCGATACCCATCCACGGTCGTCGTCGTGAGGATAGTCGTAGTTCGCTCCGTGACCCAGAGCTGCAGCTCCCTGGTAGTGCCCATCGCGCAGATGGGCCGGCACCTCCCCGACCGCGCCGTCCCGAATATCGCCGCGGACGTTCCAGATCGCCAACGCAACCCGATTGCTCTTCGGAGCGGTCGCCAGATGGATCGCCGCTTGCGCGAGATTGAGTTGGGCCTCGGGGAGGCCGACGTGCTCGACGGCCTGCGCAGCAGCGACCGCCACGAGTAAGGCTTGCGGATCGGCCTCACCGACGTCTTCGCTCGCGAGAATGACCATACGTCGGGCGATGAACCGGGCGTCTTCGCCCGCTTCGAGCATCCGGCCGAGCCAGTACACCGCTGCGTCGGGATCAGAGCCGCGCATCGACTTGATGAACGCACTGATCACGTCGTAGTGATCGTCGCGTCCGTAGCGCAGTGCGCTGGTGCCGAGTGCGGCCTCGGCGTGTTCGAGTTCGATTCGGTCCGGATGCGCGAGCGCGCAGGCGACCTCGAGCGCGGTCAGCGTCTGACGACCGTCGCCGGCGGCTCGATCTGCCAACAGGTCGACCGCCTCGGCGCTCGCGGTCATCCCCTCGGCTTCCAGTCCACGCTCGATGAGTTGCCGTACCGCCACCTGTTCGAGCGGTTCGAGCCGGAAGAGCGTCGATCGACTCCGCAGCGGCGGATTGACCTCGAAGAACGGGTTTTCGGTCGTCGCCCCGATGAGCGTGAGCGTGCCGTCCTCGACCGCGGGCAGGAGGGCGTCTTGTTGCGCCTTGGAGAAGCGGTGGATCTCGTCGAGGAAAAGGATCGTGCCCTGGCCGCGCTCGCCGAGGCGGTGGCGCGCCCGCTCGATCACCTCGCGCACGTCCTTGACGCCGGCCGTCACCGCAGACAGCTGCTCGAAAGCTCGGGCGGTCGACCCGGCAACCGCAAGCGCCAGCGTGGTCTTTCCCGTTCCGGGTGGCCCCCAGAAGATCGCCGATGTCAGACGGTCCTGTTCGACGAGCCGTCGGAGCGGGCGGCCCGCTCCGACGAGGTGGAGCTGGCCCACCACGTCGTCGAGTGACCGAGGTCGCAGACGAGCAGCAAGCGGCGCAGTGGAACGCAGGCGCTCCTCGGCGGCGGCGGAGAAGAGGTCAGTCACCGAGCACCTGCCGGTACCCGGGTTTCCGGAACGGCACGACCTGGTCGATCAGGTCATCGACCGACATCCACGCCCAGTTGGTGAACTCCGTGCCATCCGGCCGGGGCGTGACATCGGCGTTGCGAAGTTCGAAGAAGAACCACCGGTGCGCCTGGCCGAGTCGTTGGCCGTCGCGAGTCCCGGACGGCCATTCGTAGACGGTCCAACCGTCGTATTCGTCGATGAGTGCGACGTCGCTCTCGGTGAGCCCGGTCTCTTCCTCGAGCTCACGCCAGGCGGCAGTGCGCGGCGATTCGTCCTTTTCGATGCCTCCCTGGGGCAGCTGCCATTGGCCGGGAACGTCGTTTCGTTCGAACGCCATCACAGCGCCGTCCGTCCCGCGAACCACAGTGACCACGCCCGCCCGAAAGTGTGGGCGACTCATGTGGCGATCGTACCGGTTCTGTCTCGGACGGGATCAGCCCGCGCTAACGGCCGAGCGCACGGAGTCGATCGGTCACGTCGACGAAACCTGGGTCCTGCTGTGCAATCGCGGTGAACCAGCGCGTCGCTGCCACGGTATTGCCGGCGCGATCGTGTAGATCGGCCAGCACGTACCACTGACGAAGGTGATGTTCGCGCACCCGTTTGGGGGCCTTGCCTGCCTGCTCCATCAACTCGATCGCCTGTTTGAGTTCGCCGCGATCGGCGAGCGCTCCGGCAGTGACGATACGTGCTTCGATCATGACCTGGTGAGACGGCGACTCCTCGCGGACCTTCAGCCACATCTTGTCGACGTCGTCGTAGCGCTTCAGCGCCCGGTAACAGTCGGCCAGCACGGGCAAGGTCTCCGGTGTTGCCCGCAGCGATTGAGCCATTTCGAGGGCCTTGGCGGCGTGTTGCCATCGGCCGAGCCGGTAGTTCGCGAGGCCGGAGACCTCGTGGACCGCCGCCACTCCTGGCAGTTCGCGAACGAGCGGCGCAGCG
>JBBKWQ010000151.1:0-3042 GCA_037969115.1 Ilumatobacteraceae bacterium
AAAACTATGAAGATCAAGCCACCCACGATCTCGATGGGGCGCTGAGGAAGGCTTGCGCCGAGCAGTCCACCGACGGTGACGGCGACGAGGCCCGCCGCCCCGTATCCCAACGCCAGGCCGGCGATCACCTGTTGGATCGAATAACGCGAACCGAAGTTGACGGCGAGCAGCTGTGTCTTGTCGCCCAACTCGGCAACGAACACGATGCCGAACGCTGCGGCAGTCGCAGCGAATAGTTCGTGCATCCCGTCTGTCTACCGGACGGTCACCGACCCGCCGGCCGTCCTCAGTCGAACTCACGCGCTGCTTGCTCCGCTCACCTCGATCAGTGGCCGCTGAGGATGCGATTCGGGTCCCCGATTGCGCACGTTGCAATACGTATGATCTCGTGATGTCGTTGATCGAGCCTCTGCCGTTGCGTCCGACTTGGACGTTCCTCACCAACCACGCCCTCATCATGGTCGCACTCAGCCGCGACCCCACGCTACGGCAACGAGATCTCGGGTATGCAGTAGGGATCACTCCCGGCGCGGTGCAACGCATCCTCGACGATCTCGAACAAGCGGGCTACCTCAAGCGTCACCGTGTCGGTCGAAGGAATCGTTACGAGATCGTGAGGAGCGAACCACTCCGCCACCCGCTCGAAGACGAGCGAAGCATCGGTGAGATCCTGGACAAACTCAACTCCTAGCTCGCTTTGGTGTGGCGCATCTGTTGGGAGCGGCCGCGAACTCAACCCCCTCGCACACGTGTCCAACGCTGATGACGAGGGTAGAAAAGCGCGGCGACATCTGTCCGCCGGTGATTCGCGAGTTGCTTGCGATCTTCGTCTGAGGCACTCCTCGTGGGGGATGTATCACTCTCCGGAATATTCGGCAACGGAATAGAGCGATTTGCACGGGTTTCAGCTCGCCAGCTCTGGCATCATTCGCGGCTCTTAATTATCATATCATCATGGTGACACGCATATTAGAAGATGCCCTTCATATGCCGGATTTAACACCATCAAGGTTCGATCCGACTGCTCCGCCGGCGGAGCACCGTGATGATGAGCGAGCGTCTGACGTCGTCCTGCCAAGCGGGAAATCGCTCGACCTGGCGCGCTCGAGATGGGACGGTGTCCTCTGCGCCGAGGAGCTTTCCTACTGTCGAGCCGAAGGCATCGCACTCGGATATGACCCGGCCCAGATCGGATGGGTGCTGCTCGACTCAGACCCCGACGAAGCGTTTGTGACTCGCGCTCCGAGCGACGATGATCGGTCTCGACGACACGCTGCGCGCTCCACGGCTGGCATCACATTTCGTCGGTGGAACGATCGCGACATCGCTGCGCATCGGGTCTTGCTCGACGACCGCGCTGTGTGGGAGCACTTACCCGAGCCGTGTCCAGAGCCGTTCACCGACGAGACGTCGCGCGACCTCATCGAACTCGCCAACGCCCAGATCGGCCACGACGTCGTCGCCGTCGAGGTCGACGGCGACCTCGTCGGCCAGTGTCTCGTCCGGTTCGACCCGCGGTCGGCGCGGCCGTACACCGCCGAGGTGGCCTACTGGCTCGGGCGGGCGCACTGGGGCCGAGGTGTGATGTCGCGCGTCCTGCCCGCGTTCGTCGATCGCTGCTTCGAGACTCAGCCGGTCGATGAGCTCCACGCATGGATCCGACCAGCCAACGTCGGCTCGGTGCGTGTCGCAGAGCGTTCGGGATTCCACCGAGCGAGCCTCCCCAACCCCGACCATGCGGAGTTCGCTGCGGGGCAGCGTCGCGCAGGATTCTTGCGTTGGAGAATCGGCCGAGCCCGCTGATCCCGCTGGTCCACCGGTGGGATCTCGACAGCCCGGGCGGCGCGGCGGTCCGTCCGTTGACGACGGTGGAGTCTGAGCGGCTGGGTGCCGTGGCGGACGAGGGTGCCCGCCTTGGTCGAAAGTGTGACCGCCTGGTCGCCCGCGATCGTGAACTCGTCGACGGTCAGCGGTCGATGCTCAGTTAGCGAGCTCGCACCACGAGCGGTACTTCTCGACCTCGCCGCGGATCACCTTGTGGTACGTCTCGGCAATGGCGGACGTCTTCGGGCCGGGGCACGGGATTTCGCGGTCGTCGACGGAGTTGACCGAGCTGACCTCAGCCGCAGTCCCGCACACGAACGCTTCCTCCGCGATGTACAGGTCGGTGCGAGCGATGTTGTCGACGACGGCCTCGAACCCGAGGTCTCGAGCGAGGGTGAGCACCGTTGATTGGGTGATGCCTTCGAGCGCACCGGCCGACAGCGGCGGCGTGATCAACTTGTCGTGACGGGAAACGAAGATGTTCTCGCCCGAGCACTCGGCGACCAGCCCGTTCGGTGCGAGCATCACGGCTTCGTCGTAGCCGGCCTTGATTGCTTCTACCTTGGCCAGCGACGAGTTGACGTAGTTGCCGGTGGTCTTCGCGGCGGGCGGCATGGTGTTGTGGTCGTGACGGGTCCACGAGGAGGTCTTCAGACGCACACCCTTCGTGACGGCATCGTCGCCGAGGTAGGCACCCCACGGCCAGCAGGCGATCGCGACGTCGACCGAGCACGGCAGAGTGTTCAGCCCCATCTCGCCGTAGCCGAGGTAGGCGAGTGGGCGGATGTAGCACGAGCCCAACCCGGTCGCAGCGACCGTCTGTTTGCAGGCGTCGATGAGCTCCTGCACCGTGTACGGAATCGACATGCCCAGAATCTTCGCCGAGTTGAACAACCGCTCGATGTGTTCGGTGAGACGGAAGATGGCCGGGCCGTCTGCGGTCTCGTAGGCCCGGATGCCCTCGAACACGCCGCTTCCGTAATGCAAGCCGTGGGTCAGCACGTGGACCTGCGCCTTGTCCCAGTCGACGAGCTCGCCGTTCATCCAGATCTTGTCGGTGGGGGTGATGGGCATCGTCGCTCCGGTCGTCGAGTGCGTCATCGCGTGCCAGGCACCCGATGACGCAGTGGTCGTTCTGTCGGTCAGTTTCTCACGCGGGCGGCGATGGTGTCACCGACGTCAGTGGTGCTGCCGGTGACAGGCTCCGCGCATGCGGCC
>JBBKWQ010000152.1:0-4450 GCA_037969115.1 Ilumatobacteraceae bacterium
TGATCGCCTGGGCCGGATACGTGGAGGACGGGTCGACCGACCCGGCCGTCGACTGGGTCACGTCGTTCGAGGAGGAGACCGGTTGCCAGGTGAACGTTCAGCTCGGAAACTCGTCTGACGAGATGGTGCAGCTCATGCAGACGGGTGAGTACGACGGGGTGTCCGCCTCGGGAGATGCAACCCTCCGCCTGATCGCAGGCGGCGACGCGGCACCCGTCAACGTCGATCTCATCGAGAACTACGCAGACGTGTTCGACGACCTGAAACTGCAAGATCACAACGCGGTCGACGGAGTGCCGTATGGCGTCCCGCACGGTCGCGGTGCGAACTTGTTGGTGTACAACACCGACCTCTACACCACCGCTCCCGACTCATGGGGCGAGGTGTTCGAGGCCGACTCGATCGCATCCGGCTCGGTGTCGATCTACGACTCGCCGATCTACATCGCGGATGCGGCGTTGTACCTGATGGCGACGCAACCCGACCTGGGCATCACGAACCCGTACTCCCTCGACCAGGCACAGTTCGATGCCTCGATCGCATTGCTCGAATCACAGTCGTCGTTGGTCGGTCAGTACTGGTCGTTGTACACCGACCAGCAGGCGGCACTCGAGGGCGGCACCGCCCTGGCGGGTACCACCTGGCAGGTCATCGTGAACCTGGCCACGGCCAATGGCGCCAAGATCGGAGCATTCAAGCCCGTCGAGGGAGCAACCGGATGGTCCGACACCTGGATGATCTCGTCGCAGGCCGCCCACCCGAACTGCATGTACATGTGGATGAACCACATCATCAGTCCGGAGGCGAACGCCGCCGTGGCGGAGTGGTTCGGTGAAGCGCCGTCGAACACACTCAGCTGTGACCTCACCGCTGACCCCGAGCATTGCGCCACATACCATGCCGGCGAGACCGAGTACTGGCAGGACGTCTGGTACTGGACCACGCCGGAGGAGACCTGCCTCGACGGACGTACCGATGTGCAGTGTGTCGGGTACACCGACTGGGTCAACGCCTGGAACAGTCTGCGGAGCTAGTCCAGCTCGTCGTGTTGGGCGACCGGGTCGTGCCCGGTCGCCCACCGACGCAGTGAGAGTGAAACATCGATGCAGTTCCTGACCTCGTTCTTTCGACGACACCCACGCTGGTCGTTGGTCTCGGTGCTCGGCGCGCCCGTCGCGTGGATGATGGTGATCTACATCGGCTCGCTCGCACTCATGATCGTCTCGGCGATGTTCGAGCTCGACAGTTTCACGCAGAAGCCGACCAGCACGTTCACGACCGACAATCTGAGCACCGCGTTCGGCACGTGGGAATTCGTCCTCGTCGTCATCAAGTCGGTCGGGGTGGCACTCGCGGTGACGTTGTTGTGTCTGCTGATCGCACTGCCGATGGCGTTCTACATCAACAAGGTGGCTCAGCGGTGGGCCCGGCGTGGGCTCATCGTTGCCGTCCTGCTGCCCCTTTGGGCCGGATACCTGGTCAAGGGGTATGCGTGGAAGGCGATGCTTCGTCCGGCATCGGCCTTCGGTGTCGACACCAATGGCGGGTTCCTCCAGTCGACGTTCGGCTACACCCCGGGGTTCGGCTGGGTCGCAGTCGTGCTCGCGCTCACGTACCTCTGGCTGCCGTACATGATCCTGCCGATCTACGCAGGACTCGATCGAATGCCCGACTCGCTCCTCGACGCAAGTGGCGATCTCGGCGCCCATCCGTTGCGCACGTTCCGATCGGTGATCATGCCGATGCTCGTGCCGTCCATCGCAGCCGGCTCCATCTTCACCTTCTCGCTGTCGCTCGGCGACTTCATCACACCGAACATCGTCACCGAGGGCAAGGTGCAGATGATCGGCAACCTCATCCAGCGAACACTCGGCGCACCCAACCAGCCCCTTGCGGCGGCGTTCACTCTGTGGCCCCTGCTGATCGTCGTGATGTACCTCGTCGGCATGAAACGCCTCGGCGCGTTCGAGAGCATCTGACCATGCATCTCTCAGCGCTCGCCCGATGGTCGCTCCGAGCGGTCACCTGGCTCGGTCTCGCGTTTCTCTACCTGCCGCTGCTCGTGATCGCCATTCTGAGTTTCAACACGGCGACGTCGCTGTCGTGGCCACCGAAGGGTTTCACGACCAACTGGTGGACCACGGCCTGGGAGGCCGACGGCCCGAGGAACGCCCTCATGAACTCGGTCAAGCTCGCACTGGTGGCCACCCTGATCGCGCTCGTGCTCGGCACGCTGGCGGCGTTCGGAATGCAGCGGTTCAAATTCTTCGGGAAGCAGGCGGTGTCGTTTCTGATCATCCTGCCGATCTCGCTGCCGGGCATCGTGACGGCGATCGCGCTGCGGAACACGTTCGACCGCACGATCGATGTCGGTGTGGTCGACTTCCGAATCGGGTTCGGGTTCAGGTCACTCGTCATCGCTCACGCCACGTTCTGCATCGTGATCGCGTACAACAACGTGGTGGCGCGCCTGCGTCGATCCGCGCCCAACCTGCTCGAGGCCTCGTCCGATCTGGGTGCGCGCGGTTGGCAGACCTTCCGGTACGTCACCTTCCCGCTGATGCGGTCGGCGCTCTTGTCGGGCGGAATCCTGGCGTTCGCGCTGAGCTTCGACGAGATCGTGGTGACCACGTTCACTGCCGGTTCGGGCTACCTCACACTGCCGCAGTGGATCTTCGCGAACGTCAGTCGTCCCAACAACGTGCCCTTGGTCAATGTGATGGCCACGGTGGTGATGCTGGTGTCGATTCCGCTGGCCTGGCTCGCGCAGAGACTCGCCGACGCCGACCCGTCGAGGTCACGCTGACGGCGGCTCGCCGACGCGCTCGATTGCTGCAACTGATTCGCCGAGCGCGCTCACGAATCGATCGCAGTCGTCGTCGGTGATCGCGATCGACATGGCGACGAACCCTCTGGCGGCGAGGTAGATGCCGCGCTCGAGCAACTCGTGGAACAGCAGTTGTTTCAGACTCGGGTCGTCGCCGACCAGATCCCGCGGACTGTCGACCGGACCACTGACGGCGTGGATGCCGATCATCGAGCCCATGCCGGTTGCCGTCAGCGGGAGTGTCGAGTCGGCGAAGACCGCTTCGATGCGGGCGCGCAGCGTCTCGCCTCGCTCGTACATCGAGTCGAGAAGGTCGGCGGTCAGCAACTCACCGAGTGCAGCCACCCCTCCGGCCATGGTGACGACGTTGTTGTTGAACGTGCCGCCGTGCGTGAGCGTTCCTCCCGAGCTGGGGTCGAACGCACTCATGATGTCGCTGCGTCCGCCGAACGCACCGAAGGTCATCCCACCAGCGAGGTACTTGCCGAGCGTCGTGATGTCGGGGATGACGCCATGCCGGAGCTGCGCCCCGCCCGTGCTCATCCGAGACGTCATGACCTCGTCGAAGATCAGCAGCGTCCCGACCTCGTCGCACCGCCGCCGAAGCGCCAACAGGTACTCCGGCGTCGCCGGGATGCATCCAGCCGCTCCCATCATCGGCTCGACCAGCACGGCCGCCACCGTCTCGTCGATCTGCTTGCAGGATGTCGCGGCGTCGTTGTAGTGCATCCGACCGAAGTCGAACGGAGCCAGGAGTGCCTCACCGCCGTGGCCGAAGTACAGCAATCCACCGTGGTACGCGCCGTGTGCCACCACGACCCGCTCACGGCCCGTGTGGTGCCGGGCGAGCTGGATCGCCATCAGGTTCGCTTCGGTGCCCGAGTTGGTGAAACGGACCAGCTCGATCGAGGGGAATCGCTGGCACACCATCTCGGCGAATCTGATCTCGTCGACGTGTACGCCGCCGTAGCTCCACCCTCGGTCGAGGGCTGCATGAACGGCAGCTTCCACCGGCCCCGGGTCGTGACCCAACAATCCGGCCGAGTAGTCGCCGAGGAAATCGATGTAGTCGAATCCGTCGACGTCGACCACATGGGCGCCGCTCGCTGACGCGATGCGGAACGGGAACGGTGGGAAATCGAGCACCGAGCGGGTGGATCCACCGGGCATCACCGCACTCGCCCGCTCGAAGAGCTCGCGCGATAGCGGCCGCTTGCCCGAGTATCGGTGGAAGGCACGCTTCAATGCGCTGTCGAACATGTACGCATTCTCTCCGACATGCGCTCCGCCGACACGATCGGATAGACACGCGGCGTGACCGACGCAATCTCGCGCATCGACGACGTGGACGCGGCGTGGCTCGAACCGACGTGGTTCATCAACTCGGATCACGCCGACGTGACGGCATTCGCCGACCGTGCCGCTGCCGACGCCTCGGACGTCGTCGACGTCGCCGTTCGTTTGTTCCACGCCGTGCGAGTCGGCATCATATACGAGCCGTACTGCATCAACTACGCGCCGGACGCGTTCAGGGCGAGCTCGGTCGGGGCGTCCTCGCCCCACTGGTGTCGGCCCAAGTCGCTGCTGCTCCCCGCGGCCGCTCGAACGAAGGGCATTCCCGCC
>JBBKWQ010000153.1:0-5210 GCA_037969115.1 Ilumatobacteraceae bacterium
TTACGACGCGGCTTGTCCAGCCGGCGTCTCTTCCGACGATCGCGGAGGTTTCGACGAACCAGGTGTTGCTCGCTGTTGGCTTGGTGGGAGCGCTCGGGCTGGGAGTCATCGCAGCGGTCGTCGTTGCGCGGATCACCCCCCACGTCCTCGACAACGAGGAGTACGCAGAACTGCTCGGCGCGCCGCCCGTCGGCCGCTTTCCGAAGGATGATGCATATCGGAGCGACCGCGGCGCAGCGTTCGCCAGTCTTCCAGCCAATTCGCAGGCACTCGTCGAAGCCGTGTGCGTGAGGGCTGAGACGCTTGCGATGTCGGCGGCCCCGATCACGATTGCGGTGGTCGGTACCCAGCGCTCGGTGGGATGCACGACGCTTGCTGCGGCAATGGCCAACGTCTTCGGGGCGGCCGGTAACGACGTCTTGCTGATTGATACCGACACACGTGCGCCGGAACTCTCAACGCTCTACAGACCCCAGATGATCGGCGTCAGCGAGATGATCCGGATGAAGGAGATCGGCGAGGAGCTGCCCGAACTTTCTCGTCCTTCGTCGGTGTCGCTCCCCGCGAGTGGTGCTCGTGGCGTTCATGTGGTCGGGATGGAGGGTCCTGCCGATGTGGACGTGCTGGCCCTCGGCGGCATGCGGGAGGCAGTGGCGGCGGCATCGTCGCTGGCGCGAATCGTGGTCGTCGATGGTGGACCGATACTCGACACCGTGACGGCCATGCATCTCGTCGAGGCAGCCGATGTGGTTGTGATCGCTGTACCCCGGAAGCGTCAGCGGCGCAGGACGTTGCGACAGATCGTGAGCCAGCTCGACGGTGTAGACGCCGGCCGTCTCTCGGTGTTGATGCCGACCAGAGGTGCATGAGCTCCGGTCGATGAACTCCGCCCCCCGTCTGCCGTACTTGATCAAGGACGCCCCCGAGGACGTCCAGCCTGATGATCGTCGAGGCCGTCGATGAGTGCAGCGAAAGTCGCTGTCGTGATACCGGTCGGTTCGGTCGACGATGCGTTCGCGGCCCACGTTCGAAACGTTCTTGACCAATCGTGTGGCCAGCCATTCGAGGTCATGCTCTCCATCAACACGAGCGATGAGGATGTCGTGAACGCGATCGATCGGTTGGTCGAGCAGGTCGGTGATCGCCGACTCGCGACGGTGGACTCTTCGGATCGATCCGGCGCCGCCCACGCACGAAACGTTGGTATTCGCAACACGCACGCGCAACTCGTGGCGTTCTGTGACGCTGACGATCGGGTCCACGATGGCTGGCTCTCGGCGCTCATGAACGGGCTCGAGCAGCACGACGCGGTTTCGGGTCGTGTCATCGACGTGTTCCCCGACCAGCGAACCGCCAGCTGGCATCCACCTGCGACCCCCGGCGACCTCCCCAAGTTCCTCGGTCAGAAATACCTGTTGACCGGAAATCTGGCGGTGCGTCGTTCAGCGTTTGATGCGGTCGGGGGTTTCGACGAGTCGTTGACCCGCTGCGAGGACATCGCCTTCGGATGGTCGCTGGTTCGAGCGGGGTACTCCATTGGGTACGCCGAGTTCGCTGTGATCGACTACGTCCATCGATCGGGTCTGCGACCCATGCTTCGACAACACTTTCAGTACGGTCGAGGCATGGCCGAAGTACTCAGTCGATATGGCGTCCCCTCAGGTGATGCTTGGCAACCGGCGAACGGTTTACGTTCACTGAAGCCGAATGGGCAGCGAGCTCAACGACGTACGGTGGGCGGAACCCTCCGTCGGGCGGCTCTCGCCGCGGGACGGATCAGCGGAATCGCGAGCCGCCACACCCGAAGGTTGAAGTATCCGAACAGGGGCCGCGACGATGTCTGATCGCGGTTCGCCATCAGCTGCGATCGCCTACCTGTCGACGCACTATCCGGGCGTGACCCACACCTTCATTCAACGAGAGGTTCTGGAATTACGCGAGCAGGGTGTGCCCGTTGACACGTTTTCGATCAACACCATCAACGACGACCAGATCCAGACCTCCATCGACAGCTCCGAGCGCGAAACAACGGTGTTCCTCAAGGGTCTCGGCGTCTCCAAGATGTGCTGGTTCTTCGCGTGTGCCGTGGTCGCTCATCCGCTGGCTCTGCTGTCGACGCTTCGGTTGGCGGGGCGCGACGTGGGCTTCGATATCGGACGTCGCGTCCGGCGATGGATGCAAGTCGGTGAGGGAATTCTGCTCGAGGCGATCTGTCGTCGGCGAGGGATCACGCACATTCACGCTCAGATGGGCCAGGCGCCTGCGAACATTGCCCGGTTCGCCACGCACTTTGCCAACGCCGCTTTCCCCGGTCGCGGGGCAAAATGGAGTGTCACGATTCACGGGCCGCAGGACTGCCTGGATGAGCCAACACAGTTGCTCGTCGCCAAGATGGAGTCTGCGGAGTTCGTCGTCGCAGTGTCAGACTTCACCAAAGCACAGCTCCTCCGGCAGGTCCCGACGCCAATGTGGTCGAACGTGCACACCGTTCGGTGCGGTATCGACCTTGGCATCGAAACAGCGTTGCCCGGTGGCCAGGATTCGTGCCCGTTCCGAATTCTCGTGGTGGCGCGGATCTCCCCAGAAAAGGGTCACGGGATACTTCTGCAGGCCGTTGCGTATCTTCGTGACCGCGGAGTCGACGTCCGCTTGGAACTCGTCGGCCCTGGAGACTTCGACGGGACCTTTGGAGATCTTGCCGACCAGCTCTCGATTCGCGAGCTTGTCACGGCGACCGGATCGGTGCCCCCTGACGAGGTGATCAGCAGGATGAGGAGTGCAGATGTGCTGTGTCTGCCGTCGTTCGCCGAAGGGCTGCCGGTCGTCATCATGGAGGCCATGGCGGTCGGATTACCCGTTGTCGCTTCCGGCATATCGGGAGTTCCTGAACTGATCGAGCAGGGAGTCACCGGGCTACTGGTGATCCCGGCCCGTCCCGATCTGCTCGCCGATGCGCTGCAACGTCTGGCCGTCGACAATGAATTGCGTGCACACCTTGCAACAGAGGCGCGGCGCCGCGTCGAGCAGCTTCACGACGGCAAGTCGAACGTGGCGACGCTTGCAGAATTGTTCCGCAACTCGGCGTCGAACTAGGGAGTGGGCGCTGGACAGTCCAGCGGCTCCGAGCGTTCGAGTCGATCCAAAGGTCGCCGCCGCACGAGCCCGCGAAGGTCCGTCCGATCGGGTCCGGTCAGTCGCTCGAAGCAAAGGGGTCGCGGTAACGACCGAGCGCCTGTTTGACGAGGTGCAGGATGACCGGCGGCTGGTGGAGAAGGTAGCGGCGCCACCGCCGCCGAGGCTCGCGCACGAGACGCCAGAGCCACTCGAAACCGAGATTTGTGATCGCAGCCGGCGGACGCTTCACTGCGCCGGCCTCGTAGTCGATCGTTCCGCCGAGCGGCAGGTACAGGTCTACGTGTGGGAGACGATCGCGATAGCCGTGGATGAAGCGTTCCTGATTGGGCGGACCGACCCCGACGACCAGAACGGATGCACCCGAGTCGTTGATCATGTCGATCACACGCTCGACCTCGTCCGGATCCTCGAGCCACCCCACGGGAGGACCGTATGCTCCGACGACGATGTCGCGTCCAACCGTCTTGTTGATGCGTGCTCGGGCCTGATCGGCGATGTCGCCCATCGCACCGCAGAGAAAGATCGTGACGGACGGATCGTCGGCATACCGCCGGTAGAACCGGGGGAGATAATCAGACCCTGAAACCCGCTCGCGAACGGGAGTACGGAGCAGCCGAGCGGCGAACACGAGGATCTGGCTGTCGCACGTCACGATGTCGAACTTCTTGACGAGGTCGTAGAACTCGCGATCCGTCTGGAGCTTTGCGATCGAATCGACGTGCACCGTGATGACCGTGCCCGTGCGTTGCTCGAGGAGCTCATCCATCGTGATGTCGTCGAAGTCGACGTTCAGCAGCCGGATGGGCGGTCGGATGGGGATTTTCGTGTGCTCGCTCATGTCTTTGTGTGCTGATGGATCAGCTCGATGGTGTGTCGGATGTTTGGTCTCGAGGACGCCCCGAACACAATCGACTCGATTCGAGGCCGTTCACAGACCCACGCAATCGCCTCAGCGGGCGGGATCGCTCCAGACGCAAGCACTGACATCGCGATGCACCTGAACTCGTACTGCTCGAGGGCGCGGTCGTAGGCCTCAATGCCGCCGGACATTCGGAAACCGATCGAGTTGTAGTTGCAGCAGATGATCGGGTTCTTGATGCCCTCGGCACTGAGCGCGGCGACCATACGAGGCATGTTCATCGTGAAGATGCCGGCTTGAGCGCCATGGCGGCGCTCGACGTATTCGACGAATTCGGCGAGGAGACCGTGCAGCCCGAGACCGAGCATGAGGTCGGCAATGACGTTCTGAAGAAAGACAACCGGCGTAGGGCTCCGCTCGAACGGCTCGAGTTCGGCGTCGACGAGCATGTGCATGAGTTGACGGAGATCCTTCGACGCAGCGGACCGGGCTCCCCGGACCGCCGCTTCGACGAAGCCGCCCGGGGCCAAGCGACGCAGCGTCTCGACCATCCCCAGCTCGCCGAGCATGTCGGCGTATTTATGGGCATACGGCATGCCGGGGTGGAAAACGAATCCCTCGAAGTCGCCAGGACGTTGTTCGACTTCGCGGACCACCTCGGCGATGCGATCGTGCGTTGTGCACATGAAGGTCCGGATGCCTTCTGCGTAGGCGTCCTCGAGGACCCGCATGATCGAGTCGGTGTCGCGGAAGCGCTGAGCCTGGGCCCTCGCCTTCTCTTCGGACATGTGGTTGACACCGAAGAACTGGTTGTCGCCGAACATCACCCGGTCCATCAGCGCCGCCTTTCGCGCATCTCGCCGAGTCGACTCCACAACCGAGTCACCGTCTGGCGAACTTTGTGCCCGGCATCCTCGATCCGAGGGCGAAGTATCGATCGGAACGAGTGGGGGGCGGGCGCCTCGTGAACGCCGGCCGCCGAGCGAGACGGGACGCCAGTCGCCTCGACGCGCTGGATCTCGCCGACCACCCAGTCGGTGTCGGCGGCGCTCGTGAAGTCGTTGACGCCGCTGCTCGCGCCGGCACCGCATGCTGCGATGAACGCGTCGAGCTGAGCCGAGTACTCCTCACCACGAACGTAGAAGTCCACTGGCGGCTGCAGTTCGGTGATGTAGCGAACCGTCCAGCCCTCGTCGTACCCTTCGGTTGCTGCGCC
>JBBKWQ010000154.1:0-2977 GCA_037969115.1 Ilumatobacteraceae bacterium
GTTCGATCACGTCGTGGAATCGAGCAAGGTCGGCGTGCGAAAGCCGGAGCCGAGGTTCTACGAGATCGCGTGCGAGCTTGTGGAAGCGGCGCCTGATCGGTGTGTGTTCCTCGACGACCTGGGGATCAACCTCAAACCTGCCAAGGCCATGGGCATGACCACCATCAAGGTCGGCGCGGCCGAGCAGGCCATCACCGAGCTCGAAGAAGTACTCGCCATCCCCCTCCGCTGAGCGTTCCGCCGACCGGTCACGTCAGTCGTCGGAGGGGGCGAAGAGCTCGTCCATGAGCTGCGCGAGCTCTTGGTCGTGAATCACCTTGGAGCCTGTGGCGGGACTGCCCGACTCGATGCGCGAGACGTGGCGCAGGTCGTAGCCCTGGTCCTTGATTCGCCAGACGTTGTGCTCGATGAAGTTCCAGGCGCCCATGTTCGCCGGCTCCTCTTGCAGCCAACGGAGTTCCTTGGCATTGGGGTACTTCTTCAAGATGTCCAGCATCTGCTCGGTCGGCAGCGGATAGAGCTGCTCGATCCGCACGATGGCGACCGGCGCGTTGCGTTCGTCGCGAGCGTGAATGGCATCCCATGCGACCTTGCCCGAGCAGAACGCGATGCGCGTCACCGCACTTGGGTCGAGGTCACCCGGATCGTCGAGCACCTCGCGGAACGAGCCGGTCGTGAGCTCCTCGATCGGCGAGCGGGTCTGCTTCATCCGCAGCCCCTGCTTCGGTGAGAACACGATCAGTGGCGTCTGGCGCTCCTGGTGGACCTGCCGGCGCAGCAGATGGAAGAAGTTCGCTGCCGTCGTCGTGTTGACGATCTGCATGTTGTCTTCGGCTGCGAGCGTGAGGAATCGCTCGATTCGAGCGGAGCTGTGCTCGGGGCCCTGGCCTTCATAGCCGTGTGGGAGCAGGAGGACCACACCGTTCTGCTGGTCCCACTTGTCTTCGGCCGCGACGATGTATTGGTCGATGATGATCTGAGCGCCGTTGATGAAGTCACCGAACTGCGCTTCCCACACCACCAGTGCTTCCTTGTTGGAATGGCTGTAGCCGTACTCGAAGCCCAGAGCGGCGTACTCGGACAACAGCGAGTCGAACACCCAGAATCGGGCGTCGGTACCGTCGAGGTTGTCGAGCGGGACGAACGCATGGCCGTTCTCGTAGTCGATGAGTGCGGCGTGGCGATGGCTGAAGGTGCCGCGACGGACGTCCTCGCCGGCGTAGCGCACCGAGCTGCCCTCAGCCACGAGCGAGCCGATCGCGAGCGCTTCACCGAGTGCCCAATCGACCTCGCCGGCATCGAACATTTTCTGGCGGGTCTCGAACTGCTTGGCCAGTTTCGGGTGGACCGTGAAACCCTCCGGGTAGTCCGTCAGCTGGGCGAACACCGAGTTCAACACGGTGAGGTCGACACCGGTGAGAATCGGTGGCAGCACGCCGACCGGCGCCGGCGGGCGGGCCGCCTTGACCACGGCGGGTGCCTGGCTGCGGGTCTCGTCGAGTGCGACCTGCAACTTGTCGTGGAAATCGGTGAGCGCCTGTTCGGCTTCCTCGATCGTGATGTCACCACGCTTGACCAGCGACTCGACGTACAGCTTGCGAACGCTGCGACGCTCGCCGATCGCCCGATACATCAACGGCTGGGTGTAGCTCGGATCGTCGCCTTCGTTGTGGCCGTGGCGTCGGTAGCACACCATGTCGATGACGACGTCCTTGTTGAACGCTTGGCGATAGTCCCAAGCGAGTTGCGCCACGCGGACGCATGCTTCGGGGTCGTCGCCGTTGACGTGGAAGATCGGGGCCTGCACGGTCTTGGCGACGTCGGAGCAGTACGGGGACGAGCGGGCGTTGCCCGGTGCCGTGGTGAAACCGATCTGGTTGTTGATGATCAGATGGATCGTGCCGCCGATGCGGTAGCCGCCGGTGTCGCTCATGGCGAGGCACTCGGCAACCACTCCCTGACCAGCGAACGCTGCGTCACCGTGGATCAACAGTGGCAGGACGGGGAACGAACCGGGCGGGTCGATCTGATCCTGCTTCGCGCGGACCATGCCCATGACGATCGGGTCGACGGTCTCGAGGTGGCTGGGGTTGGCGGCCAACTCGATCGCGATGTCGGCACCCGACGGGCTGACGTACTTGCCCTTGGTTCCCAGGTGGTACTTGACGTCGCCGGAGCCCTGCACCGAGGTCGGGTCGAGGTGTCCCTCGAATTCGCTGAAGATCGCTTCGTAACTCTTGCCCATGATGTTGGACAGCACGTTGAGACGGCCGCGGTGTGCCATGCCCAGGATCGCTGAGTCGAGCCCCTCGTCGGCTGCGTTGCCGAGAATCACGTCGAGAATCGGGATCGCCGACTCCGCCCCTTCGATGCCGAAGCGCTTCGTGCCGACGTACTTGGTCGCGAGGAACTTCTCGAACGATTCAGCGGCGTTCACGCGCTCGAGGATTCGACGCTTGTCGTCGATACTGAACTCGTTGCGCTTGGTTTCGACGCGTTCTTGCACCCACTGTTGTTCGATGGTGCTCTGAATGTGCTTGTACTCCTCACCGATCGTGCGGCAGTACGCATCGCGCAGCACGCCGAGCAGATCGCCGAGCTTCATCTTGTCGCTCCCACCGACCCCGTCGGTGAGGAACTCGCGGTCGAGATCCCAGATCGTGAGGCCGTACGTGGCCGGATCAAGCTCGCGCGGGGTGTGCGGCTCGGTCCAACGCAGCGGATCGAGGTCGGCGATGCGGTGGCCGCGAACGCGGTGCACACGGATCAACTTCGCCACGGCCATCTGCTTGCGCATCATCGCTTCTTCGCGATCGCGCGGGTTGACGTCCGGGCGCCACTTGACGGCCTCGTACGGCAGGTCGAGGCTGTGGAAGATCTCGTCGTAGAACTCGTGCTCGCCGAGCAACAGCTCTTTCACACGCTTCAGGAACAGACCGGATTCGGCTCCCTGGATGATGCGGTGGTCGTAGGTCGA
>JBBKWQ010000155.1:0-13223 GCA_037969115.1 Ilumatobacteraceae bacterium
GGCGCGGTTGGCGGGGGTGTTTCGCCGCTCGAAGGCGCGTTCCACTGACTGTCGGACATGTCGTTCACGCTAGTTCCCTCTTCAGTTCCATCTTTGTTTTCCGGAGCATTGAATCGTTATCGGCTGAATCCGGCCGATTCTCAAGTTCCGATCTAGGTTCGCATCATGAGAATCGCCATCACCGGGGCAACCGGCCTCGTCGGAGCCGCACTGTCGTCGCACCTCCGCAAGTCCGGCCACGACGTCGTTCCCGTCGTGAGGACCGCACCGAAGCACGACGAGATCAGTTGGTCGGTCGCCGATCGGCGCATCGACCCGACCGACCTCGCCGGCGTCGACGCCGTCGTGCACCTCGCTGGTGCCGGGATCGGCGACCATCGCTGGACCGAGGCGTACAAGGAGGAACTGCTCCGGAGTCGCACGGTCGGTACCACGATCCTGTCCGAAGCGATCGCTGCGGCGGTCGACGGTCCGCGCGTTCTCGTCTCCGCTTCGGCGATCGGGTATTACGGCGACCGCGGTGACGAAATTCTCGACGAATCGTCCGCGCCCGGAGACGGCTTTCTCGCGCACATCTGCCGTGAGTGGGAGGCGAGCACAGCTGCCGCCGAGGGGGTCGGCATCCGGGTCGCACACATCCGCACCGGCATCGTGCTGTCGAAGCGTGGTGGGGCACTCAAGAAGCTCTTGCCGATGTTCAAGCTCGGCGTCGGTGGACGCATGGGGACGGGCCGTCAATGGATGAGCTGGATCTCGATCGACGATGAGGTCCGAGCAATCGAGCATCTGCTCACGAGCGCGATCACGGGCCCGGTCAATCTCACCGCGCCGGGGCCCGTGACCAATGCTGCGTTCAGCGATGCGCTCGGAACCGTGCTTCGGCGTCCGACTGTGGTCCCGGTACCGTCGTTCGGCCCGAAGCTGCTGCTCGGTCGCGAACTCGCCCAAGCCCTGCTGTTCGACGGCCAGCGGGTACAACCTGTGGCCCTCGAGTCCGACGGCTTCGCGTTCGAACACTCCGAGCTCACCGCTGCGCTCCGACACGTTCTCGACCGATAGCCGGTCGCCGATCGGGAGCCAGTCGTCGATCGGTATCGTCGCCGCCGCGGGGCGGGGCGAACAGTCGCTCCGAACCTTGCGGCCGGCAACCTTTTTGCTTCGGCCACACAACATTTGCCGACGGGTACAATGAGGGCATGCAGCCGTCAGAGCCCATCGACACCGACACGGCAGCCATCGACACGGCAGCCATCGACACGTCGGTACCGATCGACGTCGAATCCGCCGACCTGCGGGCAGTTCGATGGCTGTCCGACGCCGAGATGGCCGCCTGGCGGACCTACATCGAAACCGTCGGGGATCTTACTGCCGCCATCGAGGCCGACCTCGTCCCTACTGGACTGACACTCGGGGACTACCGCGTGCTCGTGCACCTCTCAGAAGCTCCCGACCGCCGACTACGAATGTGCGATCTCGCTGACGTGCTCCAGCTCTCGCCGAGTGGCCTGACGCGGCGACTCGACGGCATGGTTCGGTCGGGATGGGTACGTCGGGAGGGCTCCGAGCGCGATCGGCGAGTCATGCTCGCAGTCATCACTGACGAGGGTTTTCGTCGCCTCCACGAGGCGGCACCCGACCACGTCGAGAGCGTTCGGCGACTCATCTTCGACGTTCTCGACGACGACCAGGTGAATGCCATGCACGAGATCTTCCACGCGATCAGCCTCGGCATCGCCGCGCTCGCGACCGACACGCAGACATGACGACGCTGCCGGCCGGATTCCGGAGCTACGTCGCGAATGTGGGCATCAAGGACGAGACCGATGATCTCGTCGTCGTAGCCGCCGACCAGCTCAGCGCAGCGGACGGCGTGTTCACCACGTCGCGTTTTGCCGGACCGAGTGTGACCATCAGCCGCGAACACCTGGCCGACCGGTCCGCACGCGCAATCGTCGTGGTGTCGAAGAACGCCAACGTCGCCAACGGCGCCATCGGCCTCGACCACGCACAGCAGCTCGTGGCCGGCGTCGCAGATCGGCTCGGCTGTCGCTCGACAGACGTCGTCGTCGCGTCGACCGGTGTAATCGGCCGGCCCTACCCGATGGAACGTCTGCGCACCGGCATCGCGGCGATACCCGACGAGTTCGGCGGGGGCGACGACTCGGCCGACCGCGTTGCCCACGGCATCATGACCACCGACACGGTGCCCAAGATCGCCGTGGCGACCATCGGTGACGGTCCCGGCCGCGTCGTCGGCGTCGCGAAGGGCGTCGGCATGATCGAACCCGACATGGCCACGATGATCGCCATGCTGTTCACCGACGCCGAGGTCGAACGCGATGAGCTGTCGGCAGCATTCCGTTCGGTGATCGAGCGCACTTTCAACTGCGTGAGTATCGACTCCGACACGTCCACCAGTGACACGGCAGTGGTGATGGCCAGCGGCGCAGCAGGTCCGGTCGCGCTCGATGACTTCGAGCGGGCACTGCACGACGTCGCCCTCTCGCTCACCAAGCAGGTCGCCCGAGACGGCGAAGGGGCGGAAACCCTGCTCGAGGTGCATGTCGACTGCGCCGCCGACCGCTCCCAGGCGAAGCGGGTGGCCAAAGCAATCGTCAACTCACCCTTGGTGAAGACGGCCGTCCACGGCGCCGATCCGAACTGGGGCCGCGTCGCCATGGCGATCGGGAAATGCAGTGACGACGTCGACATCGACCCCGATCGCGTCACCATCCGGTTCGGCAGCACCGAGGTGTATCCGAACCGACTCGGAGACGTCGAGCTCGCCGATCTCTCGTCGTACATGTCGGGTGACGAGGTGACCATCCACGTCAGCCTGGCGACCGGGCACGCCGCATGCACGGTCTGGGGATGCGACCTGACCGACGGCTACATCCGGATCAACGCCGACTACACCACCTGATTCCACCACCTGACGGGCCGCCCTGACGACGACCGCAGCGTCAGCGCGGAACGGGTCCGCTGCGTGAGTCGATCGACCGGCTCGGGGTCACCGCTTCGAACCCGGACGAGTACCAGCCCATCACATCGACCAACACATGCGACGCCGCATACGTCGACACACACACCTCACCGGTCTCATCAACCGGCACCACCACCGCATTCGGCTCAACAGCACCAGCGGCATAGTTCACATTCGACGTCTCAGGCCGAGCCGAACCACACGCCCACACCGTCAAATAGCCATCACCATCAGGATCAACAGCAGTCACGTTCAACGACACCGCCCTCACACCAGACTCCGGCACACCACCAGAACCCAACAACGAGAACCGCAACGGAACACCCGGCTGCACCTTCGTCGACGACGAACCGCCAGATCCGCCCGAACCGCCACCGACTCCGCCGGTGGTGGTCAACGACAGGATCTGATTCCGGAGCCAGTGTCCGAACTCGGCCTGACCGGTTGTGGTGAGATGAACGTTGTCGCTGTACCAACGATCTTGGGCGCGGTCGTCGCTCACCGAGTTCCAGTCGAGCACGACGAGTTCCGTCCAGCGAGCGGCAGCGGAGTTGAGCGCCTGGTTCGAGGGAGCGTAGATCGAGCTACCACCCGACTGGCGCCGGGTCGACATGTTCACCCACGCCACCAGCCCGACCTCGCGAGCACGGAGCGCTGTCATCATCTGATCGATCTCGGCGCCGAACGTCGAGGGGTTGTCGTTGTATCCGAGTTCGACCACGACGAGGTCGGTGCCGACCGGGATCGACTCCGCGGTCGCGACGCCGTCGAGTCCGATGCAGCTCGGTGGCTCGACGGTGCAGCGTCCACCGACGGCGTCGAACACCGACGTCGGGTACACGCCCTCGAGCAGGGCGCGGAGGTCGTCGGTCGCCGATGACGTGATTCCCGTGCCGACCGAATCGCCGATGAAGACGAACGTGTCGTCACTCAGAACATCTCGGGTGATGGGTGTGATCGTGAAGCCCGGCGCGGGCAACCCGAACGCATTGCGGAAGTCCCACGCGCTCACCGTGCGATCGCCCGACGTGCCGTCGAGGACGACCTTGTTGGCCCAGATGCCGTCGTAGAGCGAACCCGAGTCGGCGACGGTCACACCGGTCACCAGGCCGCCGAGCCCATACCTCGATGCGACCAGGTCGGCATCGATCATGCGCGTCCACCGGTGATTCGGGTTGCCCGCGACATCGTCGGCCGGATCGTCGACCGCTGGGTACGACCCGCCGGCCGTACGAGGTCCGTTCGATGCGGAGAATTCGGTCGACACGATCGCACCGTTCTTCTTGCGAACCTTCCCGGCAGTGTCGGCGATTGCCTGATCGGTGAGCGAGTACTCCACGGCCGTGTGACCGGAGCTCGCCGTCGAACGCTTGGCAGCGCCGCCGTAGACCTGACACGACGGGGTGTCGCATGTGCCGGCGTACGAGTACCGACTCTGGGTCAGCCCGTAGGAACGGGCCGCCACCGACTGGGCGCGGAGCGCATTCATCCCGGCACCGCCACCGGCGGAACCCCAACTGGCCGCGACCTCTTTCGGTACGACGCCGCGCAGGTAGTTCTCGACAAGGACGTTGTTCACCACCCGGTTGCCGTCAGAGGTGTCGTGCACCTCGATCTGTCCGCGGTAGTGCGTGACCGAGCCGCTGCCCGAGCACAGTCCGAGCACGTTGTACGACGCAGCCGACGACTCGTTCTCGGTGGTACTGAAGGTGACAGGACCCGTGATGTTCGAGCCGACCTTCGACCACGACGCGTTCTGACCGGCACTCGAGATCACCGCACGTGCCGCGTTGGCCTCGTCGATTCGCCACTCTCCGTCGACAGTGAGATTGGCACCACCCTGAAAGTGCTGGACCGCCGTTTTCGTGAGCGGCCCGAAGTCACCGTCGACCGACAGACCCGCCGAATCGAAGGCGTTGAGGAACGTCTGCACGTCTCGCACGTGTGCGGGGTTGTTCGCCGAATCACGCAGGAGCAACGGTCCGTTCGGCACCGTCAGCGTTGCCGCATTCGGGCAGACCGCAGCGTTGGCCGAGTACACGTCGAAGCGATTCGTCGACGTCTCGACCGCGCGCAACGCATGCGAGTTCGTCGAGTTGCCGTTCCAGCGAGCCTTGCCCGTCTTCGAGATGACCCCGACCGTGCCGTAGCCGTCGGCGGCCGTCAGGCGCACCTCGACACGAGTACTCGTCGACACGGCACCGAGTGTCGTGCCGCCGTAGTAGTGATCCAGAATCCACTGCCACGATTTCGCCTCGTTGACAGCCCACCCGTACGCGCCCCACTGGCTCATTCCACGCCCGTGACCGTTGCCGACTCCGTCGATGCGCAACGCAACCACGCCTGCTTCGCCACTCAAACTGGCGCTGACGGGGCCGGTCGAACTCGTCGTCACCGCAGTCGTCGTGACGAGCACGGCAGCGATCGACGTAACGGCGAGGCGGCCGCGGGACTGTTTGGTCCGGATCCAGAACCTCTTGGCGGGAGTCAAAACTGGCACCAGTGGCTATCGGGCCGCCGAACTGGTCGCTGGACTCAAGGCATCGTCAAGGCCGGATCAAGGAGTCAGAAGTTCATCAAGATGACGAGTGCCGACGGCGCGGAGAACACCAGGTCAGCGTGGCGGCGTAGCGGCGACGGCGAGTTGATCGACGAGGTCGTTCATGGGGTCACCGCTGTGGCCCTTGACCCACCGGAACGTGACGTTGCCGGTCTCCACCAACTCCACCAGCGGCTTCCAGATGTCGGTGTTCGCGACCGGCTGTTTCTTCGAGTTCTTCCACCCGTTGCGCTTCCAGTTCTTCCACCACCCGTCGCGGAAACAGTTGACGACGTAGGTCGAATCACTCACCACCACGATCGGCCCGGCCTCGGAGCCGGCGCCCAGCGACCGCAACGCCTCGAGCACCGCCTGGAGTTCCATCCGCTGGTTCGTGGTCGCCGGGTCGCCACCCGAGCCGTGCGGCTCACCGCTCGGAGCGACGGCCCACCCCCAACCCCCGGGACCGGGATTGCCGGCGCAGGCGCCATCGGTGAACACGGTCGTGGGCGGTGACGGACTCATCAGCATCGATTCTGCCAGCACTTCCCCCGGCGCGTTCGGCTGTCGGGCGACCGTCACGACCCGCGGGGCAGGTCGAGCGCGACGCGAATCAGTTGCTCGCCGAGATACTCGTCGGCGATGCGACGCGATGTCTCGGGCGTCCAGTGGACACCGTCGATGCGCGCCTCGCGGTCGTCGTCGAGTGCATGGTCGGTGACCCATTCGGCCAGATCGACCACGCCGACGCGGTCGGACGCCATCTCGATCCGGTTCATCGCGTCGTACAACACGGCGTGGTAGGCGGGATCTTCCTGACCCTGACCCGTGCCGAACCACGCAGGGTTCGGCAGCGGTTCGCGAATCCACGCGACCCGAGCCGCTCCGCGATCGAGGAGTGCGATCGAGATCGCCCCGAAATCGCTCCCGATGCGTTCGCGATAGTCGGCATCGGTGGGGACCTGCCCAGGGCCCCCGTCCCAGCGATGGTCGAGCACGTCCCACGATGTCGTCATCAACATCACCACGTCGGGCTGCAGCGTCGCAGCGCGGTCGAGCACGGTGCGATCGAGCCATGTGTCGCAACGCGACGGTACGTCCTGCCATTCGGCGAGCAGTCGCTGACCGCCTCGCAAGAACCCGCAACCGGGCTCCGCTACGACTTCCACCTGAGCGAGTTCGGGATTCGCCGCGGCCCAACTCACGAGACCTGCGCCGGTGGCTTCGGCGGTGGAATCGCCGACGACGACGATACGAACCGGCCGGGCCAGCGCCGGGATCGGGGCGATCGTGGTGGACACGGGCACCGTGGTGGTCGACGAAATCGTTGTCGACGAAATCGTGGTCGTCGTGGGCGCCGCTTCGACCACGGGTGTGGTTCCTGTCGATCCGGCAGGCGAAGTCGTCGTGTTCGCGCTCGCGCTCGTCGTCGTCGTCGTCATGGTGGTCGTCGTGGTGCTCTTCGTGGTGACGGCCAGCGGCGATTCGTCGACCGCATCGGGATCGATCGCCGCAGCGGCCGCCTCGTCGGCAGACACGGCGAAGTAGTCGGCATCGACGATCGGCAGGAACGCCAGGGTGGCAACCGCGACCATTGCAGTTGCGCCGGCGGCGTAGCCGAGCGTCGGACGGAGTCCCAACGATGTGGCGCGCCGGATCGGCTGCTCGACGAGCAGGAACGATACCTCGGCGATCGCCAGCGTGAGTGCCAGGCGCAGCGCGAACAGCGACCAGACATCGAGCCCGGTGCGACGCTCGTCAACGATCACGTAGACCGGCCAGTGGTACAGGTATACGCCGTAGCTGATCTTCCCCAACCACACCGGCAGTCGCGTGCCGAGCATCGTGCGGACCGGGCCCTCGGCCTGCAACCCGACCAACAATCCACCGCTCGCGATCGCCACCAGGGGCAGCGCCCCGTTGTAGGCGGGCCCGCCCGACGTCGGAAAGAACACGCACGCGGCGCTCAACGCGACGAGGGAGGCCGGGGCGAGCACCGACGCGCTCGCGGGGACGCTGCGGCGAGCGAGGACGACGGCGAGAAACGCTCCGATGAGGATCTCGGAGGCGCGCGCCGGCGTGGACCAGTACGCAGCGTCCGGGCCCCACGTCGCAGCGACCGCGGGCGCCGCCGCAATCGACGCCAACGTCAGCGCACCGAGCACCTTCAGACGCAGCTCGTGCGTCCTGGCAACTCTTGACAATCCGATGAACGCGAGCGGCCAGATCCAGTAGAACTGCTCCTCGATCGCCAGCGACCAGTAGTGCTCGAGCGGCGAACGAGGACCCGCCGCTTCCTGGAAGAGCTGCTGATACGACCCCTCCCCAGCGAGGAACACCCAGTTCGCCACCTGGAACAGCGAACCCAGCACGTGGCTGCGGAGTGCCGTGACACCGTCGAACAGATCGGTGAGCGACGCCAGCGCCACGACGAGCGCGAGACAGACGATGCTCGCAGGCAGCAGCCGACGCGCCCGTCGCGCGTAGAACGCCACGGCGTCGATGCGTCCGGTACGATCGACCTCGGCGACGAGCAGGCTGGTGATCAGGAATCCGGACAGCGTGAAGAACACCGAAACGCCCAGGTATCCGCCGTCGAAACCGGGAATCTCCGCGTGGAAGCACAACACGGCGATCACCGCGAGCGCACGGACGCCGTCGAGTGCCGGCTGATACGTGATCGTCTGGTGAGTCGCCATCCGACCCTGCAGTGTAGGAACGCGACTTCCGCTCTCCCCGTGCAATGTTCAAGCGATACGGTGAGCGCCCGTGAAGCGCATCGCACGGTCGGTCCTGGCCACCGCCATCCTCATCACCGCCGGCACGATCGCCACTCTTGCGCCGGCCGGCACCGCGCAGGCCATCTCGGTCATCTCGAATCCCACCGTCGGACCACTGGGGCCTGTCACGGTGATCGGCGACTCGGTGTTGGTCGGTGCCGGCATCTACGCGCCGAACCTGCCGGCGCGCCTCGTCGAACAGGGCTGGGGTCCCGTCCAGTTCCGAGCCGGCGAGGGCTACTCCACCGGGCAGTTCGGCGTGCAATCGACGTTCAAGGCCAGCTACTGGATCCAGCAATGGCGTCAGCAGGGTTGGGACGCACCGAACGTGATCGTGAACCTCGGCGCCAACGATTCGGGCTTCTGCAACGTGAACCTCCAGTGCGCACGTGATGCCATCATGCACCTCGTCAACGCCATCGGACCCGGCCACGAGATCTGGTGGCCGCAGATCACTCGGCTGTACACGCATGCGAACCAGCAGAACAACTGGAACACCGCGCTTGCGCAGATCGCCGCCGAGCGCGACGACTTCCACACCTGGGACTGGCCCACCGAGATGGCGAGCGGCCCGTACCCGAGCAGCGACGGCACCCACCTCGCGCCGTCCGGGTACCGCACACGCTCGCTGAAGATGGCCGAGGTCTTCACGGCGACCCTTGCCGTTGCCGAGCGAGTCGGTGGCGATGCTCCCCTCCCCAACGCGATCGGTTCGGCATCCTCGTTCGTGCCGCTGAGTCCTGAGCGCGCCGTCGACACGCGCCCGACTACGCCCGTCGCCGCCGGTACCACTCTCACCGTCGACCTCGGAGCACGGATCCCCGACGGGGCGACTGCCGTGGCCGTGAACATCACCGCGACCGGTTCGGACGCGGCCGGCTACCTCACCGCGCACCCATGTGATCGCACCCGCCGCGACGTCTCGAGTGTCAACTACGGCGCACGGGTCAGCCGCGGTTCTATGGCAGTGGTGCCGCTGGCCGGCAACGGAACGTTCTGCGTGTTCACCTCCGCCACCTCCCATGTACTCGTCGACCTGCAGGGCGTGTTCGTCCCGACGGGAAGTGGGTCCGGTTCCGGTGCTGAGACCGGCCTGCAAACCATCAGCACCCCCGACCGAATCGCCGACACGCGGGTGACCGGTCGGGTCGGCACGCTCGTCGTCTCGACACCGCCCGGCGCCGACGCTGTCGCGGTCAACCTCACCGCCGATGCAGCGCACGTCGATGGGTACCTCACCGCGTTCCCCTGCGACGTCACCATGCCAGAGGTCTCGAACGTGAACTTCCTCGCCGGCGAACCAGTTGCGGGTGCAGCGTTCGTTCCCACCAGCGACGCGAACACGATCTGCGTGTTCTCGTCCACTCCAGTCGACGTCATCGTCGACCTCACCGGCACGTTCGTCACGAGCACCGGACTCCAGTTCGTACCGACCGACCCGACGCGCACCATCGATACGCGCAACGCCACGGGAGGTTGGGCGCCCATCCACGGGGCGGGGCAGACGATCGATGCTCGCGTCGCGCCGCCCGGCGCTGCGGCCGTGACCGGGACGCTCACGCTCGTCGGCCCCACGACGGCCAGCTACCTCACCACCCATCCGTGCACCTCTGCCCCGACGTCGAGCGTGAACGCGGCCAAGGGGATCGATCTCGCGAACTCGCTCACGATCGCTGTGACCGGACAGGGTCGGCTGTGCATCGAGTCCTTCGCGCCTGGCACCACACTGTTCGACACCACCGGCTGGTGGGTGTGAGCGCGATCCCGCCGTCGTACCGCGCTCGGAAAACGCTGTCGGTCGCCGCCCTTCTCGTCGGGGTCGTCGTCGGTGTCGGCCCTGCGAACGGCGGCAACCGCGCCGCCGACGCCTCGGCGAGTACGACGGAATCGACGCAACTCGTCGAGGCAGCACCTCACGACAAGCGCGTCTACCTCGTCGGTGACTCGGTCGCACTCGGCGCGCGCGGCTACTTCGCCGACGCGTTTCCGCCGGATTGGACCGCGATCGTCGACGGCACCCCGGCGTACTTCGTCGAGACCCTGGAGTCACGCCACGTCCGGCCGCAAATGGCGTTTCACCCGGAGTGGTTCGGTGAACACGTCGTCGTCGCCGGCGGCTACAACTACCCGTACTGGGATCCGGGCCGATTCGACCGTTCGATCGACTCGATGATCAACACCCTCACCGCAGCGGGTGTCGAGCACGTGTATTGGGTGACTCTTCGCGAAGTGAAGCCCCAGTACGTCAACGCCTCGGGCTGGCGCAAGATCCAGCCGTACTACTGGTACTTCCCGACCGTCAACGCACATCTGCGCAGCGCGCTCGATCGACACCCCAACCTCACCTTGATCGACTGGGCCGCGGCCGCCGATCGCAGCGACATCACCTACGACGCCATTCACCTCAACCCGACCGGAGCCCGCCTCTACAGCGCCCTCGTGAGCCAGCAGATCACGGCCACCACTACGCGCGTCGCAGGCGGATCAACCACCGAGATTCCCATCGCGAACCCTGATGGAGTCGCTGCCGTCGCCGTGAACATCACGAGCACGTCGCCGCGTGACACGGGTTTCTTCACCGCGTTCGCCTGCGGCGACTCACCACCAGGGGTGAGCAGCCACAACCACATCCGTGATGAGATCGCGGCACATTCCGCCATCGTTCCCGTTGGCGCAACCGGATCGATCTGCGTCTACAGCGAGGAGGCGGCGAACATGATCGTCGACGTGACGGGACGGTTCATGAGCGGTCACGGATTTCAGGCAATCACGCCCAGGCGCGTCCACGACAGCCGGGCGACGAGCGGCGCACCGGTTCCCGCCGGGACCATCACCACGGTCGACGTGACCGCACCCGGCGTTCCGGCGTCGGCTGAATCGGTCGTGCTCACGGTGACCGCTGTCGATGCGCCAGCAGCCGGTTATGCCATTGCCTACACCTGCGGTGAAACCGTGCCCGAGACTTCGACGGTCAACTACGGAGCCGGACCCGCGACCCCGAACATCGCAGTGGTCGCGCCCTCCGCCGACGGCACCGTGTGCGTCACCGCGAGTACCGACGTTCACCTCCTCGTCGACGCGTTCGGAGCCTTCGGACCGGGCAGCGACGCCGTGACCACCGCGCCGGATCGAGTCCTCGACACGCGCGGTGGCCAGCAACTCGGCGCCGGCCAGTCGATCACGCTCCAACTCGACGACGCGATCGCGAACTCCGGAGTGTTCGCCAACCTCACCGCGACCGGAGCGGCCGGGGATGGCTACCTGGCCGCCTACCCGTGCCTTCGGGGCGTGCCGGATTCTTCGAGCCTCAACGTCTCGGCCGGGCGCGACGCCGCCAACTTCGTGGTGATCGAACCGGACGGCGATGGGCGGCTCTGTGTTTTCAGCAGCGTCGACACCCATGTCGTGGTCGACGTGCTCGGCACGACCGGGGCGGCATTCATCGGCCAAACGCCGACACGACTGCTCGACACACGGGCGTCCTGACCGCCCACATTTCCGCTTTTCGGGCGCCACCGAGCCGTACCCGAGGGTAACCATGCGAGAATGCTCCCATGATTTTTGACGGCTACGTGCATCAGCTGCCCGACACCGACCCATCCGAAACCCAGGAATGGCTCGACTCACTCGACGCGGTGGTTGACACACACGGCAAGACCCGGGCTCGCTTCTTGTTGACGAAGCTGCTCGACCGGGCCACGGCCAGTCAGGTGAGTTTTCCCGCAACCGTGAGCACGCCGTACGTGAACACGATCCCCCGCGAACAGGAACCGTGGTTCGCCGGCGACGAGCACATCGAGCGCCGGATCAGAGCATTCGTCCGCTGGAACGCTGCCATGATGGTCGTCAAGGCCAACAAGGCTGCCGACGGGATCGGCGGCCACCTCTCGACGTTCGCCAGCTCGGCGGCACTGTACGAGATCGGGTTCAGCCACTTCTTCCGCGGCAAGGACTCCGGCCATCCAGGTGATCACGTGTACTTCCAGGGTCACGCCGCCCCAGGCATCTACGCACGGGCATACCTCGAAGGACGTCTCACCGCTGATGACCTCGACCACTTCCGCCGCGAAATCGGACGCGGAGGCCGTGGCCTGTCGAGCTACCCGCATCCCAGGCTCATGCCCGACTTCTGGGAGTTTCCCACGGTGTCGATGGGGCTCGGACCCATCACGGCGCTGTACCACGCACGTTTCAATCGATACCTCCTGAACCGCAAGATCGACGACACGTCGCAGAGTCGAGTGTGGGCCTTCCTCGGTGACGGCGAGTGCGACGAGCCGGAGACACTCGGCGCCATCTCGCTCGCCTCGCGGGAACAACTCGACAACCTGATCTTCGTGGTGAACTGCAACCTCCAGCGCCTCGATGGCCCGGTACGCGGCAACGGCAAGGTCATCCAGGAACTCGAAGCGGTGTTTCGCGGTGCTGGATGGAACGTCATCAAGGTGATCTGGGGCTCCAAGTGGGACGAGCTGCTCGCTCAGGACAAAGACGGCGTTCTGCTCAACAAGATGAACAACACCGTCGACGGCGAGTTCCAGCGGTACGCCGTCGAGAGCGGTGCCTACATTCGCGAGCACTTCTTCGGACCCGACCCGAGGTTGCGACAGATGGTGTCGCACCTCACCGACGACGACCTCCGCAACCTTCCCCGCGGCGGTCACGACTACCGCAAGCTCTTCGCTGCCTACAAAGCCGCGACCGAGAACCTCGGCAGCGGTCGACCTACCGTGATCCTCAGCAAGTCGGTCAAGGGATGGACACTCGGCGAAGGATTCGAGGGTCGCAACTCGACCCACTCCATCAAGAAGATGACCAAGCAACAGCTGCTCGATCTCCGTGACAGGTTGCACCTCCACGACGAGATCCCGGAGGAAACGATTCAGGCCGACGACCCGCCGTACTTCCGCCCGTCCGAAGA
>JBBKWQ010000156.1:0-3077 GCA_037969115.1 Ilumatobacteraceae bacterium
TTGCTCGACAGTGCAACGGAGTAGAACTCGCCGATCGAACGGTCGCCCTGCAGGATCACGCTGGGGTACTTCCAGGTGATCGCGGAGCCGGTCTCGACCTGCGTCCACGAGATCTTCGCATCGGTGTGGGCCCGGCCTCGCTTGGTGACGAAGTTGTAGATGCCGCCGACGCCGTTCTCGTCGCCGGGATACCAGTTCTGCACTGTGGAGTACTTGATCTCGGCACGATCCTTGGCCACCAATTCGACGACGGCTGCGTGCAGTTGGTTCTCGTCGCGTTGCGGGGCGGTGCACCCTTCGAGGTACGAGACGTGTGAATCGTCTTCGGCGACGATCAGTGTGCGCTCGAACTGGCCGGTGTTCATCGAATTGATGCGGAAGTAGGTGGACAGCTCCATCGGGCAGCGGACGCCCTTGGGGATGTAGCAGAACGATCCGTCGGAGAAGACCGCCGAGTTGAGCGCTGCGAAGAAGTTGTCGCGAACCGGCACCACGGAGCCGAGATGCTCACGAACCAACTCGGGGTAGTCGCGCACGGCCTCGGAGAACGAACAGAAGATGACGCCGGCTTCGAGGAGCGTCGCCTTGAACGTCGTGGTCACCGACACTGAATCGACAATGGCGTCGACGGCGACGTTGCTGAGCATTTTCTGCTCGTGGAGCGGGATGCCGAGCTTGTCGAACATGTCGCGGATGTCGGGGTCGACATCGTCCATGCTGTCGAGCACCGGCTTCTGCTTCGGCGCCGCCCAGTAGCTGATCGCCTGGTAGTCGATCGGTGCGATCTCGAGCTTGGCCCAGTCGGGCTCGTCCATCGCCTGCCACGCCTGGTAAGCCTTGAGGCGCCATTCGAGCAGCCACTCGGGTTCGTCCTTCTTCGCCGAGATCAGGCGAACGACGCTCTCGTCCAGGCCGGGAGGTGCGATGTCGGTGTCGAGATCCGTGCTGAAGCCGAACTCGTAGTCCGACGACGTCAACTCCTCGATGGTTCGGGTGCTCTCACTCATGGGAGACCGTCACTCGCCCACGTCGATGAAGATGCACTCGCCAGGGCATTCCTCGGCGGCCTCGATGACGCTGTCGAGACCCCCATCCGCGATGCGGGCCATGCCGTCGGAACCTGCTGGGTTGGCGGTGCCGTCGAACAGCTTGTCGGCGCCGAAGTTCGCGGCAGCCTCTTTGACGTAAAAGAGACCGTCGTCCATGCCGAAGAACACGTCGGGTGCGATCTCCTCACAGAGTCCGTCTCCGGTGCAGAGATCTTGATCGATCCAAACCTTCATGGGGCTCCTTTCGACCGGTCGAAATCACATGCCGACCGGCACTCGATTCGTCGGCGAACTCGTCGCCGACGACTCACTTCCTATCGACCTCCTCGCTGTTTCACAACTTACACCTTGCGAAACAGCGATAATTCGAAACCATTGGTATACTCAAGTCGTATGACGAACGTCGTGGATCTGTCGCCGACTCAGCGTCACGTGCTCGAAGTGCTGAAACGCCACGGCGAGGTGACCCCGGACGAACTCGCAGTTGCGCTCAAAATCTCATCCAGCGCGGTTCGCCAACACCTCGCCGCGCTCCGCACCGCAGGGCTCGTCGTCTCCCGCAAAGACCACGGACACGCTGGCCGCCCAGCTGAGCGATTCCGAGCCACGACACTCGCCGAGCCGCTCTTCGCCAACACCGATGACAGGCTGCCGATCGAACTCCTCGAACACATGGAAGCCGAGGAGCCCGAACTCATCGGCCGTGTCTTCGATCGTCGACGCCGCCAGATGGTCGATGACGCCGAGAACCGACTCGCTGGCCGGACCGTTGACGAACGGGTCGCCATCCTCACTGAACTCCTCGACGAACAGGGCTACCTCGCCGACTTCGAAGCCATCACCGCCGGTCACTTCCGCATCAACCTCCACAACTGCGCCATCTGGGCTGTTGCAAACCGCTATCCCCAGGCCTGCGCCGCCGAACTCGACTATCTCCGTGCGCTGATCCCCGAAGCAAGCGTGCAGCGGGTCACCCACAAGACCAACGGCGCCCACACCTGCGCCTACGACATCCGCTTCGACAGAGTGCCGTAGACGCCCAGCGGCGTCTCAAGGGCTCGAGGCGCTCGAGAACGTTCAGTGACACCGCTCGAAGGACCAGCGCGAGAACGGCACTCACATCCGATCGGTCACGGCAGCCTCGCACCCCACTCATAATCGCGGACGAGAACGCTCAGGCCCGCGTGGCATATCCGGCGCGATGCAGTGGCCTTGGGCCTCCGCTACCCCGCTCATAATCACGCTTGTTGGCGAGTGCGCCGGCAGGCGACCCATCCGGGATCGGCCTACCGGTGGAGGGGTATCCGTGCCGAAGCTGCCTAGAGCTCGACAGCGTCGGCGAGCACTCGCTGAGCGACCCTCGTCAGCCGAGCAGGCGCGCCATCACGTCCGCCGCTTCACGGTCTTGCTCTGGCGGCCAGTGGCCGTACGTGTTGAGCGTGACCGACGTGCTCGTGTGGCCGAGCCGCTTGCTGACCGTGGTGACCGGCACGCCGGCGGCGATCAGCTGCGTGGCGTGGTAGTGCCGCAGGTCGTGCAGTCGAAACTCCCGCCTCGACAGCCGACCGAACGCCAGCGACAGGTAGTCGGGCCGCCACGGCGACATACCGGCGTCGAACGAGAACACGTACACGGGCTCGGGCAACTCATGCTCATTGGCCGCCGCCCACTGTCGGACCCGGAGCGCCTCGACCGCCTCGAGCGTGTCGGCGTCGACGGCGATCGTCCGATGGCCCTTGGTGCCCGTCTTCGTACGGCGCTCGATCAGGCGACCCTCGGACTCGACGAGAGACCGGCGAACGGTCAGCCGCCCTTCGCTGAAGTCGGACCAATTCAGCGCCACCAGCTCCCCACGCCGCGCCCCCGTCGCAGCGGCCAGCCGGAGGCACACCGCCAGGTCGTCGTTCACCCCTTCCGCCGCGGCGATGATCTTGCGGACCCATTCGGGCGGCGGCGGCTCGATCTCGGTGCTCGTCACCTTCGGCTTCGTCGCCTGAATGCACGGGTTGGCAGCCAGCCACCCGTAGC
>JBBKWQ010000157.1:0-32605 GCA_037969115.1 Ilumatobacteraceae bacterium
GCCCACGGCAATCGCAACCGGCAGGTCGCGACCGCTCGACGGCACCGGCGTCGAACGGCTCGGAGTACTCGGCCGCTGCCGCTGGCGCTGGCCCTGTCCACGCGACCGGCGTCCGTTGCCGGGCGGTGGGCGGCGAGGCATGCCGGACGGGTCGGTACCGATGGTGATGCGCGATGGTTCACGAGCGGGCATCGGATGCTCGCCCGTGTTGTCGGGTTGCGTAGCCGGCGAGGCGATTCGATTCGTCTCGGCGGTGGGGTGCTGCTCAGCGTCTTCGGAGTCACGCCACACCGGTGACTCGGACGTGAACGAGGACCACACGTCGAGGTCGTCGTCGAGCGGTGGATCTTCTCCCTCACCCTGGGCTTCGATCTTCGGCAGCTCGCCCGTGGGTGGCTCGGTCCAATGCGGCAACGAACCAGTGTCGCTCTCGCCAAAACTCAGGCCGGCGGCATCCTCGTCGGCCACATCGTCGTGCTCGTCGCCACGACCTCCGACTTCTTCAACTCGGCGCGTCGGCTCGTAGTCGCCGAACAGCGACTCACCTTCCTCGTTGCCTTCTCGCCAGAAATCGTCACTCATCGGTTCTGGATCCCCTTCTTCGATGCCTTCATGGCCGTTTCATTCGAACACTGATCAGACACACCGATCAGACCTCGAGCAACTCCGTTTCTTTTCGGCCCACCGCTGTGTCGATCTTGTCCACGTGCTCGTGGGTGATCTTCTCCAGTTCCTTCTCGGCACGTTCCAACTCGTCGGCCGAGATGTCGCTCGCCTTCTCGGCCGCTTCCATCGCCTTGCGCGCGTCGCGGCGCAGGCTCCTGATCACGATGCGGCCGTCCTCGGCCATGTTCTTGACGACCTTCACGTAATCGCGACGACGTTCCTCGGTCAGTGCCGGGAAGTTCAGACGGATCACGACGCCGTCGTTGTTCGGTTGGACGCCCAGGTCGCTCTCTCGAATGGCCTTCTCGACCGCGGCGAGCGCGCCCCGGTCGTGCGGCTTGATCAGCAGCATGCGAGCCTCGGGCACCTGGATGGCGGCCAACTGCTGGAGCGGCACGGGAGCGCCGTAATACTCGACGTTCAACTTCTCGACCAACGCAGGTGCGGCACGCCCTGTACGGACGGTGGAGAACTGCACCTGGACGTGTTCGACCGCCTTGTCCATCTTCTCCATGGCGTCGAGCAGGGTTTCTTCGGTCACACCGCAAGCGTACCCAGACCTTCGCCCCTCAGGGACGATGGTGACGCCGCACGGAGCCCAGAAACGGCCGCGAGAGTCAGGACAAACCGTGATGATTCGGTACCGATGACCATCGAGATCCGGTTGGGCGTCGACCCTGGTGACGGTCACACGTGATGAATCATGGTGCCGACGCGTTCGCCTTCGAGGATCGACCGCAACGATCCCGGCTCTGACATGTCGAACACGACGATCGGGATGTTGTTGTCGCGGCAAAACGCGATCGCGGTGGAGTCCATGACCTTCAGGTCCTTGGTCATCACCTCGAGATAATCGACCTCTTCGTAGCGCACCGCTGCATCGTCGGTGCGCGGATCGGCGCTGTAGACACCGTCGACGCCGGAATGTGTGCCTTTCAACAGTGCGTCCGCCTCGATCTCGGCGGCGCGGAGCGCAGCGGCGGTGTCGGTGGTGAAGAACGGATTACCCGTACCAGCGGCGAAGATGACCACGCGCCCCTTCTCGAGGTGCCGCACGGCTCGCCGACGAATATATGCCTCGGCGATCCGTGGCATCTCGATCGCCGACTGGACGCGTGTCGGCTGGCCTTGCCGCTCGAGCGCGTCCTGGAGCGCCAGAGCGTTCATCACGGTGCCGAGCATGCCGATGTGATCGCTCTGTGTGGCGTCCATGCCCTTCATGGCACCGGTGCGGCCGCGCCAGAAGTTTCCGCCACCGACCACGACCGCTACGTCGACGCCGAGTTTTTGCCTCAGTTCGATGATGTCGCTGGCAGTGCTCTCGACGGTTGCGCCGTCGAGGCCGCGTCCCGATGGGCCCGCCAGGGCCTCACCCGATGGCTTGAAAACGATGCGCTTCCAGCGGGGATTCGGCTGGGAGGGCACCGTCTCGGACACGCCGGTCAGCCGATCTCGACTTGGGCGAAGCTGATGATCTCGGCTCCGTTCAGGATCTGCTTGATCGTCTGCTTGTCGTCCTTGGCGTAGGGCTGCTCGAGCAGGGCGACGTCTTTGCAGAAGCCACCGAGGCGACCCTCGACGATCTTGGCGATCGCCTGCTCGGGTTTGCCCTCGTTGCGCGTGATGGTCTCGAGCGTCTCGCGTTCTTTCTCGATGACGTCGTTCGGAATGTCGTCGCGCCTCAGATACTTCGGACGTGCGAAAGCGATGTGCACGGCGATGTCGTGAGCCAGTTCGGGTGAACCGCCGGCGACCTCGACGAGCACGCTGTTGACGCCGCGTCCGCCCTGAATATGCTCGTAGTGACCGAGCGAGCTGCCCTCTGCGGCCTCGATTCTGACGACCTCGCCCAGTTCGATCTTTTCCTTGAGCAGGATCTTCAGCGCTTCGAGCTGATCGTTGCGCTCGGCGACCGCATCGGCGCTCTTGGCGACGACGAGATCGACGAGGGCGTTCGCTTCGTCCTTGAACTGGTCGGACCCGGCGACGAAATCGGTCTCGCTCTTCAGCTTCACGATCGCGCCGACGTTGCCATCGACCTTCAGCGCGACCACGCCCTGGGCATTGTCACGATCGTCCCGCTTGGCGCTGGCAGCGAGGCCCTTCTCACGCAGGAACTGCTTGGCGGCATCGATGTCGCCACCCGACTCTTCGAGGGCCTTCTTGCAGTCCATCATGCCGGCACCGGTTGCCTGGCGGAGACTCTGGACGTCTTTGGCTGTGAATGACATTGGGGGTGTTCTTTCTGGCTCGATGAGTCGTTGATCTGTGCGAGACGGCGCGCCGAACGCGACGAGCGCTCGTGCTGGCGTTACTGCTGGCTGGTCGGCTTGGAGAACCCGGCTGTCTCTGCTGCGGCCTCACTGGCGAACCAGACCTCGGCGACCGTACGCCCGTAGAAAGGACTCTCGGGTGTGTGGTACAGCATCGAGCTGGCGTTGCCCTTGATGTCGAAACCGTCGGGCTGGCTGCCATCTTCGTTGGCAGCGGCGGAACCGTCGCCGTACGGGGCTGCTGCCGGCGTGGCCGATGCTTCGGCGTCGGCCGATTCTGCCTCGGGCGCCGCTACCTCGGGTTCCGAAGCCGCGGGTGCCTCGGGTTCCGCAGCTGCGGGCGCCTCGGGTTCTGCGGCTGCGGGCGCCTCGGCTTCTACTGCAGGTGCCTCGGGTTCTGCGGCTGCGGGTGCCTCGGGTTCTGTGACTGCGGGTGCATCGGCATCTGCGGCTGCCTCGGGCGCCGCGTTTTCGGCGGGAGCCTCAGCCACGACATCGGCCTGCGAATCCTTGGCGGCGGTCAGTCGAGCTTCGCGGTCCGCCTGAGCGCGCGCCGCAGCGTTGCGAGCTTCGGTCTGAGCGGCGAGGAACGATGCTTCTTCCTCGGGTGAGCGCTGCGGCGTCGCTGGTGCACCGGCAGCTGCGGCGGCGATCGTGCCACGCTTGTTCGCCATGTAGCGGCCTTCTTCGACCGCGTCGGCGACGACCCGCGCGAGCAGCGAGTTCGACCGAATCGCATCGTCGTTGCCGGGAATCGGGTAGGTGATGACATCGGGGTTGACGTTCGTGTCGACCACGGCGACAACCGGGATGCCGAGCTTGTTCGCCTCGGTGACCGCGATGTGCTCCTTGTTCGTGTCGAGCACGAACACGGCGTCTGGTGCCTTCTTCATGTCGCGCAGACCACCGAGGTTGCGCTGCAACTTGGTGAGCTCACGATCGAGGAGCAGCGCTTCCTTCTTGATCATCGCGTCGAACTCGCCAGATGCCTTCATGCGCTCGTACTCGAGCATCTTGCCGACACGCTTCGAGATCGTCTCGAAGTTGGTCAGCATGCCGCCCAGCCAGCGCTCGTTCACGAATGGCATCCCGCACTTCTCTGCGTAGCTGCGGACGGGGTCCTGTGCCTGCTTCTTGGTGCCGACGAACAAGATGACACCACCGTCGGCGACGAGATCGCGGACGAAGCTGTACGCCGTGTCGACACGGGTGAGCGTCTGCTCGAGATCGATGATGTAGATGCCGTTGCGCTCACCGAAGATGAATCGCTTCATCTTCGGGTTCCATCGGCGAGTCTGGTGTCCGAAGTGGACCCCTGCCTCGAGCATCTGACGCATACTGATAACAGCCACAATGACTCCTCTGCGGTTGGCACCCACTTCAGGCGCCGAAGCGACCGCAGACGAAGAGGGCGATGTGTGTCGTGAACGGATTGCTCCGGGTGGTCCCAGGTGGGCACACCGGCGAAGCATTGTAACGCGTCACCTCATCGATCGGGCACGGTGCCGGACCGTTTCCGGCGCGGTGCACGACCAGCCAGGCGCCGTGGACGCCCGAGTCGGTCCGTGGAGCGGAACCAGGCGAATCCGGCCGGTCGGTTCGCCGATGAAGCGAGCCGGATCGAGATACACCGAGCCCTTCCGTACGCCGAAGTGCAGCCGCCCGCGCACGACACCGATCCGGCTTCCGACGACGACGACATCGCCCGGTGACAGCGCGGTCGAGGCCAGCCCGCCATAGGTGACGCGATACCCGTGGCCGATGTCGACCACGACGTACCGGGTGCCGGCCACCAGCCCGGCGAAACTCACCGTGCCAGTGGCAACGCTTCGGGCCACATCGCCCGCGACGGTCGCGTATTCCTGGCCACGATTCCCCGGGCACCAGGTGCAGCCGGGCGGTCGGAACGGATCGGAAATCTCGGCATCGACGGGTGGCCCGAAACACGGTGGCGGCGTCGCCTGCCCGAACGCGAATATGGATACGACGAGCACGATTGCGGCCGCCATGACACCTCCTGAACACAGTTACTCCAGGCGACGATGGTCGCAATCGGCGGCCGACGCCGCGAGTGTTCAGCCGACGCCGCTGGCGGCCATGCGCGACCGCAGGTGCAGCACCGACTTGGTGTGGATCTGTGAGACCCGGCTCTCGGTCACGCCCAGGACGTCACCGATCTCGGCAAGGGTGAGACCCTCGTCGTAGTACAGCGAGAGGACGAGCTTCTCGCGCTCGGGAAGCTTGCGGATCTCGGCACGCATGATTTCGCGTAGCTCTTGGTCTTCCAGCGCCGCGGCGGGTGAGACGAAACCGTCGGAGTCGATGCTCTCGGGCTCATGACCGGCTGCGATCGCTCGATCGAGCGGGCCGATCGTGGTCGCCGCAATCGACGCCAACCACTTGGTGAGCTCGGGCCCGGTGATGTGGAGATGCGCCGACAGTTCCTCGTCGGTCGGGGCTCGACCCAAACGATGCTCGAGCGCGGAGAACGCCCGCTCGACATCGCGAGCGCGGCTGCGGACCGAGCGAGGCACCCAGTCGAGTTGGCGCAGGCCGTCGTAGATCGCACCTCGAATGCGTGGCGCAGCGAACGTCTCGAACTTCACGCCCCGATCGAGCTCGAACCGCTCGATCGCGTCGATCAGACCGAACACGCCCGAACTGACCAGGTCGCCAGGGTCGACACTGTTGGGGAGCCCCGCGCCGATACGACCGGCGACGAACTTCACCAACGGCGAATAGTGCACGATGAGGTGGTCGCGGCTTGCCATGCTGCGCCGGCGTAACCACCGGTTCCAGTGCATGTCGAGGTCGGGATCGTGGGGGACAATACTCATGCGCGTGGGTGTGCCTCGCGATAGGCGGACTTCAGGCGATCGCGGCTCACGTGAGTGTATCGCTGCGTGGTGGCGACATCGGAATGCCCCAACAACTCTTGAACCGACCGCAGATCGGCGCCGCCGTCGAGCAGGTGCGTCGCAAAGGTGTGACGGAGCGCGTGGGGATGGGTGGGAACGGGCGATCGACGATCGATGATGCGCCTGACGTCGCGCGGGGCGAGCAGATTGCCTCGTTCGTTGCCGAAGACGGAATCGTGTGAATCGGACACCACGACATCGCCGCGAATCTCGAGCCAACGCCGTAGAGCCGCCACCGATGACTCGCTCATGGGCACCTGGCGCTCTTTCGAACCCTTGCCCCACACGACGAGCACGTGATCGTCGAGTCGAACCGCCGAGAGCTGCAGTCCGCACAACTCGCTGACCCGCAAGCCACTGCCGTAGAGGATCTCGAGAACGGCGTCGTCGCGGATGCGACGCCAGTCGGGCTCGTCGTCCGCAGTTGGTCCGTCGAGCAACCCGTTCAGATCGCGACGGTCGAGCACCCGAGGCAGTCGGCCCGTCCCGGCCGACACGTGCAATCCGATGGTCGGGTCGATCTCGACCAGCCGCTGCTCGATCGCCCAGGCGAAGTATCGCCGCAATGAGGCTGCCTTGCGGGCCAGGCTGCGTCGGGAGTACTCCCGTGTGGACAGGAAGGCGATGTACCGACGAACCGTACGCCGGTTCACGTCGTCGGGCTCGGAAATGCCCGAACGTTCGACCCAATCGGCGAACAATCCGACATCGGAGAGGTACGCCTCGACGGTTCGGTCGGCCAGCGACGTGTGCGCGGCGCCGAAATCGTCGAGGTGCCACGAGGCATGTTCGAGCGAACGCGCGGCGACGCGGCCGGCGGGCGCGGGGTCGTCGGTGTTGCTGTTCGACATCGGTGCAAGGGTAAACGTTGCCCATCAGCCGACGCGTGATCCTGCCGTTTCGAACCAGCCGCCGGCCTCGAGCAGCCACCCGTCACGTTCGAGCCGGGCGAGCGACATCGCGCTCTCGGCAACGGTGAGCGATAATTGACTGGCGATCTCGTCGAGCGACCTCGCAACCTCGGCACACGCCTCGAGCACCCGAGCATCGACACCGACCGGGAGCGGCCTCGAGTCGAACGGAAGCGGCAGCGAACGACGGTGATCGAGCCCGAGTGCCATGAACACGTCGGCGATCGCTGTGACAGGCGCCGCTCCGTCGCGCAGCAACTGGTTGGTGCCGGCCGCCGCGCGTGATCGTGGCGAGCCGGGTACAGCCATGACCTCGACCGACCGATGCAGTGCCTCGGTCGCGGTGATGAGACTCCCACCGCGTTCGCGGCTCTCGACCACGACGAGCACTTCACACAGCGCAGCGAGAATTCGATTTCGCAGGGGAAAGCGAAAAGGCTCGGGCGGAGTGCCAGGCGGCCACTCCGAGACGACCAACCCGCGCCGCGCAACCGCTGCCCACAGCTCGGAATGCTGCTTCGGGTAAGCAGCATCGAGCCCGTTGCCGACCACGGCGACCGGGCCGGCACCACCATCCGCGCTCAGCGCCCCGACATGCGCGGCACCGTCGATGCCTCGCGCCAGGCCCGAGACCACCGCAACGCCCTCCGATGCGAGCGCCGCACCGAGATCGCGCGCGGTCATGCGACCCGAGGTCGTCGCGTTCCGTGTGCCGATGATGCCGACGCGACGGGCCGACAGCGCCGTGAGATCACCGAGGAAGAAGAGCGCAGCCGGTGGTCGCAGGTCATTGGCGAGAAGCGACGGGTAGTCGTCATCGCCCACGATGGTGACCCCGACGCCCAGCTCAGAGCACCATGCGCCGAGTGCATCGGGTCTGCACCGCTGCGCGGAACGTCGCATCGCCTCACGGACCTCCGCATTTCCCGTGGCCAGGGATCGAGTGACCATAGGGTGAAACGGGCGACGGCCGCGAGCCGCATCGAGGCCTTCGACCGGGCCGTGATGTCGGAGGATGAGCCGCAGCCGGTGTGGTGTCATACCCGACAACCCGGCGAGAGCGGCCACATGGCCCGGATTCGTGGTCATGACGACATCACCGGCACACTCTCAGGCGCACCCGGCTGCAGCCGGGTGCGCAACCCGAGCGCCAGCACGACGTGTTCGTCGCTGACCACCTCGTCTGGCCGCGACGAGAGATCGCAGAGCGTGCGGGCCACACGCCGGATGCGGTGGTACCCCCGTCCGGTGAGCCGACCACGCTCCATCTCGGTGCGCATCACGGTTCGTGCCGATGGGCTGAGGGGCGCGAACAGGTCGAGGTCTGATTCGGACAGGGCCGCGTTCAGCGTTCCCTGCCGCTGAACGGCAACACTCTGAGCGGCGCCGACGCGATGCGCAACCGCCGACGACGACTCCCCACCCTGATCGGTGTCGAGCAGCTGGTCGATGCCCGGCCGTTGCACTGCGACGCGGAGATCGAATCGATCGAGCAACGGGCCCGAGATCCGCGACAGGTATCGCCTCCGGGTGCTCGGGTCGCAGACGCACGAACCTGGCGGACCACCACCGCAGGGACACGGATTCGTCGCCGCGACCAGCTGAAAACGCGCCGGCAGCACGGCCGAGTCGTGCGCACGGGCCACACCGATCTCGCCGGCCTCCAGCGGCTCCCGTAGGGCGTCGAGGACACCGCGCGGGAATTCCGCCAGCTCGTCGAGAAACAACACGCCACCATGAGCGAGACTGATTTCGCCGGGACGGAGGGAATGCGAGCCGCCGCCCACCAGAGCCACCGACGTGCTGGTGTGGTGCGGCGACCGAAACGGCGCGAGACGGACCAGGCCGCCCTCGGGCAGCGCCACGCCCGACGCCGAGTGGACCATGGTGGCTTCGAGCGCGACCGACCGCGAGAGCGGCGGCAACAACCCGGGCAAACGACGGGCCAGCATCGTCTTGCCCGAGCCGGGTGGCCCGACCAACAACAGGTGGTGACCACCGGCAGCCGCGACTTCGAGGGCGTGCCGGGCTGCCGGCTGACCGCGAACGTCGCTCAGGTCGAGCATCGGTTCATCGGCGACCAATTGAGCGGGCAGATCGACGTCTGGCCATGCTTCACGCCCATTCAATGCCTCGATCAGCTCACGCAGATGCCGGACCGGGCGGACGACGCCGGTCGCCGCAACGTTGGCCTCGACCACGGACTCGGCGGGGACAACGACATCGACACGCTCCATCACGCCCACCATTGGCGCCACACCCGGCACGCTCCGAATCGACCCGTCGAGTCCGAGTTCGCCCACGAAGCCCAACCCGACTACCGACGCCGAAGGCACGACGCCCTGCGCCACCAGCACACCGACGGCGATCGCGAGATCGAGACCCGACCCGGTCTTGCGATGTCGCGGCGGGGCCAGGTTGACCGTGATCTTCCGGGCCGGCCAATCCTCGCCCGAACTCGACAGAGCGGCGCGGACGCGGTCGCGGGCCTCGCGGCAGGATTCGTCGGGCAGACCGACCATGTGGAACGAGGGCAGGCCACCGCCCACATGGACTTCGACCATCACGTCGTAGCCACGGGCTCCGAGCAAGGTTGCGGATGAAACAACGGCGATCACATGACACCTCCTGCGAGCAGCCGGAGGCTGCGTCTGGAAGGAGGACGAATGTGGCTCGCCCGCAATGTGCGGTTGCCGACCTGCATCCACAACAGGTATCCGTCACGATAGCGGCGGGGTGTGACAGCACAGACCCACGTCGGGCGAACAGATCACGTCGGGCGAACAGAGTTCCACCGAGTGCCCGGACGTGATCGCCATGCCGAGGCCCCGACACTTCCTCGTGGCACACTCACAGCGTGCGCCGCCACGCCCGATCCCTCCACAGCATCGTCCTGGCGACCGCGGTGTCCATGTCGTTCGCGGCGTGCGGCGGTGGCGGCCCCACCGCCGCGGAACAGTTCTGCTCGAACGCGATCGAGCAGACGACGGCGATCGTGAGTCCGCCGATGCAAACCGCAGACGACCTGAACAGAACGCTCGCGTTCTACCGCGACATGACCGAACTCGCGCCGGTCGCGATCGAGCCGCAGTGGCGAGCGCTCCTGGTACTCGTCGAAACCGCGAGTACCGTCGTCCCCGAAGACCCTGCGTCGATGCAACGGGTCGCCGCCCAGGCCTACGCCACCGAGAAGTCGGCGTTCGAGGTTCGCGAGTGGATCGGACGGAACTGTGGCCACGACATCGGGCCCATGGCCACGATCGTGCCCCAAGGACCGTCGCCAACCACCACGCTGGCGCCCGACGTGTCGACCACCATCTTCGAATCGGGCGGGTGACGCGCCGTCGTCAGGTCGATCGTGGGATCAGCTGATCTCGCCGCGGCGCACGATGACCTTGTCGACGAGGCCATAGTCCTTCGCGCCGTCGGCGGTGAACCAACGGTCTCGCTCGGAGTCGACCCGGATCTGCTCGGGGTCTTGACCGGAGTGCTGGGCGATGAGCTCGGCCATGCGTCGCTTCGTATAGGCCAACTGCTCGGCCTGAATGGCGATGTCGGCGGCCTGGCCCCGCAACCCTGCGAGCGGCTGATGCATCATGATGCGAGCGTTCGGCAGGGTGTACCGCTTGCCGTCGGCGCCGGCGGTGAGGAGGAACTGGCCCATCGAGGCGGCCATGCCGAGACACACGGTGGCGACATCGCAGCTGACGAACTGCATGGTGTCGTAGATCGCCATGCCGGCAGAGACCGAACCGCCCGGGCTGTTGATGTACAACCAGATGTCGGCTCCGGGATCCTCACCCTCGAGAAACAGCAGCTGTCCGCAGATCTGGTTCGCGATGTCGTCGTTGACATCGGAGCCGAGCATGATCACTCGGTTCTTCAGCAGGCGGATGAACACGTCGGAACGAGGATCGAATCCGTTCTCGAGTGCCAGTGGAACCGACGTCGCCGATGCAGTGGAGCTGGAACCCGTACTGAAGCTTTCCGACATGATCCGGAGGCTATCGGCCAGGTTCTGGAGTCGACGATGACCGCCTGCCAGTATTCGCACATGCCCACCGATGCCCACGACCACTTCCAGCCGAGCACCGACGCGCTCATCGCCAACAACGCGGGATACGTCGAACGGTTCGCCGACCAGGACCTGCAAGTGACACCCAAGCGCAACCTTGCGGTCATCGCGTGCATGGACTCACGCATGGACGTGTTCGACATGCTCGGGCTGGAACACGGCGACGCCCATGTCATCCGCAACGCCGGCGGCGTGATCACCGACGACGTGATCCGATCGCTGTGCCTGTCGCAGCGCTACCTGGGTACACGCGAGGTGCTCTTGCTCCACCACACCGACTGTGGGCTCCAGCGCGTGACCGAAGATCAGTTCAGGGCGGACCTCGAAGCCGAGCTCGGCATCAAGCCATGGTGGGCCGTCGAGTCGTTCACCGACCCGTACACCGATACTCGACAGTCGATGCAACGGCTGATGATGACTCCGTTCATTCCCCACAAGGACAACATCCGGGGATTCGTCTTCGACGTGTCCGACGGGTCACTCAACGAGGTCCCGCTCTGACCGATCAGCGGGCGACGCCCGACATCACCACAGCAATCCGTTCGTCGACGTGGAAGTCGTGGCGAATCGTGAGCGCACCGGCGAGGCCGGCGGACCCGGTTGCGCTCACGTCGAAGCCGGCAGCAATGGCGAGCTCGTGGGCGGCCACGATGTCGGTCTCGGGAGCGACGATCGGCACCCCGCCGCTCTCGACCATGGCACGGAGGTCGGCGATCCAGTCGTAGGTCTCGTCGTCGAGGATGCCGTCGGCGATCGAGTGAGGCTCGGGCCACGGCCGCATCACGTGCGCCCAGTACTGCTCGGGGCGATCGATGATCCCGGCCCGTTCCCAGGCTGCCGCCAGCGGCGCACACCCGTCGGCCTGCACGGTGTCGAGCCGGACGCCGGTGCCGAGTCCGGCCCCGACGCAGGCAGCGAACGCTCCACCGCCGACCTGCACGAGGACCCGATCGAGCTCGACACCGCCGGAGCGAGCCGCCTCGGCCATCTCCCAACCGATCGTTCGGCCTCCATCGAGGCAGTAGGCATTCTCGGGACCCTGCACGCTGAACGGGATGGAACCACCGGCGACGGCTTCCCGGAAGCGGAACAGCGCCGGATCGCCGTCGGGGTCGTTGGGGCGCCGCTCGCAGCGCGTGACGGTGGCGCCGAGCTCGTTGAGCCGCGCACCGAAGACATCGTCCATCCAGGTGGGCACGAACACCTCGATCGGCCAATTCGACTGGGCTGCGAGCGTCGCGGCCGCGAGCGCTGCGTTGCCACACGACGCGATCGCCAGCGGCGGGCGTTCGGTGAGCAGGCCGAGCGACTCGGCGGCTCGCAGGTGCAACAGGATCGACGCGAGGTGGCGAGCCTTGTGCGAACCGGCGACGTTGCCGGTCTCGTCCTTCACCCACACGTCGATACCGAGTTCGCCCGACAGATGGTCGGAGCGGCCGAACGGCGTGACCTGGAACTCACCCGCCACGTCGAGGGTGAGCGCGACACATGAAGCCGAGCTCATGCCGTTGGCACGAGCGAACGCCCACCACGCGAGCCGCGGTCCGAACCGGACGAACGGGTTCGGGTGATCGATGAGCGCGGCGGGCGACACTGCATCGACGAGGTGCAACACGTGGTGCGGGTCGTCGGAGGTCGCGTTGGGACACTTCCAAGCGAGCGGCGTGGAGATATCCACCGTTGCGCCGCACACCGCACAACTCAACGCCTCGATCATGGACGTGTTAGCCTTCGCCGACTCTGCCGTTGAACTCGTCGATCATTGCATCCCACACGCCCACATAGCGGCGAAGCCCCCGCCAGAAATCTTGGGATCGACGCTGCTCGAAAAGCTCGAACGGCGTGCCCTGCTGCTCGACCCACGTGTAGTAGCCGAGCTGGAAGATGCGACGTTTCTCGGCTTCGGTGCAGTCGATCATGTGCTCGGTGGTGACGTGGCCCAGGTGTGTGCCGAACGCCTCGGCGGCGTCGGTGTGCGAGTACTCGCCGTGGTATCGGCGGGCGATGGTCTTGGCTCGTTCGCTCGGGTAGAGCGCGCCGCCATCGGTGGCGACCGTGATGATGGCGTCGTCGGCGCCGAGCCCCAGCAGCCGGGCGGTCTTGATGGCAGCGAGCACGTTGCACGTCGACGAGAATCCGAAGTGCGCGAGCGCCTCGATGACGTCGTCGGACACGCCCTTCGACTGCGAAAGGTAGTGACGACCCTGATCGGTGTTGTAGAGCACGTCGAGCTCGTCGGTGGCCCGATCGCTGACGGCGCAGACGACGTCGGTGTTCATCACGTTGTGAATGAGCGGGATGTGTTTGTCGCCGATGCCTTGGATGTTGTGTTCGCCGTAGCCGTTTTCGAGCATCGTCGGACATTCGAGCGCTTCGACGGCAACGATGCGCGCACCGTAGTCGTCCTTCAGCCGATCGCCGGCCGCAATGGTGCCGGCCGACCCAGTGGCCGACGTGAAGGCCGCGAGACGCAGGTCGCGGCCGCTCGCCGCTCGCACGGTCTCGAAGACGTGTCCGAGCGCTCGACTCGTGACGGTGTAGTGGCCGAGATGATTGCCGAACTCGCTGAACTGGTTGAGCACGAAGTTCTCGGGGTTCTTCGCCAGTTCGTTGCACGCGTCGTAGATCTCCTTGACGTTCGACTCCGTGCCGAAGGTGCGAATGACATCCTCGTCGGGGTTGGCGCACCAGTCGTTCAGCCAGTCGAAGCGCTCCTGGCTCATGCCCTCCGGAAGGATGGCCACACCACGGCTCGCCATGATCCGGCTGATGGCGATGCCGCCGCGTGCGTAGTTGCCGGTCGACGGCCAGATCGCTCGGTGGCGGGTCGGGTCGAACTGCCCGGTGACCACGCGAGGTGCCAGGCACGAGTACGCAGCGAGCACCTTGTGCGCGGTGATCATCGGGAACCGATCGCCGAATACCACGATGATCGGACTCTCCACGCCGGTCAGCTCGCTCGGCAGCACCACGTGATCGGGCACGTCGACGCGCGATCCGGCCAGGTCGTTGTACCAGTGCACCCGCCACAGATTGCGCGCATCGGGTCCATGCAGATCTGCGTCGCCGACCTTCGACGCGTGATCGAACGTCGACGGGTCGGCGAGCTGGGCGAACGTCGGCAACGTGATGCCCTGCTCACGGAAACGGGCCACGCTCCGTTCGAGCGATTCGGGATCGACCACGCGGTCGGCCAGCCCGAACTGATTCTCGAGGGCGGCAGCCTGGGCGTCGTCGGTCAGCGTCACAGTCGACAGCTTGTCAAACCGCGGCCACACAATCCACGATCGCCCCGCGTCCGGTCACCCGAAGTCGGGAGGCGGCAGGGTGCTCGGACCCACGTGTGTATCGAGCCAGCTGCACATGTCGCCGCTCGCGGCCCACACGTCGCGCACCCGTTTGACGGTCTGCTTGGTGTGGAGCCACCTCGGTGCGCCGAAGTCTTTCGACATCAGCAGACCCTTCCGGCGGAGCAATTCGATCCGTGGATGATCCTTGGGATAGCCACGCGGCGCCGACTTGAGTTCGTCGATCGCTCCGATCGAGTAACCCTTCTTCGCGAGCGACTCGCTGATCGCCGCGATCTCGGCACCGGTGGAAGAGGCGTCGATGGCGGCACGGAATCGTTCGAGTTGATCTTTCGCCATCTGGTAGTAGCCGCTACCGCACATCAGCCCACGGGCAGACACCTGCACGTAGTAGCCGGCACCTCCTTCGGACTCCCCATAGGCACCCTGTTGCGTCTTGTACGGGGGCCGATTCTTCGAGAACCGCAGGTCGTTGTGCGGCCGGAACAGCCGGAACGGACCGAACTCTGCGAGCTCGTCGCAGAGCGCCTCGATCGGCGCTCGAACCTGCTCGTCGTAGGTCGACTTGTTCGCCTGCCAGAACGCCTTGGTGTTGTCGGCTTCGAGCGCGACGTAGAAGTCGAGTCCGGCCTGCGGTATCCCCGAGAACGCCATGCGTCGAGATTAGACGCGACGGCACGCCGCCCGTTCTCGAGGCCGGTTGCGACCTGGCCAACCCTGGCGTCAGGGACACGACCGCGGCGCCGGCCAAGTGGGCTGCGACAGCGGCTTCGAGCGGGCATAGGCCCCGAGCACAGAGGAGAGCACGACCAATCCGACGACCGACGAGAACGCCGCCGAGTACACCCAGACATCACCCGGATCGACCGCGATCGCCGCCAGCACCAACGTGAACAGCGCGAAACCGAGCAGCATCACGGCGAAGACCACGCAGATGACGATCCCTGCGGTCGGATTGCGGCGATTGCGTCTGGCGAGGCGGTGGACGGGCACGGCCCCCAGGCCGACGACGACAGGAACCAAGAGCAGCATGACCCGCCCGATGTACTGCGCGATCGACGACACGCCGCTCGTGCCAGGCCCACGGCTCGCTATCGGTCCGAGTTCTTCGAGTGAGCCGGCGTCGGCATCGCGCGGAATCCCGAACTCGCCGACGGCAACCCACTCCCACACACCGCTCGGCGGTCGGTGCAACACGCCCATGGCGCCCATCGACACCACGACATGAGCTCCATCGGCCAGGTCCACCGCAGCGATCGAAAGAAGGTAGTCGGAGTTGCCGCGACGGTTTCCGGCATCGAGTTCGTTGAGCATGCGCCGCTGCTCCTCACTCAGTTCGACACTGATGACATCGTCGAACCCGTCGGACACCTCGATCACGCTGTCGCCGCCGAGCTCGAAACACGATCCGTCGGCGACACAGTCGTCCTCTCCGATCTCGAGCTGCGAGACCGACGCCGTTTTGGTCCACGTCCGGCCACCATCGGTGCTCTCGTAGTCGGAACTCGACGTCCAGGCGACCAACCGCCCGTCGACAAGACCGACGTCGTACACGCCGACACCCTCGGACGACGTCGCCGTGGTCGCGAACACCGCAGCGCTCACGGCAAGAACCTGCAACGGCATCGACCAACGACGATCTCGGGGACCGGACACAGCCGGCGATGCGCGATCGGTTGCACGAAGCCGATCCACGAATCGCCATGTCGGCCACAGCACGAGGAGAGCAAGCAGATCGGTCACATCGGTGCGCGTGACGCCTCCGAGCGCCGGTGCCGCCGCTTCGGCGACAGACCCAATGGTCTTCAGCAATGTGAACCCCAACGCTGTCGCCGCGAAGCTCACGCCTCGACGCCGACTCACGAGCGTGAGGAACATGGCCAACATCGCCACGCCAGCGACATCGCTGAGCTTTCCGGTGACCCAGCCGGGCCACCATCGCTTGAGGAAATGATCGTTCGTCAGGAGCACGACGACACTGGCGGCGAACCACGGTGACGCCGGCAGCGCTGCCCTCCCCTTCATCGTGGCGAGCCTACGCAGTACCCTCGGCCGCTATGGCTGAACTGTTCCTGGGCGGGACGATCGATCCCGCCACTCACGACCGAGACGGCGACGACGTTCGCATCGACACAGACAAATTCACCACGCACGGGGTGATCGTCGGCATGACCGGATCAGGCAAGACCGGTCTCGGCGTGGTGCTGATCGAGGAAGTGCTCAGTGCGGGCCTCCCCGTCCTGATCATCGACCCGAAGGGTGACCTCACCAACCTGTGCCTGACCTTCCCCGACCTCGCGCCGGCCGACTTCCGGCCATGGATCGACGAGGCGCAGGCAGGAGCCGCCGACTTGTCGCCGGACGAGTTCGCCGCTCAGCAGGCAGAACTGTGGACGAAAGGGCTCGACGGATGGCAGTTCTCGGGCGACAACATCTCGAAGCTCCGCAGCACGACCGATTTCTCGATCTACACCCCCGGCTCACAATCCGGCATTCCCGTGAACATCGTGGGTTCGCTCCAGGTGCCCGACGACATGAGCGACGCCGAGATCGTCGGCGACGAGATCGAGGGTTACGTCTCGGGCCTGCTCGGCCTCGTCGGCATCGAGGCCGATCCGTTGTCGAGCCGGGAGCACATCCTGCTGTCGAACCTGATCAACCACGAGTGGCAGGAAGGCCGGGCGCTCGACCTAACCACGCTCGTCGGACTCGTCGGGAAGCCACCGATCAGGAAGCTCGGCGTGTTCGAACTCGACCAGTTCTTCCCACCGAACGACCGGATGAAGCTCGCGATGCAACTCAACGGTTTGCTCGCTTCGCCGTCGTTCGCTGCCTGGGCCGAAGGACCGGCGCTCGACATTCAGACGATGCTGTACGACACCGCTGGAAAGCCTCGATGCGCGATCGTCACCACTGCTCACCTGAGCGACGACGAGCGTCAGTTCGTCACGTCGCTGGTCCTCACCAAGCTCGTCACCTGGATGCGACGCCAGAGTGGCACCACCGACCTGCGAGCGATGCTCTACATGGACGAGGTCGCCGGGTATCTGCCGCCCACGGCCAACCCCCCGACCAAGAAGCCGATCATGACGCTCATGAAGCAGGCCAGAGCGTTCGGCGTCGGAGTGGTGTTGTCGACGCAGAACCCGATCGACGTCGACTACAAGGCGCTGTCCAACGCCGGCACGTGGATGATCGGCCGTCTTCAGACCGACCGCGACAAGATGCGACTCCTCGACGGCCTCAGCACCGCGTCCGGCGGCGTCGACGTCGCTGCGGTCGACGCCACGATCTCCGGTCTGGGTAAGCGCGAGTTCGTCTTGCGTCGAGCGGGAAAGGACACGACCGAGGTGTTCACCACGCGATGGGCGATGAGCTACCTGCGTGGTCCGATGACCCGCGACCAGATCGGTCAACTCATGGAAGGCCGAGCACCTGAAGCGTCGGCCGACACGACTGCGCCGGCCAGCGCTGCTGCCCCGGCGAGCGGGAGTGCGACGACGAGCGCCACGCCCGAGCTCGCCGACGACGAGACCACCGTGATGCCGGAGGTTGCCGATGGCACGCCCGTGCGATGGGTCGACGTTGCTGCGCCGTGGCTCGGCGAGGTCGGCGGCGATTCACGCGGGACCCGATACGAGGCGGCGATCGTGGCCAGGATCGCTCTGCGGTACGACGAGACCAAGGCCGACCTGGTGCACGATCAGGAGTACGAAACGGTCGTGTTCCCGCTCGGCGAGACCGTCGACGTCTCACGCAGCGCAGCGGTCGACTACGACGAACGCGATCTGAGAACCGACGTGCCCGACGGCGCCGTGTACCGACTCTCCGATGCAAAGATCACCAACAAGACGTTCTTCAGCCAGATCGGTCGCGACCTCGTCGACCACCTCACGCGGAGCCTCACGCTCGAACTGCCGGCGAACACCGATCTCAAGCTGTACTCGCGTCCGGGCGAAGCGGCCGAGGCATTCGAGGTGCGATGCGCCCATTTCGCCGACGAACAAGCTGACGCCGAGATCGCCAAGCTGCGTGACAAGTACGAGGCAAAGGCCACCAAACTCCGCGATCAGATCGAGGCCGCCGAGGATCGAGTCGACGTGCTCGAAGAACAGCAGAAGGGCAAGCGCAACTCCGAACTGCTGAGCACCGCCGGGTCGGTGCTCGGCGGATTGCTCGGGGGCAAGCGGTCGCGAGGTGGCCTGCTGGGCAAATTGGGGTCGGCGGCGAACCGCCGCGGCCGAACGAACGCGTCGGCCGAGCGAGTCGACGCCGCCGAGAACAAGCTGGCGCGACTCGTCGAGAACGTGGAGGAACTCGAGCAGGAGTTGGCCGACGACATCACCGACATCGACGCCAAGTGGATGGCCCTCGCCAAGAACATCAGCCCGCTCAGCGTCGGTCTCGAGCGCTCCGACGTGAAGGTGACCGAATTGGTACTCGCGTGGGTCCCAGTACCATGATCGTCGTCCAACCGGGATCACCGCTGCGGGCGTGGCGGAATTGGCAGACGCGCAAGGTTTAGGTCCTTGTTCTCCGGAGTGAGGGTTCGAGTCCCTCCGCCCGCACAACATTTTCGTCGCGCAAGGGAACCCCGGGCATTTGCGACGACCGGTGCGATCATCGTAGCAACCGTTGCTACAGTCAAGTAGTCCCGCTCAAGCGGAACGAGGTGGGTGCCGATTCATTCCTGACCGAATGGGTTACAGGCTGGTGGGTTCAGTGGATCCCGCCTGCCTGCGTCGACACGCACGCTCGACGGCTGCTGATTCGGTCGGAGACCGACCCGTATGAAGACTCATTCCGACGAACCCAGATCGACCTGGGGCCAACCCGCCTTCATGGTGGTCATCGCCATGTTGGCGGCCGCGTTGTCGACCACGCTCGCACTGTCGGAAGCTGCCCAGCCGAACCACGTCACCGATTGGCGGGCGTTCGGCATGTTCGCCCTGCTCCTGCTCATCGGCGAGACCCGTCCCTCGTTCTGGATGCGATTCGGGTATGGCGGCGAGGTCACGCCCCGATGGGCGATCGCGTATGCGCTGCTCCTCCTCGGCAGTCCGGCAACGGCGGTCATCATCGTCACCTTCGTCGCGGCACTGAGCGGAATGATCAGTGGGCGCGACATGCGTTCCAATCTGCTCACCATGTTCAGCACCGCGATGGTCATGTCGGCCGCCGGACTCGTGCTCCACTCGTTCGGCGTCTACGACTCGGTGACCGCGCTCGACCGTATCCCGGTGCGCCACGGCCTGGCCATCGTGGGCACCGGACTCGCTCTGTTCGCCCTCAACGGAGCGATCAGCGCATTCGCCATCTCGATTTCGCGCGGCATCAGCCTGCTCACCACGCTGCGCCAGGGCTTCGCGCAACGGCTCACAGCCGATGCAGCGCTGCTCTCGCTCGCGCCGGTTTTCGTGATCGCGCTCGAGTTCAGCATGGTGCTGCTGCCGCTGCTGCTGATCACGTCGGTCCTCGTGTTCCAGTCGGCGCGTCAAGCGCTGCAACGGTCGCACGAAGCGTCACACGATCCGCTCACCGGATTGCTGAACCGACGCGCTTTCATCGGCCATCTCACCGATCTGTTGGAGTCGAACGGGGCGTCGGCTCGACGCGGTGCCGTGCTGTTGATGGACCTCGACGGGTTCAAGGACATCAACGACAGGCTCGGACACCAGTTCGGCGATCAGCTCCTCATCAGCGTCGCCGACCGGCTGCAGCGGGCAACTCCACCGAATGCCTACGTCGCCCGACTCGGCGGCGACGAGTTCGCACTCGTGCTGGTGGGCGAACAAGACCGGGACGAGGTCGAGCGCCACGCACTGGGTCTGCACAGCATGCTCGCTGAACCCCACGAGATCGACCGCTTCCCCGTCTCGGTCGCCGTGAGCATCGGCGCCGCCTTCGCTCCCGAGGACGGTGACTCGGCGTCAGAGGCCATGCGCTCGGCCGACATCGCCATGTATCGAGCGAAACGGTCGGGTGGTGGTGTCGAGGTCTACCGCAGCAGCGCCGCAGGCAGGGAGCGAGGCCGCATCGGGTTGCTCAGCGAGCTGCCCAACGCCCTCACCGGTCACCAGCTCCGGATGCACTTCCAGCCGCAGCTGTCGGTGCAGACCGGTCAGGTCGACACCGTCGAGGCGTTACTCCGTTGGAAGCACCCCGACCTGGGCATGATCCCGCCGGGCGATTTCATGGGGATGGCAGAGCAGACCGACCTCATCTCGCCGATCACCGACCTCGTCGTGCGCATGTCGTCATCGGGCTTGCTCATGACCGGCGCCGACAACGTCGGACTCGCCGTCAACATTTCGGCTCGCAGCCTGCAAGATCGTCATTTTTCGAGCCGGCTCCTCGAGATCATCGCCAGCACCGGCTTTCCGGCGAGTCGCCTCGAGCTCGAGGTGACGGAACGCACACTGTCGACCAACAACGAGCAGACGCAGTACAACATCGACCGGCTCCGCGACGCCGGTGCCCGATTCGCCGTCGACGACTTCGGTACCGGATACGCGTCGTACAGCACGTTGCGCGACATGACGGTCGACCGAATCAAGATCGACCGAGCCTTCATCACCAATCTCGAGACGCATCCACAGGATCGGCTCATCGTGCAGTCGGTGATCAACCTCGCCCACGACTTGGGTCTCGTGGTCGTGGCGGAGGGCGTGGAGACGACGGGCGTGTGGGACATGCTCGGCGACATGGGCTGCGACCTGGCCCAGGGTTATGCCATCGCCAGGCCGATGAGCTTCCCCGATCTGCGTGGATGGCTGATGCGTTGGTCCGACGCTCGATCGGGCGAACCGGTCGCATAGTCCTTTCTGGTCGACGGGCTTTCGCCTTCGGCTCGCACATCGGCGTGTGGCACGCTCGATGATGCACACCAACGAGCTTCCGACGCCGGCCCTGCTGATCGACGCGGACGCCTTCGACGCAAACGTGAGGCACATGGCGAGCGAGCTCGCGGGCCCGGCACTCAGACCCCACGTGAAGGCGCACAAGTGCACATCGATCGCGGCCGCCCAGTCGACCGCCGGACATCACCACTTCACGTGCGCGACGCCTCGCGAGATGATCGGCATGGCGAGCGCAGGGCTGGGAACCGACCTGCTGCTGGCGAACGAGACCGTCGATCGCGACCGGCTCAGGCAGATGGCTGAGCTCGACGCCATGATCACCGTCGCGGTCGACTCCGATGCCACCGTTGTCGCCGCCGCCGAAGCGGGCATCCGGCACTGCGTGGTCGACGTCAATGTCGGGCTACCGCGATGCGGTGTCGCACCCGATCGGGCCGGGCGGCTGGCCGATTCTGCGCGTGCGAGAGGTCTCGACGTGCGCGGCGTGATGGGTTACGAGGGGCATCTCATGATGGTTCGCGAACGCGACGATCGGGCCGCACAGGTGGCCGCGTCGATGGAGCTGTTGCTTCGAGCACACGCCGATGTCGGCGGCGAGCTCGTGTCAGCCGGCGGCACCGGAACCTTCGACCTACACGGCGACACAGGGGTCACCGAGGTGCAGGCCGGCAGCTATGTCCTGATGGACACGGCATACGAGGCTCAGTCGCTCGGCTTCGAGCAGGCGCTGTTCGTGAACGGCACCGTGATCTCGGTGGGTGATGGCTGGTTCGTCGCCGATGTGGGACTCAAATCGCTGGGCATGGATCACGGAAATCCATCGGTGATCGGCGGCGCTGTCTGGTTCTGTTCAGACGAGCACATCACGTTCTCGAGCGACGATGGTCTGAGCGTGGGTGATCGCGTTCGCGTGGTACCTGCGCACATCGACCCCACGATGGCGATGCACGAAGTTGCGTGGCTCGTCCGCCGCGATGAGGTGCTCGAACGCTGGCCGATCGACCTGCGCGGTTGGTAGCCGTTGTTGTGCGGCGAACTACCGCACCGAGAGTGCTTCGAGCAACGCATCGAAGGCACGCCCACGGTGCGAGACAGCGTGTTTCTCGTCGTCGGTCATCTCGCCGAACGTCCGGCCGTCGCCGTCGGCGGGCACGAACACGTTGTCGTAGCCGAAGCCGCGTTCACCGCGTTCGTCGACGGCGATGCTGCCCTCGCACACGCCGTCGACGGCAAGTTCGGTGCCGTCGGGATAGGCCACCAACACGCATGTCCGAAAGCGCGCCGTGCGTCGATCAGTGTCGCCGAGCTCTCGGAGGAGCTTGGCGCGATTGTCGGCGTACGAGCAGTGTTCGCCCGCGTACCTCGCAGCGTGCACGCCTGGTGCGCCACCGAGCGCATCCACCTCGAGACCGGTGTCGTCGGCCACAGACGGCAGTCCGGAAGCGCGGCACACGGCGACAGCCTTCAGGCGGGCGTTCCCTCGGAGCGTGTCGGCGTCTTCCACGATGTCGCCGAGGTCGTCCGGACGCGGCACGAGTGCCACTCGGTCGCCGACGATCGCCTGGATCTCGGCGACCTTGTCCGGGTTCGCCGATGCGCACACGAGTCGGAGGGTGTTCGATGTATCCATGTCAGCGCGGTGTCGGCGGTGTTGCGACGACCTCGGCCTGACGGTCGCTGATCTCGATCAGCCCACCTTCGGCGAGCACCAGCATCGAGTCGAGCTCGGACCTGGAGAAGGCCATGCCCTCGGCGGTGCCCTGTACCTCGACGAAGCGCGCCTCGCCACCGTCCACGGGGCGCAACATCACCACGTTCATGTCGACCTCGGCCTTGCTGTCCTCCACGTACGGAAGGTCGAGCATCGGCACACCGTCGACGATGCCGACGCTGATCGCCGACACGAACGAGTGGAGTGGGTGTTTCGCTGTGACCGCGGCTTGGCCGGCCGCTGCTCGCTCCGCCTCGATGGTTCGGGTGAGTGCGTCATGGAGCGCGATGAAGCCCCCGCAGATGCTCGCCGTCCGTGTGCCGCCATCTGCCTGCAACACATCGCAGTCCACGGTGACCTGCCGCTCGCCGAGCACCGTCATGTCGCATGCCGCACGGAGCGACCGTGCGATGAGCCGCTGGATCTCGACCGTGCGACCACTCTGCTTGCCTTTCGCAGCCTCGCGGCCGACGCGCTCGGGAGAAGACCCGGGCAACATCGAATACTCGGCAGTGACCCATCCCTTGCCGCTGTTGCGCATCCACCGCGGCACGTCGTCATCGACCGACGCCGTACACAGCACGCGCGTCTTACCGAAACTCACGAGGCACGAACCGGCTGACATCTCGGTGAAGTCTCGCTCGAACGTCATGGGGCGAAGCTGGTCGACAGTACGTCCGTCGAATCGGGTCATGGTGATCTCCAGTCAGAGAGGGTTCGGGTCGGCGCACGGCCAGGGTTCCGTCGCGTCGAGTTCGGGACCCAGCAGTCTGCTGCCGAGTTCGCGAAACACCTCGATGTCGCCGCTCGACAAGAACCGATGCTTACCCGTACGACGCGTCGGGTCAGAGCGCAGGAGGCCCAGATCGGCAAGGCGGTCGCGGGCATCGAACGCCGTCTCGTCGGCCGAACTGACCAGGGTGACGTCGGCGCCCATCACCTCGCTGATCGTTCTCGCCAGGAACGGATAATGCGTGCATCCGAGCAGCAACGCATCGACCTTGGCCTCCCGAATCGGCGCCAACAGACGTTCGGCGAGCACCGTGACCTCGTCACCGGTGGTCTGGCCGCGCTCGACGAACTCGACGAAGCCGGGACAGGCAGCACTCGAAAGGTGCACCGGAGCACCGGTGCGCGCCACCGCTCGCACGTAGGCGCCCGACGCCATCGTGCCCACGGTGCCGATCACCCCGACACGACCTGACCTGGTCGCCTTCACGAGCGCGTTCGCGCCCGGCTGGATCACGTCGATGACGGGAATCGGCAGCTCCGCCCGCAGTTCGTCGAGCCCGGCAGCCGTCGCCGTGTTGCACGCCACGACGATCGCTTTCGCATCGCAGTCGCGCAGCAGGCTCCACGCCAGTTCGTGGGCGTACTGCCTCACGGCCTCGAGCGGCTTCGAGCCGTAGGGGTAACGCTCGGTGTCGCCGATGTAGACAACGTCCTCGGCCGGCAGGAGATCGATGAGGGCGCGTGCGACCGTGAGCCCTCCAAACCCCGAATCGAACATGCCGATCGGCCGCTCCACGCCCGGCAGGTTATGGCATTCGATTCGATGTGACATCTGCACAGGGTGGATCGCATCCGTCCGTGGCAAGCTCACGTGCATGGAGGCGCAGATCGATCAGTGGGCGTCGACGGTCGTGCTCGGCGACGGAGACACGGCGCTCATCCGCCCGATCACCCCCGACGACAAGCAGGCCCTGCTCGAGTTTCACGAGCGCCAGTCGACAGAGAGCAAGTACTCGCGCTTCTTCTCGCCGAAGCCCACGCTGAGTGCCAAGGAGTTGGCGCATTTCACCGAGGTCGACTTCGTCGATCGCGCAGCGCTGGTGGTCGAGCGACGCGACGCGTTCATCGGCTGGGGCAGCTACGAACGTTGGCGGCACCGCCCAGACGCCGAGGCTGCCTTCATGGTCGACGACGACCACCACGGCAAGGGCATCGCGACGCTCCTGCTCGAACACCTCGCCGCGATCGCCCGCTCGAACGGCATCGCACACTTCACCGCGCAGACGCTGGGCGAGAACCGAAGCATGCTGGCCGTCTTCACCAAGGCGGGTTGGCCACTGCATCGACGTTTCGAATCGGGTGTGGTCGACATCGACTTCGATCTCAGCGACACGGCCGAGTTCCTCGCGTCGGTCGAACGCCGCGAACAGCGCGCCGACTCGCGATCTGTCGCTCGGCTCCTGCTGCCACAGTCGATCGCCGTCATCGGTGCGAGTGACCGTCTCGGGTCGGTCGGGCGGGAACTCTGGCGCAACGCGACACATGGGTTCCGCGGGCCCATGTACCCGGTCAACCCTCACCACCGCAGCGTGGGCGGCGTCCAGGCCTACGCAACAGTCGACGACATCGCCGGCGATGTCGGACTGGCGGTCGTTGCCGTGCCACCGTCCGCACTCGCCGAGACGATCGACCAGTGCATCGCCAAACACGTTCGCGGCGCCGTCGTCGTCACGGCTGTCGACAACACCGGCATCGACGTCGACGGTCTCATCAGTCACGCTCGTCGCAACGGCATCAGAATCATCGGCCCCGCCAGCATGGGCTTCGCTTCGCCTCGTGCCGATGTGTTGATCCAGGTCGGCCTGGTTCACGTCGATCTGCCGAGCGGCAACGTCGCCTTCTCGATGCAGTCGGGTTCTCTTGCCGGGTCGCTCCTCGGCCTGGCCCGAAAGCTCCAGTTGGGCACGTCGTGGTTCGTTTCGCTCGGCGACAAGTCGGACGTGTCGGCCAACGACCTCCTCCAGTTCTGGGAGGACGATGACGCCACGAGAGTGATCGCGCTCTACACCGAGTCGTTGGGCAACCCTCGCAAGTTCGCACGGATCGCGAGGCGCGTGTCGGCGAAACGACCGATCGTCGCCGTGCGAACGGGAGCAGCGCTCGTCGGACCGGGAACCGGGGCCATGTACACACAATCCGGTCTCATCGAGGTACCCACAGTTGCGACGCTGCTCGACACGGCGCGCGTCTTCTCGTCCGAGCCGTTGATGAACGGCCGCCGAGTTGCGGTGCTGTCGAACTCGCGGAGCCCTGCCGTGCTCGCCGTGGCAACACTCCAAGCCGCCGGCCTCGAAGTCACCGAATCGCCGATCCAACTCGAGTGGCGTTCGACGTCGGTCGACTACGCAGCCGCCATCGAGGATGCGCTCACGGACGATCTGATCGATGCCGTCCTGGTGATCCACGCTCCCCCGGTGGTGGCAGCTGTGGGCGAACCGATCCCCGCCATCGATCGGGCGGCCGCTTCACGCACCAAGCCGCTGTTGGCCGTGATGCTCGGGTCGACGGACGGACCGCTGAGGGACGGGTCGACGATTCCTGCGTTCGAGTTTCCCGAGGCGGCAGCTGCCGTGCTCGGCAGGCTCGCCACCTACTCGGAGTGGCGAGCAACGGAAGCGACCGAACCCGACCCTGAGCCTCAGGTGGATCCGGTCGGTGCCGGATCAATCATCACCCGTGCGCTCGGCAACGATCCGTCCGACCCTGCGGTGGTCGCCACGTTGCTCGGTGCGTACGGTGTGACGATGTCGCCGTCGAGGTGGGTGCCGGCAGCCGACGCGGTCGAGGTCGCTGCCGAGCTCGGATACCCCGTCGCAGTAAAAGCAGCGGTCCGACGAGCGGGGCGCTCCACCGAGGCCGGTGTGGCGCTCGACCTCAGTGAGGCCGCCGACGTCACCGAGGCAGTCGACATCATGCTCCAACACCTCGGCGACGACGCGGCGATCGTCAACGTGCAGAAGATGGTGCCGCCGGGACTCGATCTCCGAGTCCGGATCGCGGCCGACGACCAACTCGGGCCGGTCATCAGTGTGGGTCTCGGTGGAGCGCAGGCCGATCTGATCGGTGACGAGTCGAGCCGCCTCGTTCCGATCTCGACAGCGACGGCGCGGGCGATGCTCGCCGACACCCGCGCTGCCAAGGGTCTCGACGAGCACGCGTCGATGGCAATGGCCGACGTGATCACACGGGTTGCGCTTCTGGCGTCGGATCATGTCGAGATCATCGAACTCGATCTGAATCCGGTCATCGTCAGCGATGGCGGTGCATTCGTCACCGATGCGACGTTACGCCTCGAGCCACGCCGCCGGGCCGAGTCGGCCTTGCGCCGCCTCGAGTAGACGCAGGCGCGGCAGTCAGTCGTCGAGTCGCGACGGGTATTGCACTCGTGCGACGGCCAGGACGAGCCCGAAGTTGCTACCTAATCGTCGTCGATGTCGGTCGTGCCCGCGTCGAGGTAGTCGATGTTCTGGAGCGGCTCGATCGCGGATGTCACGATTCCGGCCAGGTTCGCCACGATGCGCTTCCAGTATCGGTACAGGATCGCGCGTGGCACCGCCCAGTGGCCCGGTTGGTCGGAGCGCATGTATTCGCGCACCTTCGTCTCGCACTCGGCTTTGAGTGCCAGAGCCCGCCCGAGGAACTCGCGGGCCGCAGCTTCGTCGTGCGATGTGAGCAGGTCGGCGGCTTCCACGTACATTCGTGAGATCGCCTGGCGGTGCTCGACGAACTGGTCGATGTCGTCGGCACCCACGAGCGACACGCCTTCGTCTGCGAGATCGAGAATGTTCTTCGCCTGGTCACCGATCCGTTCGATCTTCTTGATGAGCAGCGTGTACCCCATGACCACGCCGATGTCTTCGCCGCCGCGAACGCTGACGTGCACCACCAACTCGGAACGAAGACGTTGCTCGGTCTCGTTGATGCGGTGATCGGTTTCTCGGATGTCGGCCCCGATCGCCGTGGGATCGGCGCCGCTCAGCACGGCCATCGAAGCGAGGTCGAACGAGTGACGGGCATCGCTCAGCATCGACAGGGTCTGCTGCGCGATGTGGTCGAGACCCGATTCGCTCTTGCGGAAGAAAGACATGACCATGATGAAACCTCCAGGGGCTCAGCGGAAGATTGCCACGCCGACGAGTGGGACGATGATGAACAGGACGACCACGTAGCCCACACCAAGAATAGGGCGTTTCACGGCGATGACCGAGAGCGCCTCGGCGCCACGGATCGGGAGCGGGCGCAGGAACGGGATGCCGTACAGGATGGCGATACCGAGCAGGTTGAAAATGGTGTGCACGAGGCCCACGGTGAGTGCCTCCGGGCGGCTCGCCGCCAGGGCCGCCAGCAGCGCCGTGATCGTGGTGCCGACGTTCGCTCCGAGCGTGACCGGATACGCGTTCCGGAGCGTGATCACACCTGCTGCCGCCATGGGGATGAGGATCGAGGTCGTGATGCTCGAACTCTGCACGGCCACGGTGATGAGCATGCCGATCACCATCGCGACGATGCCGCCCCCGCGACCCAACACGGCGTTGAGCGACCGCTCCATGCGATCGGCGATGAGGGTTTTCATGTTGGCCGTGATCAGGATCAGCGATCCGACCACGATCACGAGTCCGGTGAGCACCATCGCCGTGCCGAGTGCGTTGCCTTGCAGGCCGAACCACGCCAGGGCGTCCTCGATCCAGCCGACCGGCGTTTTCACCCACCTCTTGATCGGGCTCTCCCACGACGTTCCAGCCGATCCGACCAGCTGCTCGCTCACCCATCCGGCCGAGGACGACAACACGCCGGTGACCAGTTCGAGCGGCAAAAGGATCGCAACGGCCATCACGTTGAAGAAGTCGTGCACGGTTGCCGCAGCGAGCGCGCGACGGAACTCGTTCGACTGCCGAATGTGACCGAGCGAGACGAGCGTGTTGGTGACGGTGGTTCCGATGTTCGCGCCCATCACCATCGGTACGGCCGCATCGACGCTGAGCGCACCGGACGCGACCAGCCCGACGATCACCGAGGTGCTTGCCGACGACGACTGCACGAGCACCGTCCCGAGGATGCCCACGAAGAGGCCGGCTATCGGATTCGACACGTTCGCGAACAGCGACTCCTGGGTGTCGGCTCCCATCACCTTGATGCCGCCCTCGAGCGATGAGACGCCCACGAGGAACGAGTAGATGAGGCCGAAGACGAGCGCGGATCGAACGGGCTTCGGGAGCGGAAATAGTCGCTGGAGCGCGCTCGGCAGCTGCGGCATGCACGGTCGAAACTAATCGGGGCGCCGCAGCGGCGCGAAAAGCGTCGAAGCCCCAGGGCTCAGGAAGCGCTGTTCAGAAGTAGATGATCTGTTCGGCCGCGGCTTCGGCCTGATCGAGGTCGTCGGTGTAGGCACCCGTCGACAGGTACTTCCAACCGCCGTCGCACACGATGAAGACGATCGTGCCAGATTCGATCTCGGCAGCGACCTTGGCCGCCCCGGCCAGCGCTGCTCCGGACGAGAGCCCGGCGAAGACTCCACACTCGTTCACGAGTCGACGAACCCATTCGATGGATTCGCGCGGACGCACCACGCGCTTGCGGTCCAGGAGTTCGAAACCGTTCCAGTTCTCGAAGACGGGAGGGATGTAGCCCTCATCCATGTTGCGGAGCCCCTCGACGCGTTCACCGAGCGGTGGCTCGACGGCGACGATTTGGATGTCGGGATTCTGCTCCTTCAGGAAGCGTCCGGTACCCATGAGGGTGCCGCTCGTGCCGAGGCCCGCCACGAAGTGGGTGATGTCGGGCACATCCCGCATGATCTCCGGGCCGGTGCCCTCGTAGTGAGCACGAGGGTTGGCGTCGTTGCCGTACTGGTAGATGAAGCACCATTCCGGGTGTTCCTTCGCGAGCTGTTGGGCGCGACGCACCGCCCCGTTCGACCCTTCCGGACCGGGAGTGAGGATGATCTCGGCGCCCATGATCTCCAACATCTGTCGGCGTTCGATCGAGACGCTGTCGGGCATCAGGATCTTGATGGGATACCCCTTCAGCCGCGCGATCGCGGCGAGCGCGATGCCCGTGTTGCCCGACGACGGTTCCAGAATGGTCTGACCGGGCAACAACGATCCGTCCTTCTCGGCTGCTTCGATCATCGCCTTCGCGATCCGGTCCTTCACCGATCCGAACGGGTTCTGCATCTCGAGCTTCGCGAGGATGCGGACGTTGGGGTTCGGCGACAGGTTCGACACGTCGACGATGGGGGTGTTGCCGACGAGGTCGAGCACGTTGCTCGCGATCGTGCTGATGCCCGGGATGTGGGTGGGGGCCGGCGGCGACTTCACAGCGGTCATAGACGGTGCAACCTCCTCGACCTTCAGCTTATTTCGACTAATCCGATGTGGCTAGTCGGGATTCGAGAAAACGATCGGCTCTTCGCTGATCGTGCCATCGACGATGCGGTAGCTGCGCACCTCCGGCGAGTCGCGCTTGAGGCTCACGATCACGTAGTGCCAGTCGGGGTCAGGTGCCTGCTGGACGTCGGTCGGGCTCGGGTACGGCTCGGAGTGCGTATGGCTGTGCACGACGCCGTTGATCTCCCAATCGTGGTCATCGGCGTCACGGTCGGCGCGCAAGTGATCGGTCGGCGAGATCGTGTAGACCCGGGCCGACTCGGCGGTGTTCTCACATGGGTAGAACGTCTCCGTCCGTTCGGTTCCGGCGGGGCCGGCGATGAGCCCGCAAGCTTCGAGGGGGTAGCAGTCGTACGCATGGTTGACGAACTCGTCGAACGCCGCACGGCGAAGTTCCAGCACGGGCCGCACGATACTGCTCGCTAGTCTGATCGGCCCATGACGGCACCGGCCACGAAGATCATCGCGAGCAACCGCCGAGCGCGCCACAACTACGCGATCACCGACACGTTCGAGGCCGGCATCGTGTTGCAGGGCAGCGAGGTGAAGAGCCTGCGGCTGGCGCAGGTGCAGCTCGCCGATGCCTACGCCCGGGTTCGTGACGGCGAGCTCTGGCTGGAGGGTGTCCACATCTCGCCGTACCTGTTCGCCGTTGGCGTCGGTTCGCACGATCCCGACCGCCCACGCAAGCTGCTCCTGCATCGCAACGAGATCGACCGGCTCACCGCTCGCATCGAGCAGGACCGGGTGTCGGTCGTGCCGCTGAGTCTCTACTTCAAGGACGGTCGCGCCAAGGTCGAGCTCGGGGTGGGCAAGGGCCGCACGAAGGGCGACAAGCGTCAGGCCATCGCCGAGCGCGACTCGCAGCGCGAGATCGATCGCGAGTTGGGCCGACGTTCCAAGGGTCTCCACTGAGCCGGCTCGGCGTCGCCGTTCACAACACCGGAAACGACGATTCGGCGAATCCGTCGCGAAAGATCGCTCGAATGGCCGCCACCGAGCCGCGCTGCTGGAGCAACATCTCGATGCCGACGTCGATCGCCAAGTGTTCGCCGGCCGCCGGGGCCGTGAACGAACGGTTGCCGGAGCGATCGCTCACACTGCGCGACAGGTCGTCGAGGTGGACGACCTGCTCGACGATCCGAGTCGCGAGATAGTCGTCGAGCCGAATGACGAGCCCGCCTGCGACGGTGAGCAGGCGATCGGCGTCGAGCGAAGCCAACTGATCCTCGAGCCGCGTTATCCGGTCGCCGAGCACTCGACACAACTCGCGGTGGCCCAACGCCGCAACCGCGGCACCGCGTTCCCTGATGGCGCGATGGTCGTCGTCGGTGACGGCACCGAGCAGCGTGACGAAGTACTCGGCAGCGCTGCTCACGTCGGGTGGTCCGGCCGGCGGATCGCCATCGAGATAGTCACCCACGGCCCACACCGCTCCTCGGGCGAGATGCCCGGCGAGTCCGCTCACGAGCTGATCGTCGAGTACCGATGGCTGATCCCAGCAGTCGGCAACCTCAGGAGATGAGATGGCGGACGCAATGGCTCGTGCACCTTGCAGGAAGAGCTCGACCCGATCGGATGCCGGCTGCGCGGCGGCACCCGGCGGAGATGCGACTACGGGTTCGGTTGCGCCCGACAGGAGTTGAGCCCACCGCGATTCCTTCTGCCCGGCCGCCCGGTCGAGTTCTACGACGAGCGGACGGTCGGCAGAGGCCAGGCCTTCGAGCGACGCGCTGACCTCTGCGAGGTCGGCGAAGGCATGGATGCGTTCGGTACGGGACTTGAGTTCGCCGATCGTCTGCGGACCGCGCAAGATCAGAACACCGATGATCGCCATTTCGTCGACGTCGAGCCCGAGCGCCTCGGGAACGACATGGCGATACTTCATCGCGCGATTCGAGGTGCTGTGCACGTTGCGCGTGAGCCCACGCTCGCGCAGCGTGCGGAGCGCCTGCTCGATGTCGAGATCGCTGTAGTCGACGACGGGTACGCGGCTCGTCGACTGGTTGCACGCCAACCGCAGCGAGTTCAGCGTGAGCGGGTAGGCAGCGGGGGTGGTGGCCTCTTTCTCGATGAGACAACCGAGGACCCGCAACTCCTCGTCGGTCAGGTCGAACGCAATGTCACCCGAGTTGGTCATGACGCAAGTCTGCCGCGCAGGCGCACGGCGACCTCCATCGACGCGTCAGCCGTACAGGCCGAGCAGTTTGCCCGAGAGCAGGAGCGCGGCGACCACCATCCCGATTCGTATCACTCGCTCGCCGCCGCGGACCGCAGCATGCGCACCGATCCACGAGCCGACCGTGAGCCCGGCTGCCAGAATCACCGCGGGGAGCCACTCCACCTTGCCTTGCCAGAAGAAGATGGGCAGCACCGTCGCGGTGAGCACCACGTTGACGACGACCTTGATGTTGTTCGCCAGAATGAGGTCGAATCCGGCGCGGGTGAGCGCCGCGAGCATGATCAGGCCGACGCCCGCCTGTACCGCTCCCCCGTAGATCCCGACGCCGAAGAACACGAGCTGGTGACCCAGACCGACCACGGTTCCGCGTGGAGACTCACCTTCGGCTTGCGAATCGACAGGAAGATGATGGGCAGCATCAGCAGGCCAAAGGTCCGCTCGAACGCGTCGTCGGTGAGCCTGGTGATGCCGTATGCGCCGATCAACGAGCCCACGACGACCGGGAGCAGCACCTTCTTCGATC